>JALZWO010000112.1 GCA_023300375.1 Granulosicoccus sp. | reverse complement strand
TCAATATTTTCGGATGCCATCAGCTTTGCAGACGACAGTAAAATGAATAGAGCTCCGACAACGACTGTTAATCGGGAATAGTTCTTGAGCATGTGATTATTTGATTGGTTATTCATAAAATGCAATAGATCATACACAGTGGTACGAAATGTACACCTAGAGCCTAAACTTTATCAAAAGTTTGCCCTACTGGGTAGAATCAACAATGCCGTCGGAAAAACTGACGCTATTACCATCATATTGCCAGATGACGATACAGTTTTTCCAACCTTTTTTACACTGGAACTTCTTCACCCTAGTAGGGGGGCCCGCTAAACTTTCCACTTCATCCATGTTCATTCCCACGGTGACTCCTTTATCTCTTGGCGATGCGCAGCCAATAACTACTAAAGAGAGAAGCCACAATAAATACGCCGGTTTTATCATCATTCTATTGCGTAAATGAACGAGCTTCCATTGCCTCTGTCCCGTGTTCCACGCACGCTGTTTTCTTTTAGCTCCCATAACTGGCAATCTTCACTCCCTAGGCTATCGGAATTATGAAATTCGGTTAACACTCGGCAAAAGTAATCATCTTTCATTTCCCAAGTGCCGGCAATTGGCACGTTTTCCCAAGTGCCTGAAAAAGTACCATCCTCTGATAATGAAATACTATTTCCATTCAACTCTAATTTTTTACCCACTAAACTGCCTATGCCATCAGCAGTCACCCGATCATAAGAGGCGGTTGTAACCCCTCCAGTTGATAAAGCTTCCTTTGGTATTTGCTGGCATCCGGAAACTAATGCAAATAATAATATAGTGGAAGCAAACTTTAATAATGAGTTCATTTTCTCTACTCAACTATGTTGTAAAAAAACGCGACTTATCAGTACGGTACGAAATATCTTCAACAGCACTATCTAAAAATACGTCCGTCAACGCGGTCTCTGCTGCTGGATCTGAAATGGTAGAACCACGGCTACTGCTAACCAGCACAGTGCGCCGAAGACTATTTTTATCATTAAAATTCCCGTATCCAAAGTGAACAATTTGTCAGTGAAATATTCATTGAAAAAAATATTATCAGAGTGTGTTTCCTGATTTGATATCACTGGATTTTACAATGGTCGTTTTGCCTTCAAAACTACGCTCGTAGTCACCAGAGGGAGATTTTTTTAGGGCCAGGCATTCTTCATTGCCACCAAACAACTCCACTGTGTAGCAAAATTCGCTTTCGTCATTCGCGTACCAGTCAGTATTTTCTGTCTTGCCATCCCAACTCACCGTTGCTTGGGTTTCAGACGCAAAGTACATTCCGCCTTTTGAGAAAGGAAATGTATTTCCTATCAAAAGTGAATTGATTTCGGGCTTTGTTAATGGTGATGAGGTTGCCACACCATTAACGTCCCCACCGGTTGCACAGCCGATAGTTAGAGAAGTAGCGAAAAGTATGCTGATATTCAATTTTTTAATGATCTACTTTTTTGATTGAATTAAAGATTGGCCAACGTTAGTGAATCGTCTTCAGTTACGGTCAAACCACTAATGAACCTGCTTACGAATAATCATAAAAAACATAAGCATCAGAGCTTTTGTTGAACATAAAATTTTCAGAAATGGCTACAAAATTAATCCATCTTCATCTAACCACCACGTGCCTACAAACTCATCACCGTTAATGTGCGCGAATGTTTAACACCATCATCGCTATAGAATAACTTTAATACTTGCCGAGCTGACCATATCTTATGCGGTAACAGTTTCGACTGCTTCTATAGACGGGAATTCTAATAGCCTTGTGTCTACATCCACCTCATCTGATGTGGAGGAGCTACTACTGCATCCGGCAATGGCTATGCGGCAAGAGATAGACAAAATGGATTTCAACATCGAACTTCCGTTGGTTACAAGTGAACAGTCGCCTATTAAAGTGCCATCTTTTGGCCATCACGTCATCACCCATTTGGGGGATACTTGTGAAATATATAGCTTGTAGAGACAAGCTATTCGTGCAAAAGAGAACAGATGATCGGCGAACTGTTCACTATTAGAAATATAGTGCTTTTCTTGCAACAGCAGCCCTTACTGGTTCTGCTTGCTATGACGCGTTTAAGCTGATTGCTGCCATTAGAAGGATGTCGATCAGCGCCTTCGCTATTTCATGGACGACGACTGGTAAGTCCTCAATGAGGCCGTAGGTAAGGATTGTGTTTTTTATAGCGTGCCGCTGCTGTGTGCGCCAATTGCAGGGACTGGTTTAGACGCACGTGACTAGCCAATGAGCCTCCAAAAATGTAATTGATTCAATATCTCACTCTCCACCACATTTTACATCACTAGAAAATATAGACACTGTTCAATTATCAAGCTTATACTGGTGGAGAAAATCACGTTCTGGCCGACTAAGTTTGGTGTCCCGATAAAAGCAGTTTGTTGTTATGTCGCTCCTTAGACCAAAGTCATTTTCAAAGCTTCTAATAGCAGTCATCTTTATCTACGTAGCGACTTTATCGATTACGCACGCGCGCATCATAAAGCAACCCACATATCGTATTACTTGGGTTGAGAAAAACAATAAGATTGATTACGGATCCGTATGCCTAAGCTACGGTTTCGGGACAATCAAGTATCGGGGATGTCGTGCGCAAGCAAAGAAGTATTTTGTCAATCAATGCAGAAAACTTTCTGCAAGCGGCACAGCAGAGAAAAAGCGTTTTAAGTTTTGTCACGCATCGTCCCAATTTAATCCTATATCTCCGTGACGCTGAAAGCGATTGGAGTGCTACCGCAACCTTGGACCGGCGAACGTGATAGGTTTTCCTCATTCCAAGAAAACCTGCAACATTCACCTAACGCCGCAGTCAGCGGCAATTTCTGCGTGGTATGCATTGTGGTAATGTGGAACTCAGCGACATCACAATGCAAACTCCGCATAAATTGTCTATCTGCACTGCCTTGTTAGTTGACTTTGCTACGAGACAGCCTTGATCCTCCATCCGCTGCCACCCTCTCAAAGCAACTATCTAAGTCACTAAATACATCCCACCGATCCTTACCCAAACGCATTGCAACCTCATCTATCACTCGAAGCTCCAGGTTCTCTTCGCGCTTACCTTTCCAGAGCTTGTCAGATAGTGCAACTAAAAGCTCCTCAAAAGAAACTTCCATTGCTTCATAACGGGCATGACTAACGCAACACCTTGCCACATCTGACTGAACACCATGCCTAAGTAGCAACTCTTCTCCCGCAAGTTCGTGCAGGTTACCTTTTCCAGAAAGCTCGGCAGGATGAACAATCTTTCCAGCATCATGGATTGACGCACCTAAGCGAACAAGTTCCGCTTTAAAGGTTATACCCATCTCTTCCAACGCTAAAACCAAATGTTCTGCGGCCTCTCCTACTAATCTGAGATGAGTCAGTAAACGCACTGGTGCATCTAAAGATTCGAGGAGCAACTGTGCATCTTTGGTTGATTTAAGCATGAGGTTTGTTACAGCTAAGGCCGCAACAATTCGCAGTGGGTACGCTGTCGAGCTCATTGCTTTGATATGTGCCTTTTAAAACGCTCATTCAGTGATTAATTCTATGTCGGGACCATAAGATTTAAGATCCTCAACCTGTTGCAAAGATAGATTGTGGTTGGATAATACCAAAGACTCTAATTTTGGTATTTTTGCCATTCTTACAATTGCACTGAACGAAAGCACTTCCGCGTTAATCAATAGCTGCTGCATTCCCTGAAGCTGGTACAAAGAGTCGACTTCAACTTCAGACACAGCTACATCTAGCAGGCTTACAGCAAATACTTCAGCGTCCCAAACATAACCTCCTCCCAGAGATTCGACATGCACTAGTATAGATTCATTATTGTTCATTTAATATCTCGAGACACCAAACACCGCGTAAATTGTCGGTCTACACTGCCTTGTTATGCATTTTCACTGAACTTTCTTTTAAATCCCTCAATCGTATACATTTCACAATCATTATCATGCATCCAAACTGCAGTATACCCTCGCTCTCGCAGAGTGCCCCATACGTGAAGAAGCTGCCCTTTCTCACAACTACCCTTTAGCTGAAAGCCTCCCCATATTTCGTCAAACTCCCCCATGCAAGTCATTTCAAAAATAGCTTTTTCAGCTCCGCTTGCTAGTGATGCTTTCCAGTCCCACATAGAATTTGTCTGTGCTTCTTGTAGCTCAATACCCTCTATTGCAAGTAGTGCATTTGATATTTCAACACAAGTGTATGCGACTATTGTCTGTAAATTTACACTACTGAATGGCTGAGATATCCTCTCTGGTCCGGGGATGAGAGCAAGGTCTTTATTTTCAAGGTTTAGCGTCATGTCGATGTATCTTTCTTTGGCATAACGCCGCAGTTAGCCGCAATTTATGCGGGGTTTTTATTATGGTAAAATTGAGCGACAGCGAAATCACAATAAAAACACCGCGTAAATTGTCGGTCTACACTGCCTTGTTAGGCTAATTCCAAGTATCAACATATGTCCGATCTTGTATTATTCCATTATATTAATTTTATAAATTGTCTGCCACCAGCTGATGTTGGCGGTGCCAAAAGAATATACGAAACTGTTACCAACATAGACGGATACCTGGGTCCATTGAAAACTAATTACGATGAGACAAGAGCACCTGAAGTGTTTCTGGAAACACTGAAGAATATAGAAAATAATATTCGGCCTGATTCAATTCCTTTGATTCATATTGATGCACATGCACATAAGCACCATGGGCTTCACTTTTCAGACGGGATTTTTTTATCTTGGGACGAAGTCGTAGAAGCATTAGCTGGAATTAACGAGAAAATCTCTAATAAGCTGTTTCTTGTTTTCTGCGCTTGTTCCGCTTTTTTTATCAATTCAAAACTACACCCCAACAGTAAAGCGCCATTCAGTTTTTGTGTATCTCCGTATTCAGAAATTACCCTAGCTCAATTGGAAGACATCATTCCAAATTTTTACCACGCACTCGTTGGCAATAATAGTATTAGCAATGCAGTTGCCGCATGCGCCGGGATGCTACACCCGATTAGCAGTGACATATTTCTAAAAGATATCATGGTCAGAATGATGATGACCACAATGGGAAAAGAAGGAAGAATACGGCGAGAATACTTACTCAGCGAAATAATTCATCAGAGCCAACAGCCAGTTGATAAAAAACATGCGCGTGCACACATAAAAGCCAAATTGAAACTTTCTAATTCTGATGTACAGTCGTTTAGCAGAACTTATTTATGCGGTAGAGCCGCGCCGTTTACTGCTGATGACATCATCAAAGAAGCTAGACAGAGGACTAATTTTTCTTCAGCCTAACGCCGCCATCAGATGCAAATATAAAACTGGCCGTTTTCACGCTAAAATGCGGCGCAACGACGTAGCAAGGCGGTCAAATTATAATTCGTAGGGCTGCATGGCTTTGTTAGGTCCTCGTCGCTATGTCCGTTACTTTCTCTATAATCGATCGCAGTTCACGATCAATTGGTATTTTGTCTCTGATCATGAGCTTGACTCCCTTAAGTCCCAGTACACGCTTGAAATAATCAATTCCTTGCCCACATTTTCTTTCATGCATCAATCGCCTTATTTGGCTAAGTAGCGCCTCACCTTGCAAGTCATCAGGCAAATCCTCCTCTGCGATGCGAGGATTAGCTTTAAACTCTTCATTGAGTAGCTCTCGAATTATTTTTTTTGGGAAATAATCTTCAATTGTACCCTTACTCAGAACAACTACTTCTTCGAGATTGGTTAAGCTTTTTTCTTTGGCCCGGTTGAGATCATCGGCGTAATTTTTCGCGTCTGCGTCAAGCATGATCACCACCGGTATATCAAATGACTTTAATAACAAACAGATATTTCGTAATTTTTCGAAATCTGATCCTCCTGCATTTATTACCGATATGCCCAACTCAAATTCACTTTTCCCACACGCCTCAAAGAAATCTGGAACCGCCTCTTCTTCGGTATATCCCTCAACGATTAAGGCACAATTTCCTCCACCCTTTAAAAGAGCATCCGCCGGCCGGATGCCCAGCTCACTGCGTACCTCTTCTAGCGCTTCGCTCGTAAATACTTTGGCGTCTGATCTACCATCTTTTTTTCTTGTGATAAGAACATTACTTTCAAACTGTGTTCTTTCGATAAATACTGGAGAGTGTGTTGTACATATCACCTGATTTTGATTAGACAGTTCCAGAAGAACAGCTAACAGTTGTCGCTGAGCCTTAGGGTGAAGTGAATTTTCAGGTTCTTCAAGCGCAATAATCAAGCTTTTCGCTGTTTGACGTTCAGCAAGGTAACGAAAAAGAGCTATCACAAGATTATTCTGAGTACCTGCACCGCGGTTAGCAAGCGGCAGTGCGCCTACTCGATCATCCGAAAGTCCTGGAGTAAATGAAACTCCGTCAACTGGATCGATACTCACGTCATCAAACTTGAGATTTAGAGTTTCGTTATGCATTTGCTGACGCAAATAATGCTCAAGCCCCACTCTCGGCTCTTCCACGGCTTCCCGTGTCTTTTCGATAAGAATATCCAATGAATTCTTAGAGTCAGCTTCCTCGATCTTAGCCCGAACGCAATCCCGAACCAGCTTTCCTAGAAGTGCTGTTTTTGTCATCGCGAATTGAACAGCGATGTCACGATTCACTGGGAAAAAGTAGAAGCCTTCCTGATTTATGGTTTCATCTGTGAGTTCTTTTGGCGCTTTCTTAAATTCGCCACTTTCTAAAAACTGCGTCACCGGCGGTTTGTTGAACTCGTACACTCTACGAATAACTACTTCGTTTTCGTCGCACAAAAAAGTAAGTGTGATAACAACAGGATTGTCACAATCATGAAGATGAAAGTCATTTTCGTCAGAGAGTTTTTTGTTCGCATAAAAGGTTTTGAGCGCATTAAGAACACTTGTCTTCCCGACATCATTCTCACCAATCAATACCGCCATTGCACCTAGTCGAAAATCTACACTTTTTAGTGCTCGATAGTGCTCGATCTGGATGCGTGCTATGTGCTTCATATTTTAAGACCTAACGCCAGCTCTACTCGCATGGTATGTGCTGCGTAAATTGCTGTAAAGAGGAACACAGCCACATAGCAATTCTCGCAGCGCGTACAATATCGAATACAAGTTTTTGTTAGGCATTCAGCTACAACTCAACGCATTACTGGCTTTGACAGCATTTTTGATATGATTCTCTCAGATGCATCAGGACATTTAGCTTTTAGTGCTGTTGCATCAATTAAAATAAACTTATCACATTTTGACCTAAGCTCTTTCGCAATGAAATATGGCTCATTGCCCAATGAATCGAATAATTTCAATGCAGCTTTATACGAGTCTATCTCCGGTAAGCCAGCGGGATCAAACCCATACTTGTTCATCATATCCAAGGAAAACCTTACAGCGGCACCTTCTTCAAGAAGATTTGTTTGCTGACCTCCATGCTGGTCAAGCAGATGAACCGTTTCATGAGAAGGTTGATAAACAACCATTCTCCAATCGGTTTTTGCATTAAACCCTAACTCTGCAAACGCCCCGTCTTTGTTTGGTGTATACCTGACATGAGGACCATCTACATCCCATGATGGTTGATAGATTATTTTTGCTTGATCTCTTGAGCCGAACAACCCTTCGGCTTCAGTCATAAACTCCGTTTGGAGCTGCCAAAGTCGAGGTTCATCATTTACGGGGTATGATTTGTTAAAGTCCAATTTGACTCCAATGCCAATCAGTGAGCCTAACGCCCAGCTCACGCGAACTTGACAGTGACTGACCGGAGCGGCAGCGCAGGGAGTGAGCTGTCACGTTTCGCCTGCAGCGATTTGTTAGGCTGCACCGCGAGAATGCCATGTCAGATCTAACTCTCGCTCTTTTGCTACACAGTCTTTCAAATATAAATTAATGAGTGTTTGATACGGAATTCCGGACTCTTCGGACATACCTTTAAAGTATTCAATGACATCATCGCCCATTCGAATTGTTACTTGCCTTTTGAGCTTTGCCGCGTAGGGATTGCGACGAGATTTCATTTTTGATAAATCGTATTCTTTTTTCATGGCGTTGGCCCCTCGTACAGTTGGCGCTCCTTTGCCGTTGCTTTTCTGGCTGAAGTTATTCGTATTACATCTTTGGATTCTAGTTCGCAATGGCAGATCAACAATATTCGCGAAGTATTGCTAACACCGAGTAGTAGGAAACGGCCCTCTTCCTCGGAGTGCCCTTCATCGTAAAATTGCCTCGCGAAATCGTCATAGAACACGGTTTTGGCTTCATTGAATGAAACACCATGGTTCTTGAGATTTCTCTTGGCTTTCGCTGGATCCCAATCAAATTCCATCATACATACATTGTATGTATTTATTTGATTTCGTCAAGGGCTCTAACTTCTAGAAGATTTGCTAACTGCGATCTGTTTCGCTTCTTAAATTACACTAGAAATTGATAGTGCTGCCTAAAAGCATTAATAACCGGAAAAACCAGTGATTAAAATATATTCGTTTTTCCTGTCATGTATCTCGAGAATGATTCTCATCTATCACATAAATTCATCTAATTTATGAGCTTAGGATAAACACAAGAAACTAGCAGTTTTACATACACTGAAAAGCTCCACCTATCCTATGACAGTCTGGGCCGATAGCCGCAGTTCAAATATTGCCTGAATCCAACAGAGAGAACAAATATCGAACGACCGCTCCAAGTCTTGAGTTCAACTGACAGCTGCCTATCAACACCCTATATTTCAGACCAAATACAAAATGCGCGACCCAAGACTAGTGTCAATGTAACTGCGATAATTCGCGAAATTTTCTCGGAGTCTCAGCCGTTGTTAGGAATGCAGCTCGCTTAAAACCTGCAAACCGCCTGTTAATACCAGTCGGGTTATGGGAGTAAATACCTGCTGCAGGTTC
>JALZWO010000111.1 GCA_023300375.1 Granulosicoccus sp. | reverse complement strand
CCGCCCATCTCTGGAGCAAAAAATACAATGGCAAAGAACACAATCAAGAAAACAATTGCACCCATGAAATCCTTCACGGTGTAGTAAGGGTGAAACGGAATTCCGTCCTTCGGAATACCAGCCGCATTTTTGTTGTACTTGATGTCGATACCATCTGGGTTATTTGAACCGACTTCGTGCAGAGCCATGATGTGGGCCACCACTAAGAACAACAACACCAAAGGCACAGCGATGACATGCAGTGCGAAGAAGCGATTGAGTGTGGCATCTGAAACGATGTAGTCGCCTTTGAGCCATAGAGTCAACGCATCACCGATACCGAAAGGGATAGCACCAAACAGAGAAATGATGACCTGCGCTCCCCAGTAGCTCATTTGTCCCCAAGGCAGTAAATAACCCATGAACGCCTCAGCCATCAGCAGAACGTAAATCAGGCAGCCAAATACCCACAGTAGTTCACGCGGCTTTTTGTATGACCCATACATAAGACCTCTGAACATGTGCAGATAGACCACCACAAAGAACATGGATGCACCAGTGGAGTGCATGTATCGGATCAACCAACCGAAGTTGACGTCACGCATGATGTACTCGACCGAGATGAAAGCCTGAGCACCGTCTGGCTTGTAATTCATCGTCAGAAAAATGCCGGTCACAATCTGGATAACCAGAACCAGCATGGAAAGTGCGCCAAAGTAGTACCAGATATTAAAATTCTTCGGGGCGTAATACTTGGTTATATGCTCTTCGAGCAGCTTGGTTAATGGGAAGCGTTCATCTATCCAACCCATAACCGCATTTGGTTTTTCCAGATTCGCGCTCATGCTGCTACCTCAGAGTCTTCACCAATCACAATATTGTTGTCGTCAACATAACGATACGGCGGGATTTCGAGGTTGTACGGCGCAGGTACACCAGCGTAAACACGCCCGGCCATATCAAACTTGGAGCCGTGGCATGGGCAGAAAAATCCTCCGTCCCAATCAGCGCCTAAGTCAGGCGCAGCCAATTCAGGCCTATAGCTTGGTGAACATCCCAAGTGCGTGCAAATACCTACAACCACCAGTACCTCCGGTTTAATTGAGCGCGCAGCGTTTTGCGCATAGGCGGGCTGCATGGCTACAGCAGAATCAGGGTCTGAGAGCCGTGCAGTGTCTGCGTCCAAGCGTCCCAATGTTTCTTCGGTACGTTTGACGATCCATACAGGTTTGCCGCGCCACTCTACTGTCAGCAGACGCCCCGGCTCCAACTTACTAATATCAGCCTCAACTGGTGCGCCTGCCGCCTTGGCTCGAGCGCTTGGTGACATTGAGACTATCAGGGGTGCAGCGACCGCAGCTGCGCCCAATCCTCCGACTCCCGCAGCACTCAGCACTAGCATGCGGCGTCGCT
Organism: Granulosicoccus sp.; assembly: GCA_023300375.1. Lineage (GTDB taxonomy): Bacteria > Pseudomonadota > Gammaproteobacteria > Granulosicoccales > Granulosicoccaceae > Granulosicoccus. The sequence continues at coordinate 3,900 of JALZWO010000111.1, read as the reverse complement.
TTGGGTCTTCTACTGTTTCAGCAAACGAGGAATCCCCCGGTGGTGCTGCGTTGTTGTCCGCACTCATGCGATGTCTCCAAAAAAAACGAATTCAGTATCCAGCAACAATACGCACACCCTGCTCGCGTATCCAATCACGCTGGCTTGCCCTGATAAAACCGATAAATGTATAAGGAACAAAAATTGGTAACGATAAATAATTAGGTTCAGATAGCTTTAGGTACGAAAAAACTCCTAGTTTGGGGCAACAAAAGCCCTCGCAAGAAATAGCCCATCCGATCACTGCCCGTAACCCCGCATTTTATCATAGTAAATGTGGCTAACATGGCCAGTGTGAATGGTTTCGCAGCTTCTCATCCCAGCATGCAAAAGTGCAAGCAGATACTGACGTTGACACAAGCAACCTAGCTATTCGATGTATCATAGCCGTATGCAGAATTCCGCCACCCAACCTTAACTCACATGCGTACTCTGTTTCTCTCAATCTGCATAATTTGCGGCTTGATGGCGGGCCTTTGGTCGGCAGAGCTACTGCCTCTAAAACAACTGGGTTTGATACTCTCTGGTACGCCAGAACAAGCTGCCATCACAACAGCTGAACAGCCTGAATACAAATTAGAGCCAAATGCCACACAATTAATCAGCGGACAACCACCCGCTAGTCGGCCGTATAGCTACTACGATGGCATCATGCGGGTCTCTCCATCGGTGGTTAGTATCTACGCAGGCAATAACCCACTAACGGCTGAAATCAACTTGTTAAGTGATAACAGCTCAGCAAGTGATCAAGATGCAAGACAAGGATCCGGAGTTATCGTTGACACAGACGGTATTGTGCTCACCAGCCTTCATCTGGTGAACAACGCCGATATTATTAACGTTGTACTCAGTGATGGCCGACAATTTGACGCAACACTTATCGGTAGCGACCTAGAAACAGATCTCGCCGTAGTAGAAATCGATGCAGCTATGCTGCCGGCCGTTCGACTTGACGAAGCTCAACCATCGAAAGTCGGCGATATTGTGTTAGCTATTGGCAACCCATTCGGTGTTGGCCAGACAGTCACTCAAGGTATCGTGAGCGCCACACACCGACGCATAGCTAGTGGCTCAGTTTGGCAGAATTTCATTCAGACTGATGCTGCCATCAATCCAGGGAATTCAGGTGGTGCGCTCATTAACCCACTGGGGCAGCTCGTCGGTGTCAACACAGCGGTGTTTAGAGGAGCTTCCAACGCTGTTGGCATCGGTTATGCCATCCCTGTTGAGCTTCTGGCACAAGTGGTGCCACAAATCGTTGAACTGGGCTCTGTCTCACGCGGGTGGCTAGGTCTCGGGGTGGAGGATCTCAACATGTTCCCCGCACTGGCTGATGCGACCGACGAAGGCGTGGTTATCACAGCTGTTAGAGATTACGGACCTGCTTCCGTGGCGGGCATAAGGCCGATGGATATTGTTGTGCAGATAGGCGAACAACCAGTAACTACAGCGACTCAGCTGTTGCTAGCAGTATCTGCTTTGCCGCCCGGAGCCACAGTGAAACTCATATTGCTGCGTGGCTATGAGCAAGTGCCTTATCAAGACGCTTATCTTGACAACATGCTTGAAGAACTCACTTTTCGGGTGCGTCTTGGCGACCGACCCGAAGTGAGCGAAGAATCTCAATAGCGAGCACATCTTAAGCCGTCGTTAGCTGCACTGAGGCCACATCAGTAGGAGCCTGCCAGCTCTTTGGTGGTCTGCACTGGTAATTTGCCAGTTCTATACCACCGCAAAGCCATCAGTCCCAACAAACCCAACAACAGATAGCTCGGAGCACCTCCCGACTTAGCCGCCCCTGTTACCGGTGTCTGAACAACACCTTCCGAGGTACTGGAATCTGCCTCGGCCAAGGGTGACTCGTTACTCGGCAAATTTCCAGAAGAGCTGCCTGCCAACAAAGAAATCGTTGCCTCGTTGTTCTCGTTGCTCAACTCCAGCACAGCGGTGGGTGACACTTGGGCAGTGACCAGAGCGTCACTGCTCGCAAAGGCGCTACTCACCGGAAAATCAATGGTGCGCGACTCTCCCCCTTCCACAGCCTCAAGATTGCAAATAGCGCTCGTAGGTGTTTGTCCGAAGCATTGCTCAGGCCATTGCAACTGATTTGGCGAACTAGTTTCAACGGCAAGCTGCGCATCCACGTCAAGTGAACTGTCTGCATTGAACACAGTGAAACTCACCGTGTTACCACTGGAGTAGGCATAGAGTGACAAATCGATACTGTTCACTAGACATGATTTTGCATGTGCGCCACTCACACTCTCTCGGGCACAATGTGTAAATTCAGTGGTTGTCTTATCAGAAATGTTTGGCCACATGACCGATAACCTATTGTCGTTGCACTGCGTGTCGGAATCATGCTGCGCACCAAAAGAGTGACCCAGCTCGTGGGTCAGTAATACATCTCCAAAGCTACTGGGAGTTGTCACGCCAACATCATATCCATCGGTGCGACAAGCGGTGTCTATCCACGCAAGCCCCAACGTAACATCGGTTCTCTGATTACCGGTAAACAGATAAGACACCGCACTGTCTTTGAACACGGTTGAGTATTGCATTCGATAGTTGCGAAAAGAACGCAAAATAGTCTCTAATGGAACTGCACTTGTCAGCAGCGGATCGTCTACTTCAGAAAACTGAACCGCTTCGTCTAGCGATAGAGCAAAGCCAAAATCACGGTAAACACCATCTGCTACATTAAGGTTGTTGAGTGCATGGATCAAACCTTCACCAGCATAATACCGATCGTACTGACTATCCACAACGATCGACACTGGCACTGTCCGAACATCGCTTTGAACCGTAACCGAACGCGATGTAAAATCACTCGCTGGCGCAGGTGGCGCCACCAACACATCAAGTCCTTGCACGCTGTCCGCCAGATCAGAATGCAGACCGCCATCTATGTTGCGTTTACGTGATCGAGGCTGATAGTAATCCAGCGTGCCTATCAGGTTTGAGGGTGTCAGCTGACTTTGCACACCATCAATGTTCACCACGCCTCGAATTGAGCCATTACGCAAAACAGCGCGAACCCAACTAACCTCGACACCTTCTACAGTGCCATCAAATACCCCAACAGCAGGTGGCAACTGGTTATCCATTGCAGCATCTAGCCAGACAGTGGCCTGCGTCATTGGACTGGGAGACAGCAGCAGGTGTATATCTGCACCATCAACATTCACTGCAACACGTAACTTACCATCATCCATCACGTGTTCATTTAAAACGGCACTGGCGCTAGCAATTCGAGCTTGAACAATAGCCAGACGTCGGTCGGCTCGATCAAACCAGTAACGCGACAAAATCGTTCCCACAGGCCAACGAAAACCTAAAGGCAAACTCAAAGCAGTATGCTTATCTCGCAGCTCTATTAATGCAAGTTTGGCGCTTTCAGTATCACCTTGCTGTTCCATTGCAATCGCATCAAGATACAATGCTGAATCTGCATAAGCAGATTCAGGAAACCGTTGCTGGAGTGTGACCAACGCCTCACGAGCAGCAGCATAATCGTACCTATCCATGACTTGCAAATAAGCAGTGATATACAACGCATCATCCGTTAGTGCACCTGCAGGATAAGCTTGAGCAATGACGTTTAGCTCCGCTAAAGCTTCCATGACTTGCCCTTGATCTCGCAATGTCAGAGCGTTTAAAAACACGGGTAACGATCCACCCGCGTCCGCAGCTTCTTGCAAAACAGCCATTCGCGTTTGTACCGCAGCCATCTGCTTGAATGTCGGGTAATTTCTTTGAAGTTGTCGCAATTGCGCCAGAGCTTCAGAGTAATTTTCTTGCTCCACAGAGCTTAATGCCTGAGCATATAGCGTATCAGCATTGGCATGCACCCAAGCACTG
>JALZWO010000110.1 GCA_023300375.1 Granulosicoccus sp. | reverse complement strand
AGAGCAAAAAAAAACCCTCATAAAGAGGGCTTTCCTTTTGGCTTTACGTGACGTGTCACTTAAGCCGATAGCACGGGTGAATAATCACCTAACTGTTATCTACAATACCACCACCGTCTGCTGATCCAAGGCTGTCTAGCAGACTTGCTGGCACAGCATCCGCAGCTGTCAAAGAACCGGCAGCCAAAGCGCTCTCTTGCTCGATGACCTGGTCAAACGCTTGATCGTGATCAAGGCTGACTTTGGAACGTTGCTTGCGGCGCTCGTTGTGGAATGCCAAGCCTGTTCCCGCTGGTACGAGTCGGCCTACGATAACGTTCTCTTTCAGACCACGTAAGTCGTCACGTGCTCCACGGACAGCAGCATCTGTAAGAACACGAGTGGTTTCCTGGAACGAGGCTGCCGATATGAACGATTCGGTAACCAGCGATGCTTTGGTGATACCGAGCAGCAGGTTATCAAACTCAGCAGGCTTAGCTTTTGGATTCTCAGCCAATAACGCTTCGTTAACTTCCTTAACGCGCAGAAAATCCACTTGCTCGCCTCGTAGTAGACGTGTGTCGCCTGCATCGGAAATCTCAATTTTACGCAGCATCTGGCGAATGATCACCTCGATGTGCTTGTCGTTGATTTTTACACCCTGCAAACGATAAACATCCTGAATCTCTTGCACCAAATAGGCTGCCAAAGTTTCTACGCCTCGTAGTCTCAAAATATCTTGTGGATTCGGTTCGCCGTCAGCGATTGTCTCGCCACGTTCTACGGTTTCACCTTCAAACACATTAATGTGACGCCACTTAGGAATCAGCTCTTCGTAGTGCTCTTGCTTCGCGCCAGTTATAACCAAGCGCTGCTTGCCCTTAGTCTCTTTACCAAAGCTAACAGTACCGCTCTTCTCAGCCAGTATGGCAGGCTCCTTCGGCTTACGTGCTTCGAACAGATCGGCTACTCGTGGTAGACCACCTGTAATATCACGAGTCTTGGAAGACGCTTGAGGTATACGAGCAACAACATCGCCCACTTGAACCTCATCACCATCTTGCAAGCTGACGATAGCTCCAGGTGGCAACATGTAGTTAGCTGGTATTTCAGTACCAGCGTAATGCATGTCGTTACCTTCTTTATCTTCCAGCTTAACTGAAGGCCGTAGATCTTTATGTGTACCGCCACGCTGCTTGTGATCGTTAATAACGATGTCGGTAAGACCCGTAATGTCATCAGTTTCAATGTTGACGGTAATACCTTCAACAAAATCCTGAAACTTGGCGATACCAGCAACCTCGGTAATAACCGGATGAGTGTGTGGATCCCACGTTGCCAATACTGCACCAGCTTCAACGCTTGCGTTTTCCTTGGCTTGGATAACCGCACCATAAGGAATCTTGTAACGCTCACGCTCACGCCCTGACTCGTCAACAACGGATAGTTCTGCAGAACGTGAAACAGCCATCAGCTTGCCTTCACGGTTAGCAATTTCTTTCATGTTGTGCAAACGGATGCTGCCCTTACTCTTGGACTCAACGCTACTTGCTGCTGCTGATCGACTAGCCGCACCACCGATATGGAAAGTACGCATAGTTAGCTGCGTGCCTGGCTCACCAATTGACTGAGCAGCCATAACACCCACTGCCTCACCAATATTGATCCGGTGACCACGTGCTAGGTCACGACCGTAACAAGCCGCACACACGCCGTAGTCGGCTTCACAAGTGATTGCTGATCTGACGAGCACTTCGTCGACGCCTTCAGCTTCAAGCATGTCGACCATGAACTCATCAAGCAAGGTACCTGCAGGTAGCAGTGTTTCCTTTTCGTTAGAAGGCTTGAACACAGGATTTGCAAGAACACGTCCAAGGACTCGTTCACGCAAAGGCTCAACCACGTCACCACCTTCAATGATGGGTTTCATGGTTAATCCATCTGTCGTGCCACAATCAGGGTCGACAACAACCATATCTTGCGCAACATCGACGAGACGTCGAGTCAGGTAACCCGAGTTAGCCGTCTTGAGTGCGGTATCCGCCAAACCTTTACGTGCTCCATGGGTTGATATGAAGTACTGGTTTACGTTTAGGCCCTCACGGAAGTTTGCGATGATAGGTGTCTCGATGATAGATCCATCGGGTTTGGCCATTAGTCCACGCATACCCGCCAACTGACGAATCTGAGCGGCGGAACCACGAGCACCCGAATCAGCCATCATGAAGATAGAGTTGAATGATTCCTGCGTTTCGACATCACCCTTAGCATTGATGACATCTTCAGAACCCAAGCTAGACATCATTGACTTAGCAACCTGATCGTTTGCAGAAGACCAAATATCGACAACCTTGTTGTATCGCTCACCGTTCGTTACCAAACCTTCAGAGTACTGGTCCTGTATTTCTTTGACCTCGGTCTCTGCAGCAGCGACGAGAGTCTTTTTGTTGGCCGGCACTTCCATGTCTTCGATACCGATAGAAACACCAGCCAGTGTTGCGTATCGGAATCCGAGATACATGAGCTGATCAGCAAAGATAACTGACTCTTTCAAGCCCAGTCGTCGATAGCACAGGTTCATGAGCTTAGAGATGTTTTTCTTGGTCAGGTTGAGATCGACGTTTGCGAACTCAAGGCCTGGCGGTAAAATCTCGAAAGCGATAGCACGGCCAATCGTAGTTTCAACACGTCGTGGTTCTTGTACCCAATCACCTGCTTCGTTCTGCACGGAATCCAACACGCGAACAGTGACTTTTGCGTGTAAATCGGCCACCTTTGTCGCATACGCTCGCTGAGCCTCTGCAATGTCGGAGAACACCATGCCTTCGCCCTTCGCGTTAACCTTGGTACGCGTCATGTAGTACAGGCCAAGAACGATGTCTTGTGACGGCACAATAATGGGCTCGCCGTTAGCAGGAGACAGCACGTTGTTCGTTGACATCATGAGCGCGCGAGCTTCAAGTTGCGCCTCAATAGACAACGGTACGTGCACAGCCATCTGATCGCCGTCAAAGTCAGCATTGAACGCCGCACAAACCAAAGGATGAAGCTGAATCGCTTTACCTTCAATGAGTACAGGCTCGAATGCCTGAATACCCAAACGGTGCAATGTCGGTGCGCGGTTAAGCATAACTGGATGTTCGCGGATAACCTCTTCGAGAATATCCCAAACCTCAGCGCCTTCGCGCTCTACCAGCTTCTTAGCCGCCTTGATGGTCGTGGCAAGACCACGAAGCTGCAATTTGGAGAAGATAAAAGGCTTAAACAATTCAAGTGCCATCTTCTTAGGAAGACCACACTGATGCAATCGAAGCGTCGGACCAACCACGATGACCGATCGGCCAGAGTAATCGACTCGTTTACCCAGAAGGTTCTGGCGGAAACGTCCCTGCTTGCCTTTGATCATGTCTGCGAGAGACTTCAATGGACGCTTGTTAGAACCTGTAATCGCTCGGCCACGACGACCGTTGTCGAGCAGCGCATCGACGGATTCTTGCAGCATGCGTTTTTCATTACGCACGATGATGTCAGGCGCGTTGAGTTCGAGTAGACGACGCAAACGGTTGTTTCTGTTGATAACCCGTCGATACAGATCGTTGAGGTCAGATGTAGCAAAACGACCACCATCAAGAGGTACTAAAGGACGAAGATCAGGTGGCAGTACTGGCAGGATAGTCATAACCATCCACTCAGGCCGATTTCCTGACGCAATAAACGATTCAACCAGCTTTAAGCGCTTGGTTAATCGCTTGAGCTTGGTTTCAGATTTAGTAGCATCGATCTCTTCACGCAGATTTTCCGCTTCTGAATCCATATCGATATCTTTAAGCAGATCATGGACAGCTTCAGCCCCCATGCGCGCATCAAATTCGTCGCCGTGCTCTTCAATGGCTTCAAGGAACTGCTCATCACTCAGCAACTGTCCGGTCTCGAGCAGTGTCATGCCTGGATCAATCACTACATAGGCTTCGAAGTACAGTACGCGCTCGATCTCGCGTAATGTCATGTCAAGCAATAAGCCGATACGACTAGGCAGTGACTTCAAAAACCAAATATGCGCCACTGGGCTCGCTAGGTCGATGTGACCCATGCGTTCACGTCGAACTTTCGCCTGCGTGACTTCTACACCGCATTTCTCACATACGACACCCCGGTGCTTTAACCGTTTGTACTTGCCGCACAAGCACTCATAATCTTTGACTGGGCCAAAGATTTTGGAACAAAACAAACCGTCTCTTTCTGGCTTGAATGTTCTGTAGTTGATGGTCTCAGGCTTCTTGACTTCGCCATAAGACCACGAGCGGATAGTTTCGGGCGAAGCCAGCTTGATGCGTATGCCATCGAACTCTTCAGTCTGGCCCTGCATCTTGTACAGATTCAGAAGATCTTTCATTCTCTATCCCCGTTTGGTGCGCAACCCGACAGTTGCGGCTAAAAACTGCATAACAATTTAATTGAGATTCGAGGCTGGTGCGTACGCGTACTGCACCAGACCTCTCACAGTGCTACCGAAAAACGGCAGCACTGTTCATCCGAAAAGCCTACTGGTCCTGCTCAAGCTCAATATTGATGCCCAATGATCGGATCTCCTTGAGCAATACATTAAACGATTCAGGCATACCTGCATCCATTCGATGATCTCCGTCAACGATGTTCTTGTACATCGTATTTCGACCCTTAACATCATCCGACTTAACGGTAAGCATCTCGCGCAAGGTGTACGCCGCACCATAAGCTTCTAGTGCCCATACTTCCATCTCACCAAATCGCTGACCACCAAATTGCGCTTTGCCGCCCAATGGTTGCTGAGTAACAAGCGAGTAAGGTCCAGTTGAACGCGCATGCATTTTGTCATCAACCAAGTGGTTGAGTTTAAGCATGTGCATATAACCAACAGATACTGGTCGTTCGAAAGAATCGCCTGTTCGACCATCGTACAGTTGCGCCTGCCCTGACTCTGGTAAATCAGCTAGTGCCAACATCTGACGTATTTCCTTCTCTGACGCACCATCAAAAACCTGCGTGGCCATCGGTACACCGCGTATCAGATTGCCCGCCATCTCTTTGATTTCCGCATCAGTGAGACTATCGAGATCTACGTGCTGGGTAGCCCCATCATGGTTGTAGATCTTGTCAAGAAACGCGCGGATGTCACTGACAGCCTTCTGTGCTTTGATCATACGATTGATCTTATGACCAAGGCCTTTCGCAGCCCATCCAAGATGCATCTCGAGTACCTGTCCCACGTTCATGCGTGAAGGTACGCCCAACGGGTTCAAGCAGATATCTACCGGCGAGCCGTCTTCGCTGTAAGGCATATCTTCTGCTGGCACGATCATGGAGATAACTCCTTTGTTTCCATGACGTCCAGCCATTTTGTCACCTGGCTGCAAACGACGCTTAACAGCGAGGTACACCTTGACCATCTTCAGCACGCCTGGAGCAAGATCATCACCTGAAGTAATTTTCTCTTTCTGCTCAAGGAAACGCTGTTCAAAGGCTTCACGATGATCAGCGATGCTTTGAGCAATTTTCTCAAGTTGCACGTTCAGCGCTTCATCTTTCATTGAAATCTGGAACCACTTTTCACGTTCCAAGTTGGTCAAATAATCTAGAGCTATTTTGTCGCCTTTATTGAGGCCATCTGGACCTTTATCGGCTTCTTTGCCTAAGAGGAGTTTTTCTATACGAGCATAGATATCATCTTCAACGATGCGCGTTTCGTCTTCGATATCTTTACGAACTTGCTTAAGCTCTTCACGTTCAATCTGTTGAGCGCGAAGGTCTTTGTCAACGCCATCACGTGTGAACACGCGTACGTCAATAACCGTACCGTCCATACCTGGTGGCACGCGAAGCGAAGTATCTTTAACGTCAGATGCTTTTTCACCAAAAATAGCTCTTAGCAGTTTTTCTTCTGGTGTTAGCTGGGTTTCGCCCTTAGGCGTTACCTTGCCAACCAAAATATCATTAGGACGAACTTCAGCACCAACATAGACGATACCCGACTCATCGAGCTTACCAAGTAGGCCTTCGCTAACATTCGGTATGTCAGCAGTAATATCTTCAGGCCCAAGCTTGGTATCGCGAGCGACAGAGGTCAGTTCTTCGATGTGGATTGTAGTGAAGCGATCTTCCTGAACAACACGCTCGGAAATCAGAATGGAATCCTCGTAGTTGTATCCATTCCATGGCATAAATGCCACCAGCATGTTTTGCCCTAGTGCCAATTCACCCATATCAGTAGAAGGACCATCAGCCAATACATCGCCGCGTTCAATCTGATCACCCACTCGAACCAACGGACGCTGATTAATGCAGGTGTTTTGGTTTGAACGGGTGTACTTGGTGAGCGTGTATATGTCTACACCTCCGGCACCATCATCAGCTTCTGCATCGTTAACTCGAACCACTACACGAGCCGCATCGACTGAATCCACTTTACCGCCACGCTTTGCAACTACCGCAGAGCCTGAATCCATAGCAACAATACGCTCGATGCCAGTACCTACCAATGGCTTTTCAGCACGCAATGTTGGTACTGCCTGACGTTGCATGTTTGATCCCATAAGTGCGCGGTTAGCATCGTCGTGCTCCAGAAACGGGATCAATGCAGCAGCGACCGATACAATCTGCTTGGGAGATACATCCATGAACTCGACCTGTTCAGGCGTTGCCATGGTGAATTCGTTATTGGTTCGAACAGATACAAGGTCGTTGGTCAGCTTGTTGTCCTTATCAATATGCGTGTTCGCCTGAGCAATAACGTAGTTGCCTTCTTCAATGGCTGACAAATATTCGATCTTGTCGGTGGCCACACCGCCTTTTACCTTCCGGTAAGGCGTTTCAAGAAAACCAAAATTATTGGTTCGAGCATAAACAGCCAGTGAGTTGATCAGACCGATGTTCGGGCCTTCTGGTGTTTCAATAGGGCAAACTCGACCATAGTGGGTTGGATGTACGTCACGAACCTCAAAACCAGCTCGCTCACGCGTCAAACCACCCGGCCCAAGCGCAGAAATACGACGCTTGTGTGTCACCTCAGACAATGGATTGTTTTGATCCATGAACTGAGACAACTGACTAGAACCGAAGAATTCCTTAACAGCGGCAGCTACAGGCTTAGCGTTGATGATGTCTTGTGGCATGAGGCCTTCAGACTCAACCATACCAAGACGCTCACGAACTGCTCGCTCGACTCGAACAAGACCAACACGGAAGACGTTCTCAGCCATCTCGCCAACTGAACGGATCCGGCGATTACCTAGGTGATCGATATCATCCACAGTGCCATTACCGTTACGAATATCAATCAGCACTTGCATAACCGCTTCGATATCGTCTTTATCGAGTGTGCCAGGGCCTTCGGTATTCTCGCGCATCAGGCGACGATTGAACTTCATACGGCCCACTGGAGACAGGTCGTAGCGATCAGGTTCAAAAAACAGGTTATTGAATAAGTTCTGTGCAGCTTCCTTGGTAGGTGGCTCACCAGGACGCATCATGCGATAGATTTCAACTTGGGCTTCTAGCTGTGTCTTAGTTGGATCGATCCGTAAGGTATTTGAAATATAAGGACCACGGTCTAAATCATTGACGTACAGCACTTCAATTTTCTTGACGCCAGACTCATGAATCTGCTCTACCAACTCAGCCGTCAGTTCGGCATTGGCCTCAGCAATGAGCTCGCCTGTTGCCGCATCAGCAACATCATGAAAGAGAATTTTTCCAATCAAATACTCAGCAGGGATTTCCAGCTTCTTGATATTCGCAGATTCCAACTGCCGTACATGGCGGGCAGAGATACGACGACCAGTTTCAACAACGACTTCTTTGCCGGCTTTGATATCAAATACAGCTGTTTCACCACGCAGTCGCTCAGCTACAAGATCCATCTCCATCTTGGATTTTGTGAGGGTGATTTTGTGCGTGTCAAAAAAGTTGGTGAGTATGTCGGTTGTTTCGTAACCGAGCGCTCTGAGCACGATAGTGGCTGGTAGTTTGCGACGTCGGTCAATACGAGCAAAAACGCAGTCTTTCGGGTCAAATTCAAAATCCAACCAAGAACCACGGTAAGGGATGATACGAGCACTGAACAACAATTTGCCAGACGAATGGGTCTTGCCACGATCGTGATCGAAGAAGACACCCGGCGAACGGTGGAGCTGCGAGACAATAACGCGTTCGGTGCCGTTAATGATAAATGTGCCGTTGCCTGTCATGAGAGGTAATTCCCCCATGAAGACTTCTTGCTCTTTAATATCTTTTACGACCTTGCTGCTAGCAGGAGCAGTCTTGTCATAAATAATAAGACGGGCGAGTACACGTAGAGGAGCTGAATAGGTCAGGCCTCTAACTTTGCATTCGCGTTCTTCAAAGGCAGGTTTACCCAAGCGGTAGCTGACGTAATGCAGCTCGACGTTTCCAGAGTAGCTTACGATTGGCATGACGCTATTAAACGCGCCGTGCAACCCGACTTCTGCTCGATCCTCTGGACCCTTATCCTCTTGTAGGAAATTCCGGTACGAATCTAGCTGCGTTTGCAGTAGATAAGGCACATCCAACACAGGAGCGCGCTTACCAAAATCCTTACGGATGCGTTTTTTTTCAGTGAACGAAAAGGCCATCAACGTTCCTCATTATCTCTGCCAGGCGCGCCACACAGCACGCAGATTTTCAAATTTTCGTCGCCACAAACGACGGCAGGCCGACAGTCCAACAGACCGTCAGCCTAATGACGCTGCACTAGTCTCGTCGGAGACTAGTGCTTTACTACAAAACAAAATTACTTTAATTCTACTTTAGCGCCAGCTTCTTCTAGAGCTTTCTTCAGCTCTTCAGCTTCATCCTTAGATGCGCCTTCTTTGATTGGTGCTGGTGCACTTTCAACCAAATCTTTCGCTTCTTTCAGACCGAGGCCAGTTGCGCCACGAACAGCTTTGATAACGCCAACCTTGTTGTCACCGAAACTTGAAAGAACAACATCAAATTCTGTTTGCTCTACTGCTGATGCGCCACCTGCATCACCAGCTGGTGCTGCCGCTACTGCTGCTGCCGCTGAAACGCCGAACTTCTCTTCCATTGCACTGATAAGGTCAACGACCTCCATCACTGACATGTTGGCGATGGTTTCTAGCATGTCGTCTTTAGATACTGCCATTTGTCTATCTCCGATCGGTTAATCGCGATAATACGAAAAACCTTAAGTAAGTAGTTGATACCTTCTTGCGAGGGAATCAGTTTGAGTGAACCGGTAATCGATTCGTTTAAGCTTCTTTCGAGAGACGTACGGCTTCGACCGTACGTACTAGTTTGCCAGGTACTTCGTTCAACGTTCGCGCTAGCTTTGTCACTGGCGCTTGCATAACAGCCATCAGCAAGGAAATACCTTCGTCCCGTGTTGGGAGGTTGGCAAGCTTGCCTATATCTGACGCATCGATGACCTCTCCGCCAACTGCACCGAGAGTAATAACAAGCTTGTCATTATCCTTAGCGAAATCACGAAACAACCGCGCTGCAGAACCCGGATCCTCTTGCGAAAATGCGAGCATTAGCGGGCCCTTAAGACCATCCTTCATGCACTCGAACTCAGTTCCCTTGACTGCCAACTTCGCCAGGGAATTTTTGATAACTCTCACGTACACACCTGTTTCGCGTGCTTTTACACGTAAATCGGTGAGTTGTGAAACAGTCATTCCCCGATACTCGGCAGCAACTGCAGATAGAGCCGAACCCGCGATAACCGCGACTTCTTCTACCACTGCTTGCTTCTCTGTATAACTCAGAGCCATAGAGCACCTTTAGTTAAATGGTCGCCAGGAAAACCCCAGCAACCTACCATGCAAGCAACTTGGACTAATCTTTCAACTAATCCTCGCCACTTACTTACTCGGTTCTGCAGACCTCTCTCACTGCCATGCCGAAGTGCTCATGCCAACTCAAAAAACCCACTTCCCCATCTGCGCAGGAAATTAAGCATCCAGGAGAGTGCAAAACTCCCCCCGAACACACCTGCGGTCTTCGATGAGACAGACCGAGCACCATTGACTACATCTTATGGCTTGGTCGCTCTAGCCACTAGAACCTACCGTTAAGTAGAATCTTGATGACCGCCTGCTCACTCAAAGTTCTTTCTTACAAATTTTGATACTGTCCGCAGGAGTAAGAATGCTGTCTTGCTTATGCATCGTAAACCTGCGGCGTCTTACTGATTATTAACGACATATTATCTGACCAAACCGCGGCCAGCTAAACATTTGCCCTTCTCTCGTACCTACGAACCTAAAACGGCTTTTAGACCAAACTTGAATGATCTACTGTTAACCCAGGACCCATTGTTGTTGAAACCGTAATCTTGCGCATGTACACACCTTTAGCTGCCGAAGGCTTGGCTTTGACAAGGTCAATTACAAGTTGCTGTAGGTTTTCATGGAGTTGTGCTGGTTCGAACGTAACCTTACCCAGTGTGCAATGTACGATGCCGCCTTTGTCTGCACGATACCGAACCTGACCCGCTTTGGCATTGGTTACAGCCTCTGCAACATTGGGCGTTACCGTACCGACCTTGGGGTTAGGCATGAGACCACGTGGTCCTAAAATCGTGCCGAGCGCACCAACCACTCGCATGGCGTCAGGTGCAGCGATGACTACATCAAAATCTAAACTGCCACCTTTTATGGTTTCAGCAAGATCTTCAAATCCAACGATGTCAGCACCAGCTGCTTTCGCCGCTTCAGCTTGAGCGCCTTGTGCGAATACAGCAACGCGTACTGTTTTGCCCGTGCCATTAGGAAGCACACTAGAGCCACGAACAACTTGGTCTGATTTACGTGGGTCAACACCCAGATTCACAGCAACGTCTACTGACTCTGCAAATTTCACTGTGGATAACTCTTTTAGCAGTGCGAAAGCCTCATCAATTGCGTATTGCTTTTCAGGATCAGCTTTTTCTCTGATGGCCTTTGCACGTTTTCCTAGCTTTGCCATGTTCTAACCCTCTACGTCCAGGCCCATACTACGGGCCGTGCCAGCAATCGTTTTTACAGCCGCATCCATTGTCGAGGCAGTTAAATCCGGATCTTTGGTTGTTGCAATTTCTTCGAGCTGAGCGCGAGTTACCTTGCCCACCTTTTCAGTATTAGGACGTCCACTACCCTTAGGTACGCCAGCGATTTTTCGTAGCAATACAGAAGCAGGTGGCGTTTTTTGTATGTAAGTGAAGCTACGGTCGCTGTAGACCGTAATGACGACCGGAATAGGCAGCCCAGCTTCCAAGCTTTGCGTAGAAGCATTGAATGCTTTACAGAACTCCATGATGTTCACGCCGTGCTGACCCAATGCGGGCCCTACTGGCGGACTAGGGTTTGCCTGACCGGCAGGCACTTGCAGCTTGATATAAGCTGTGACTTTCTTGGCCATTCTTTTTTTGACTCCTGACGGGTATTAGCGCTTCGAGCAATCAACCAACGTTTGGTAGATCCTGTTCAGCTCCCCGTATTGTGAACTGCCCACCGCGTAAAGCCTGTGACCAGCAAATGAAACAGTTTGGACGACAACTGCTTATTCGTTTTCCCTTGCTCGCTAGTTTTCTGACCCACAACCAACGAACTCGAGTACATCTAGACTATTCAAGCAATTTCAACATTGCATGAGTGGCCTGAAATTATTTAAAGCTTATGCCTTTTCAACTTGACTAAATTCGAGCTCTACAGGGGTTGATCGACCAAAGATCTGCACTGCCACGAGCAGCCTGTTCTTTTCGAAATTCACTTCCTCAACAACACCATTGAAGTCGTTGAAAGGACCATCAGTAACCCGCACCACTTCACCAACATCGAACAGCACTTTTGGCCTAGGCTTTTCTACGCCGTCTTGAACACGTTGCAGAATCGCATCAGCCTCCTTATCTGAGATGGCTGCTGGACGATCGGCCGTCCCACCAATGAAACCCAAAACTTTCGGCACATCCTTGACTAAATGCCAGGTCTCATCTTCCATTTCCATGCGCACAAGCACGTAGCCTGGGAAAAATTTTCTTTCTGATCGACGCTTCTGGCCGTTACGGACCTCAACGACTTCTTCAGTCGGCACCAGAATATCACCAAATTTTTCTTCGAGACCGGCGCGCGTGATGCGCTCTTCCAACGATCGTTTCACTGACCCTTCGAAACCGGAAAAAGCTTGAACTACAAACCAACGCATTGACATAGTTGTCCCAGATACCCGAATTCAAGAAATGCCTGTGATCAAGCGAAACAGGAATGCTAGAAACATATCGAGCAACCAGAGGAATATTCCAACGATTAACACGATGACAAACACCGTAGCGGTGGTCTGAGTGGTTTCAGTCCTGCTTGGCCAGACTACCTTGCGCACCTCAGTTCTGGCGTCGCGAAAAAACTCGACCGTGCGTTTGCCCAGATCAGTTTGATAGACAATAGAGACTGCAAGTCCAGCAATAATAAGCAGAGCAATGACTCTGAGAAGCAGAGATTGCTCACCAAAAAAGTAGAAACCTACTAAACCAACAAGCACCAAAGCGCCTGCCGCAATCAGCTTCAGCGTATCAGCACTGTTTGAATTTACTTCGGTCTTTGCGACCATTACCTTGCCCGTTGCTTACATCGCCCCGTAGCAAAGCCACAGTGCGCGTCGTTTAAATATGCCGGATTGGCAGGCCAGGAGGGAATCGAACCCCCAACCTGCGGTTTTGGAGACCGCCGCTCTGCCAATTGAGCTACTGGCCTAATCCGGGTGATACGCCTAAAGCCTGTTGCAAGAACTCTAGCCGGCACTGCAAATCAGGCCTTCCACCCAAGGGTAGTTGGCCTAACTTCGAACGAACTCGCGATTGTACGCGACTTTTCAGCAACTTAGGCAAATCCGGATAAACCATTCGAACCCTATTTTGCAAAAAACCGCTCACGAGCTAGCGACAAAATGCAATTACTCGATGATTTTAGCAACAACGCCCGCACCCACTGTGCGTCCGCCTTCTCGTATTGCGAACCGCAATCCGTCTTCCATCGCTATCGGATTGATC
>JALZWO010000109.1 GCA_023300375.1 Granulosicoccus sp. | reverse complement strand
ATGGTTGTTTCTAGCTGCGTTGTAATCGGCAGCACATTAAGCGGCGTAGGCTTGTTGTGAAACCGGCACTATCAGGCACAGCCCTAAAATCACTCGTCGGATCAACTGTCGAATTCTTAGTATGTTTACTTGTCGCATGTATATTCCCTGTCAGAGGCGGGATTGCTATACATATGGCCGCTTCGTCAGGGCAGGTGTTGCAGAGTTTATTCCACTCTCTACATCGTTTAGCAGTAAAACGCCTTGTTTAACGCTAACTATGATTACATTAGGAATAATGCTCGTTGCGGGGTGAAAAATACCTATTTTTGATTGTTTTTGGGTGTCAGGCGCAGCTAGTTCAGGCAGGTCGTTTTCTGCTAAATGGAATGCGCGAGTTCAATAACTATCTGGTGTGTGATGCGTTTGAGAACGATTTTCTAGACAGTCTGCTGCAATAGCTGTAGCCATAGGCTTTTTGCCCAGACATTGCCGTATGGTGTTAAATGGTACAAAGCTGGATTTCTTTTTTCTTACGATTACTGAATGCACCACCTCACATCTAATGCACGCACCTCGTCTCATACAAACGTCCAACTTGGCACTCAACATAAAAGTTCAGGGTGAAGGCCCTCCATTGCTATTCCTCGGTGGGTCCAATTTTGATTTGTCCATTCGTGCGCTAGTATTTGATTCAGCACTGACAAAACACTTTACTGTGGCTGCCGCCGATCCCCGTGGGCTTGGCAGAAGTGCCATTCCCGAAGGTAGTTGGAGCATGCAAGATTACGCGGCAGATGCCATTAGTTTGATGGACGCGCTGGGATGGTCTACTGCCTTTGTGCTGGGCGAGAGCTTCGGCGCTATGGTGGCAATGGAGCTTGCATTGATGGCACCAGACAGAGTGGCAAAGCTAGGATTGGCTGCAGGCGCATCGGGTGGGCAGGGTGGTTCCTCATACCCGATACATCATCTGCTAAACATTAACGATCATCGTGAACGCATTATTCAGAGCTTGAAGATTCAGGATTTACGATTTGATAATCTACTGGTACAAGATCCAGAAGAGGCGGAAGCCCTAATCACGCTTAGGCTCAACAACGACGATGCTTTTTTAAATCATTGTTCTAATGCAACAGGATATCCCCGTCTGCTGGCCACTCGAGCTAGTCATGATTGTTGGGACAGGTTGCCTGAGATCGCCACGCCAACACTCATTATCGCTGGTAAGTTTGATAATCAAGCACCACTGGAACGGGCAAAATCTTTGTTGGAGCAAATGCCACAGGCAGAGCTGGCAATTTTTGATAACGGACACAATGTGCTATTCGCCACGGCAGCCCCTGTCGACACCCTCATCGAAGGCTGGGTACGCTGAATTTATGTTGTCAGGCTGCTGAGTGCCGCCGCAGCATGAAAATCCAACGTTGCTCATGGGCTTGCGCTTCACAATGCTGGAGTGTGTTCTCGCAACGATTAGTGAGCGCTTAAGAGCTACGGTAAGTGTATTAATGCTGAGCTGACATGGGACTAGCATCGCAATCAACTACACTTTCTGGTAAAAATGTCAATAAAATCTTGCAAATGACAAGGTATGAAGGAAGTCAAAACTACAGTAAATCAAGGAAGGCACACCCATGTATTGCAAACCACTTTTATCGAGCTTGTACTGCTCTACTAGAGCCATAGCGGTATTCGCCATACTGAGTGCCTCTTTTACGGTATCAGCACAACCCTCACCGGGACCAGAAATTATTCAAGATACCGTCGACCTTGAACACAACTTGGAGAGCGCCTGTGTATTAAAAAGAGTCCGGCGACGTATTTTGCTGGAACAATGCTATTTTGAGTAGCAGTGATAGCATCACTCAAGCCAATGTTGCCGGTCACGAAACGCTTAACGTAGCACTGAACAGCGACATAGCAGAAATCTCATTAAGTAAAACTGATCTTTGTGGGATAGGCAAGACAGCAGGTGTTGCATGCGCCCACTTTAACGAAGCCTCCTTCATTCCCAACTTGGGTCTGGATACACCACCGGAGCTGGACGCAACCTACACCTCCATTACATCCTTGAAGACAAGCCTAAACGTTTGTGGCATTCAATGAGATAATCGTGTGGTGTGTTGGGGGAAAGATGATTCCATTAATGAAGTTCCTCCCGAGGCGGCCTACTTGAAACAACTACCGGCGAACGCGGCTGTGAATCTGTACTCACCGACGGTAATGTTTCCACGTCTGAATCTGTACTACCACCGAACACAGATGCACGACTTGTTTCTCATGCCGGGAATACTTGTTATGTGACAACTGATGAGGATATGCAGTGCTTCTTTTCAAAAACCAACTTGCTAAATCAATTTCCAACTGCACCGGCCAATTTGTCCTAGCAGGTGTACTCACCCAACTCCCTCGAGTTATTCTGGAGCCGACACAGTGAGTTCAATTTTGATGCTGACTTTGCCACGGGTTACGAAATTTATCGAAACGATGAATGAATAGAAAATATAGCGGTGAGTACCAGCTATTTTGATGGCGATGCAGATGTGAATGCAGTGTAGACAGAGTGCTCAATGGAGATGTTGTTGCTTCAGGATCAATCGAGCTAACAACGCGCGGCAATTCGAACGGACCAGCCACTCCAGCCACTCCAGTTATTCCAGTTATTCCAGTTATTCCAGTTATTCCAGTTATTCCAGTTATTCCAGTTGACACATCAGCTTCTACTCTAACGCTAAGTGGCTTGACGTACTCATCAACAGTAATCGAGCTATTCTGGAACCGTTTGGACAACCCCAATGTAAGATACGATATCTTCAGAGACAATGAACTCGTTCGAACCGGCAGCCCTGTTGTGAGTCAAGTTGATTCGTTCCTTGAGCCCAACACAACGTATGTGTACACCGTAGATCTTGTTTTGAATGGAATAATTGCCCAATCTCGCTCCATTGAACTAACAACGTCCAGCCTCTAGTGCGCTAATTTGGGTAGTTTCAAGTGCCGAGCTTCAAGCGGAATACAGATCTATTTGACTGAATACTTTTTGAGCATGCCAAGAGCCAGCCTGCGGTGCAAGGATCATATTCTTGCCCGCACGTTTTTTTTTGCACAATACGTTCTGGCTTCATAAACTCAGCTTTCATGTGGTAAGGACACAGTAATCGAGTTCGATGTTCCCTTCGCAAAATTTATCTGAATCAATTCCGGTCAACAAGCAGTGGTGATCTATTGGAGTTATGGTATTGTTTTCTAAGGTAGGAAGCGCCAGCAGATTCCATACTCAAGTAGTGGAGCGAGTACGCGCAGCTGATTTAGACGCATGATGCTCACTCGCGCCAATCCACTGTCATATTTAAAAAGGCTTGAAGCCACTACAGTGCCATGTTGAGTTTTATTTTTCGTAGGCTTTTGCAATCGGTTTTTGTCATGTTGGCAGTTAGCCTGATCGCCTTTTCTTTATTTCGATTTGTGGGCGATCCCATTGCCCAGATGGTCGGGCAAGAAACATCTATTGAGGATCAAGAGAATCTACGTGAGCGTTTAGGGCTGAACGATCCACTGACCACTCAGTACTTCCGTTTTGTGGGTAATTTGACAAAAGGCGAGTTTGGGTTCTCCTATCGCACACGTCAGCCTGTAAGCGAAATGATATTAAATCGCATGCCGGCTACTATAGAGCTTGGGTTGGTGTCGCTTATTATTTCACTTCTAGTGGGTATCCCAGCTGGCATTTATACTGCGCTCAAGCGTGGTGGCGTACTGGCCAATGCTATTTTGATTACCACGCTTGTTGGTATATCCGTTCCAACGTTTGTCATTGGTATTTTTCTAATCTATTTGTTTGGCGTAGAGCTGGGTTGGTTACCGACGTTTGGTCGAGCTGGCACAGTTCAGTTGGGTTGGTGGCAGACCAGCTTCTTAACTTGGGACGGTTGGAAGTCGTTGCTGTTGCCAGGGATAACACTGGGTGTGTATCAACTTACGCTTACCATGCGCTTGGTGCGTGCAGAAATGCAGGATGTATTGAAAACTGACTTTGTTAAGTTTGCCACTGCCAGAGGAATCAACTACCGCTCTTTATATTTAAATCATGCGTTTCGAAATACACTAGTGCCAGTTGTAACAATCATAGGTTTGCAACTTGGCGGCATTATCGCGTTCTCCATTGTCACTGAATCAGTTTTTCAATGGCCGGGTATGGGCTTATTGTTTTTGGATTCGATTCGTTATGTCGACATCCCCGTGATGTCGGTTTATCTGGTGTTAATAGCGCTCATGTTTGTGGTTATTAACTTAGTAGTGGATATGCTTTATTTCGCTATTGACCCACGCGTCAGGCTAAAAAGTGCACATGGATAACGGTACATCATGTTAAAGGCTTGGCGTCGGCTAGCGCGAGAAAACGAGCTTTTGTATTTATTTCTGAATAGCCGGGTTGCTCAGATTGCGGCACTGATAGCCCTATTGAGCGTGGGCGGTGCAGCTCTTGCACCGGTGCTGTCACCCACTGACCCCTACAACATAGCCAATATAGACATTATGGATTCGCTGATGCCTCCCGCGTGGAGTGATGGCAGCGATGATCGTTTCTTGATTGGAACAGATGACCAAGGCCGCGACCTCTTGTCGGCTATTCTTTACGGCACTCGACTCTCCTTATTTGTGGGTTTGCTATCGATCACTTTTGCCAGTGTATTGGGCGTCAGTATTGGGTTAATGGCCGGCTATTTTGGCGGTCGTTTTGATACTTTTGTTATGCGTATCGCTGATGTTCAATTGAGCCTACCTGCAATCCTCACAGCATTACTTATCGACGGTATAGCGCGTGGCCTATTACCAAGAGAGCAGCACGACAACTTGATGATTGTTGTTCTCACGGTTGCCATCGGTTTATCGCTTTGGGTCAATTTTGCTCGAACAGTGCGTGCATCCACATTCGTGGAGCGAAATAAAGAGTATGTGCAGGCTTGTCAAATTATGGGTATGCACCCTTTTCGTATCATGCTGGTGCATATTCTGCCTAATATTATGGGGCCGATATTGGTCATTTTAACCGTTGATCTGGCTGTGGCTGTGTTGCTTGAAGCAACTCTGTCTTTTCTGGGTGTTGGCGTGCCCCCGAATCAACCGTCACTTGGCACATTAATTCGCATAGGTACTGAATACATGTTCTCTGGTGAGTGGTGGATTGTCATATTTCCAAGTGCCATGTTAGTTACAATGATAGTTTCTATCAACGTGTTGGGTGATTTTTTACGTGATGCATTCAATCCGAGACTACGGTGACAAGCTTACTTAATATTGTCGATTTAAGCGTTAAATTCCCGACACGCTTTGGAGAATTTATAGCGCTTAACCATGTTGATCTTGCTGTTAGAGCTGGAGAAATTCATGGTTTGGTCGGTGAGTCTGGTGCTGGAAAGTCAACGGTGGGTGCAGCCATCATAGGTCTGCTACAAAGCCCCGGGTATATCTCTGGTGGTGAGATACATTTTCTGGGCGATGACCTCACAACGCTCACGAATGATGCTCACCACAAGCTGCGCGGACAACGCATCAGCATGATTTTTCAAGATCCACAAACCAGTTTGAATCCGTTGCTGACTATCGCAACCCAACTCGTAGAAACCATAAGGCAACACGCCGACGTAAGCCATAGCGATGCCCGAAGGCGAGCAGTAGAGCTACTGGAAGAGACCGGTTTGCAAGATGTAGAAAACCGGATGGATGAATACCCACATCAGTTCTCAGGAGGAATGCGGCAACGAGTCGTCATTGCCTTAGCGTTGTGCTCTAATCCTGAGCTCATTATTGCCGATGAGCCCACCACGGCTTTGGATGTGTCTGTTCAAAAGCAAATATTGGAGTTGATTCGTAATCTGTGTACTGAGCGCAACATTGGCATCATCCTTATAACCCACGACATTGGCGTGATTAATGAAATTACCGACAGCGTCACTGTATTGCGATCAGGGCGTGTGATTGAATCGGGCAACACTGCCGCTGTCCTAGGAGAGCCTAAAGACAAATATACCAAGGCGTTGTTGGCAGCAGTACCAAGGCTGGACAAACGCCTACACAGGTTCAAAAATATTGTTAGTGACGATGAATTTAGTGCTGAAGATACCAGCTGGCGCATTGACGATGCGAGTGCTGACTATGCCTCAACGTGGTTGCTTGAAAAGCATAGTTTGCAAAAGACAGAACAGCTAAGTCATGAGCTAGAGTCTCGAATGTCGAATACACAGCGGTTAGCTGACGTCTCAAGATCAATGGATGCGTCATTTTCAAATGCCGAATCTGAGCAAAGTATCCTATCAGTGTCTAATTTGGCGGTTACCTTTAACAGTGGGCAACCGAGTTGGTTTGGGAAGGAAGAAGGCTTCAAAGCACTGTCAAATATCAACTTTGATATGCAAGCTGGCACAGTGTTAGGTGTAGTTGGCGAAAGTGGTAGTGGTAAATCGACACTGGCCAAAGCCATTGTCGGTTTGGTCGATCCGTCAGCTGGATCGATGACGTTCCGTGGGAAAAAATTGCCTCCTGGTAGCGCTCGGATGCGTTCCCATCCAGTGAGGCGTCAAATTCAAATGGTTTTTCAAGACCCGTACTCATCATTGAATAACCGACGCACCGTTGAAGATATTATTGCGGAGCCCATTAAGTTTTATGGATTGGCGAATAATAGAAGAGAGATTCGAAAATTAGTGGCGTCTGTTTTAGAGTTGGTCGAAATGCCACAACGCGCTATGTTGAAGTACCCCCACCAGTTCTCAGGTGGTCAACGGCAACGCATTGCTGTAGCTCGAGCTTTGGTTGCCCGGCCTGATTTCCTAATTTGTGATGAGCCTACATCGGCTCTTGATGTCTCAATACAGGCGCAGATGCTTAATTTGCTAAAAGATTTACAAGAGGCTTTTGGTTTGTCTATTTTGTTTATCAGTCACAATCTTGCCGTCATTAGGCAGATGGCTGATAACGTGGTGGTGCTTCGCAATGGAAACCTCATAGAGGCCGCTGAAACAGAACAATTTTTTAGTTCGCCTGCCGACGATTACAGTCAAATGTTACTGCGTGAAACGCCATCATTGAACTTGTTGCAAGCGCCAGTTTAGTCTTCTAAATCGTGGCTATCGCTGCTATCACTTTACTTCAAGTGCTTTAATCACTGATGGTTTACTAGCAATGTTGTCTGCCCATAACCTCAGCGCTGGGCATTTTTCTCTCCAAGTAATGTGGTAGCGCTGCAAGTAACTTTGTTGTGATGCCACCCATGGAAAGCTTGCAATATCAGCAACAGTGAACTGCTCCCCAGCTAAATAGCTAGTACGTGATAGCTGCTGCTCCATTACGTTGAGGCAGCGCCACACCAAGCCTTCGAAATGCTTTAAGGCTTCTTGATTTGGAGGTGAGGCAATCTGGAATCGCCCAAACTGACCGGCTAGGGGGCCTAGTTGACCAACTTGCCAAAATGTCCATGACATAACCCTTGCACGCATTGATTCTGATTCGCCAGTTAGTGCTGGATATAGGTTGGCAAGATATAACAAGATAGCGCCGGACTCAAACAGAGTAACTGGCTCAGCTAGGTGATGAATGAGTGCAGGAATTTTCCCATCAGGGGATAGGGCTTTGTATGATTCGGCGTGCTGTTCACCTTGTGATATAGCAATTGGCTTGTAAACATAGTTGGCGCCAGCTTCTTCGAGTGCGATAGTGATTTTCTGGCCGTTTGGTGTATCCCAGCCATAGAGCTCAAATTTAGAAGATTGCATAGATAGAGTGTCCAGTAGTCCGCGTAAAACTGACCAACACACCTGTGTGTTGATTAGCTTTTTTGCAAAATATGCTCGTAATAGAGTAAGACCGAATAACACGTGCTTAAGCGAAGATACAGCCGACAGTCATTCCCACCCAGATGGGAATCTATGTGACACGTGACATGGATTCCCGCCTGCGCAGGAATGACGGGCTTATGTAGGTGGGAATCTATGTGACACGTGACTTGTGGATTCCCGCCTGCGCAGGAATGACAGGCTTATGCGCGGGAATGACGGGCGTGCAGTTAAGAGCTACTTGACCGTTACCCAACGCAGGATGAAAAAGTTATCAGTTCGTTGAGTTAATTCAATGTTGTCTTTTGATGCCCAAATGAGTGGTTGAACGTACATCGGAATGTACGCCACTTCTTTTTGCATAATCTCAGTACTTTCATCAATCATGGCCTGACGTTTGGAGTCATCAAGTTCTGTTTGTATCATGGGCAACAGCTCGTCTATTCGCGTGTTGGAGTAGTCGCCAAAATTCCAGCTACCCAGTTTCTTCTCTTCGTTAGGTGTTGTAACAAGAAAACGAATGGGGTGTTCGGCGTCAAATGTGCCTGGTGACCAACCCAACAGGTACATGTCGAACTTGTCTTCACGTAGCTCAGGCCAGTAATTTCGAACTGGCATAGACGTCAGTTTTGCCTTCAAGCCTACTTTTGCGAACATAGACGCTGCCGCCTTACAGATAGCTTCATCATTGATGTAGCGATCATTGGGGCATTGCAGTCCAAAACTAAAACCATCTGGGTAGCCTGCATCGCTGAGTAGTTGCTTGGCGGCATCTGGGTCGTAAGCAATTCGCTCAGCATGAGCACTGGAATAGCCTTTCATAGCTTCCGATACTAATTGAGAAGCAGATTGCGCATTGCCACGCATGATTTTGTCAATCAACGCATCAACGTTGACAGCTTGATAAGCGGCTTGACGTACACGTACATCCTGAAACGGGTTTTTACCTTCTGTCTCTGCAGAGAATTTCAGTTCGTCAGCTTGATGCGCAAAACCAAACATCAATACACGCGCCTCTACGCCCTCATGAACAGTAAAGCCTGCTCGCTCTTTCATGCGAGGCACATCTTGCAATGGAATAGGTGAGATGAAATCAATTTCGCCAGATAGCAGTGCAGCAACCCCCGTGGCACTTTGTCCAATTGGCGTGAACACCGCTTCAGTAATATTGCTTTCCATCGTATCCCACCACTGTGCAAATGGCTTCAACGTGGTTCGTACACCTGGGTCACGCGACGTAACGGTGAAGGCACCAGTACCGTTTGCATTGCGTGTTGCGTGGTTTTCTGCTTCTTTGGATGGTCTGTCAGCTTCGTTCTCAGTGGTCCAATCTCGATCCATAATCATGAAATTAGCGATGGAATCTGGGAACAAAGGATTTGGTGCAGTGGTCATGAAGTCGATGGTTAAGTCATCAACAACAATCACCTCACTGACAGGTGCAAACCAAGAACGTACATCTGACTCTTCCGACGATGCGCGCTCGTAAGAGAACAGTACGTCGTCCGCAGTTAATGCCGCACCGTCATGAAAAGTCACGCCTTCACGTAATGTAAAGCGCCAGCCGTCACTGCCAAGTTGCTCCCAGCTTTTAGCCAGAGCGGGTTCAATCTGCATTTCTTTATTGCGGCGAACCAAGCCTTCGTACACGTTGTTTAAAAAGCCTAGTACGGGTGCTGAGTTGGTCGCATGCGGATCCATGGTTTGCGGATCAGTGGTGCCTGCCCAACGAAATGTTTCTGCCTGGACAGTGCCAGCAAAAATCGATAACGCCGTGGCCGCGCCCAGTAGACTCATTGTGCGGTGTGATAGTGCCATTTAGGGTCTCCGTGGTTGATCGAGTGAATTCGATCACAGAACCCATATTACCCATCTAATACTTAAAACTCGAGCACCGTTTTAGATCTAGTGGCTCTGCCTATGAATTTATACATCATGAATGCGCTTGAATTCCTTGCCTTACCTGCCTTTAACGGCAGGTGGTTGATAGCCAGTGGGATTGGGAAAAATCAGGCTGTCTTGAGTTGGAACGCGGTGTTCTGCTGGATTATACTGTGATACAACAACCAGAGCTTAATACCAGCAAACCGAAGACTCGATTGTGATTACCAGATTCTTAGCAAGGCAATGTCGCTGGCTTACGCGTAAGGCGCCGATACATAAGCGCATAAGTCAGCTTCGTAAATTAATACTGTGGGAAAAAGGACAACCGTTCTTATTGGCGAAAAGCCATGCCAGTTGTACTGGTTTACCAGAGCGCGTGTTCGACGACGATGACACAGTCATTCTCGATATCAGTCCTATGTACGCGAGTGAATTCACGGTGACTAAAGACGCTTTGAGCTTTGAAGGCTACTTTGATGAAACGGCCAGACAGATTGTCATTCCAGCAAATTGTATTCTGGCGATCTACGATAGAGTATCAGGTGACGGCTTGCTGCTTAATGATCTCTATGATGAACATAAAGACGATGAGGTATTGGATTAACACTACCTAGTGAGGTTGTAAGTTACTGGAGCGCTAGCGAGTCTGCTATTGAGCTGCACTGGCCTGATCGGCCGCATCTCTAATATCTGCTTCAACAGCTTGGGATGCCGCTTCGGTATCTCGCTTCCTAAGTGCAGTCAGCAAATTTTTGTGTTGGTCCTCAAGTGTGAGCTGACCGGCGCGCTCGGCGGCCAAGCGATTGAACGGTCCCAACTGCAGCCACACACTTTCAATCATCGGTAAGCACACTTGCTCAGGATTGAGTGCATAAAGAGTGCTATGGAACTGCTGGTTCAGGATCACTAGCTGAATATAGTTTTGCTGAACAATTGCCTGATCCATCTGCAGATCTATATTGGTCAGTATTTCCAAATCATTTTCAGTGATGAACCTTGCCGCACGGCGAACCGCCAGTTGCTCAAGAGCTACGCGAGTACTAATCAGCTCTTGGTGTCTGGCTGTAGTCATGGGAGGGGTAATAATGCGACGGTTGCTCTGCGAAAAAAGAGCTCCCTCCGCACACAATCGCCTCAACGTCTCACGCACGGGGGTAGAGCTGAGCGATAGGGCATCAGCCACGCCACGGATAGTGAGCGCCGCGCCCGGCGGTACACCGCCCACCATAATGGCGAAACGCAAGCGCTCGTAAGCGTACTCCTGCGCCGTGGTGTGGGTGGCGTGAGGTAGTTCCGGCAATTCCCAGCTTGGATAGGGCTTGATTAACATAGCTTGAAGGTGCGTAAAATTACTCAACCTTGGATTTGCTAGGTACTTCATAGCACGTGTGATAATGTTAGCAACAATGTGATCACATTGGTTGGAATTGATGTCTGTTGGTGTGGAAAAGGCTGATCAACAGCTGCAGCAATGGCTGCAAGACAATCCTGAAGTTGCGCGTCTTCAGGTAGCAGTCTGCGATTTAAATGGAGTCATGCGTGGAAAACTGATTCCGCGAGAGCAGGCAGCAAAATTGAGCGGTGGCGTTCGCATGCCTTTGTCGGTATTTGGCATTGATATCTGGGGCGAAGATGTCATTGGCAGCGAACAAGTGTTCGAGACAGGTGACGGAGATGGCATTTGTGAATTTACTGGTCGTGGTCCACTACCGCTTCCGTGGTTAGACACACCTACCGCACTGATTCCTCTATGGATGCTAGACGAGCAAAAACAAGACAATACAGGCGACCCGCGTCGAGCTCTGGCCTCGGTTTGTGCCGAATACAAAGCGGCAGGTCTAACGCCGGTGATAGCCACAGAACTCGAATTCTATCTCTTTGACTCACGTTTAACTGATTCAGGGCAACCTCAGCCTCCATCGTCGCCTTTTACCGGCAAACCCACTGAGGGCGGTGCACTTTATTCGCTCGACGAGCTAGAGGCTTATGAGCTTTTTCTAAGGGATGTGTATGAAAGCTGCGAAGCAGCTGGCATTGCTGCGGATGCTGCTATTGCTGAGAACGGCAACGGCCAATTTGAAATCAATTTATTGCACTTAAACGACCCACTGCGCGCAGCAGATGACGCTATTTTGTTTAAACGTTTGGTTAAGGGGCTAGCTCGAAAGCACGGCTATCGGGCTAGTTTTATGGCAAAGCCCTATGGCGACCGTTCTGGCAACGGTATGCACCTGCACTTCAGTATGCTCGATAGCGACGGCAATAATGTGTTTGACGACGGGGGAGATTTCGGCACCGAGGTGCTCAAGCATGCCGTTGCAGGTTGTCTAGCAGCGGCTGCACAGAGCACTATTATATTTGCCCCACACCAAAATTCTTATAGACGCTTGCGGCCTAACACGCATGCACCCATCGCCATAGCATGGGGCTACGAAAACCGCACTGCCTTGGTGCGTATTCCTGGTGGTTCACACAAGGCTCGCCGTATAGAGCATCGTGCTGCGGGCGCTGACAGTAACCCTTATCTGGTAATCGCTGCTGTGTTAGGAGCTGCATTAGAGGGTATACAACAAAAATTGCAATGTGCTGAGCCTATTGAAGGCGATGTTTACAGTGCAAATTTAGAAAGCTTGCCTTTGTCGTGGCAAGATGCTGTAACTGCTTTCGAAGCTGGCGATTGTATGAAGAGCGTTTTCAATCCCACGTTGCGACAAATGCTAGTGGCCTGCAAGCAGCAAGAAATAGATGCACTCGCCACGCAGGTGAGCGAAATAGAAATCCGTAGTTATTTGGATATAGTGTAGAACCGTCATTTAAAAAACGAGGGCAACGAAGTACACTTCGTTGTAGTTTGTTAGGCAGGCAGGCAGTTAGTTATAAGACATCGCTGATCATG
The DNA here is from genome assembly GCA_023300375.1 of Granulosicoccus sp. Lineage (GTDB taxonomy): Bacteria > Pseudomonadota > Gammaproteobacteria > Granulosicoccales > Granulosicoccaceae > Granulosicoccus. The sequence goes on along the minus strand of JALZWO010000109.1, from coordinate 13,880 downwards.
GTTGCTCAGCGAGTATTGATAGTTTCACTCGGAGAATAAAAGATGAAAAAATTGATCATTACGACGCTAGGTGCGCTCGTTGCAGCACCAGCGGCTCACTCAGCAGAAACGCTTAACATTTACAATTGGTCCGACTATATCGCCGAGGACACAATTGCCCAATTTGAGGCAGCCACAGGTATCGATGTCAACTACGATGTCTACGATTCTAACGAAGTGCTAGAGGCAAAAATGTTAGCTGGCAACAGTGGTTACGATCTGGTTGTACCAACGTCAGATTTTTTGCAGCGCCAAGTGGCAGCTGGTGCGTACCAGCCGATCGATAAATCCTTGTTGCCAAATCTCGTTAATATGGATGAGGACATCATGGCTACGGCTGCTGGATATGATGCTGGCAACGAACATTCAATAGTCTACCTCTGGGGAACCACTGGTATCGGCTACAACGTCGAAGCTGTCGCCGAGCGTCTAGGCGCTGACATGCCAATCGATAGCTGGGAATTGCTGTTTAATCCTGAGATTGTCGCGAAATTAGCAGATTGTGGTGTCAGCATGCTTGATGCGCCAACAGAAGTGGTGCCTGCCGCCATGAATTACTTGGGTCTTGACCCGCGTTCAACAGATGCAAAAGACTTTGAAGCTGCTGAAGAGCTGCTCACCAGCATTCGCCCGCATATTCGGTATTTTCACTCGTCGCAGTACATCTCCGATTTAGCGAATGGTGACACCTGTGTTGCTCTTGGCTGGTCAGGTGATGTATTCCAAGCTCAAGCACGAGCGAGTGAGGCTGAGAATGGTGTAGAGATCGGTTACATCATTCCTAAAGAAGGTGCATTACAGTGGTTCGACATGTTAGCAATTCCTGTCGACGCACCCAATCCAGAAGCTGCGCATAAGTTCATCAACTTTGTTATGGACGCACAGGTCACAGCTGACATAACCAACTACGTCTGGTACGGCAATGCTAACAAAGCGTCTATGCCATTAGTTGATGAGGAAATCAAAGCTGATCCGGGTATATTCCCAACAGAAGCTGCTAAAGAAAAGTTGTGGGCCGGTATGGTCTACAACGCACGTCAAGACCGCTCTTTGACTCGTGCTTGGACCAAAGTAAAAACTGGAAAATAAGCTGCTGCATTAAAAACACCGGTGGCCACTTGTGTCGCCGATGTTTTTGTCTTCTGGAGACCTGATGTGACCACCGATGCAATCTCGCCTTTTATAAGCGAGCCTTGGACAGATCCGAGTGCTAAACCTTTTATCCGAATCCGTGGGATTTCTAGGCACTTCGGTGCTGTGAAGGCTGTTGATAACGTCGATTTGGATATCTACAAAGGCGAACTCTTTTGTTTATTAGGAGGATCTGGTTCTGGTAAAACGACATTGCTTCGCATGTTGTGTGGTTTTGATAATCCAACTGCCGGTACCATCGAGATAGATGGTCAAGATATGTCGCACGTACCGCCGTACAAACGGCCAGTTAATATGATGTTTCAGTCTTATGCGCTTTTTCCGCATATGAACGTGGCTAAAAATGTTGGGTATGGTTTGGCGCGTGATGGCATGCCAAAAGCTCAAATCAACAGCCGCGTCGAAGAGTTGCTGGCGATGGTGCAGATGGAAGGTTTTGGAGCGCGCAAGCCAAACCAGTTATCGGGAGGACAGCGACAGCGCGTAGCACTTGCACGAGCATTAGCTAAAAAACCCAAGCTACTCTTATTGGATGAACCATTGGGTGCCCTGGATAAAAAATTGCGCGAGGAAACGCAGTTTGAATTAATGAAGCTGCAAGAGGATCTTGGTGTGACGTTCGTCGTGGTGACGCACGATCAAGAGGAGGCAATGACACTTGCAACGCGAATTGCTGTGATGGTAGATGGCAAATTAGCGCAGGTATCTACCCCACGTGATGTGTACGAATACCCCAATTCTCGATTTGTCGCTGATTTTATAGGCGGTGTTAATCTCTTTGAAGGCCGTGTCACTGCTGACGAAGAAAATCATATGAAATTGCAAAGTCCTGAAGCAGGGCTGGAAATTCATGTTGGCCATGGTGTGAGCTGCTCGCCAGGGCAGCGTATGTGGTACGCCTTGCGACCAGAAAAAATTCGTATTGCTAGAGACAGACCTGATCAGCCTCACAATGTGGTTGAGGGCATGGTGGAAGAGGTGGCTTATATGGGTAGCTTGTCTGTTTACCGAATCAATCTCGACAGCGGCAAGCAAATAAAGGTCACACAACCCAATTTGGATCGCGCTCAAGATAATCCTATCAGTTGGGATCAGCGCGTCTACGTCAGCTGGGGCAGCAGTGCTGGAGTGGTGTTGCCTACGTGAGTACGCAGTCACGTATTAACCGTTGGTTGCCTAGTGGCAAAACAATGGTTATAGCTATTCCCATGATATGGCTGTTGGTGTTTTTTCTGATTCCATTTGCGGTGGTGTTCAAGCTATCGCTGTCGGAAGCTGCGATAGCACGACCACCATATCTACCCATGATGACGTGGGACGAGGAGGGCATATTGACGTTTGTGCTCAATATCGGTAACTATTTTTATCTGCTAGACGACGACCTCTATATTTTCGCCTACATGCAGTCAATGAAAATAGCGTTGGTTTCCACCGTTATCTGTCTGTTGGTGGCATACCCTATGGCATTAGCTATTGCGCGTGCAAATTCAAGCACTCGAAATCTTCTGTTGATGTTAGTCATTCTGCCTTTCTGGACGTCGTTTTTGCTGAGAGTCTACGCCTGGATTGGTATTTTAAAAACGAATGGTTTACTCAATAACGCGCTGTTGTGGCTTGGGCTTATTGATCAACCGCTTGCCATCATGCAAACCGACCTAGCCGTTTATATCGGTATTGTTTATACCTACCTGCCTTTCATGATTCTGCCACTTTATACCAGCTTGGTGAAACAAGATGAGTCACTGCTTGAGGCTGCCGCCGATTTAGGCGCTCGACCTGTCACTGCTTTCTTTTCAGTGACTCTACCACTGTCATTTCCGGGTATAGCCGCAGGGTCTTTGTTGGTTTTTATTCCGGTAGTGGGTGAGTTTGTGATACCAGCGCTACTGGGTGGGCCCGACACGCTAATGATTGGCCGAGTACTGTGGAGCGAATTTTTCTCCAACCGCGATTGGCCGGTGGCGTCAGCGGTTGCGACTGTGATGTTGGTGGTGCTAGTGGTGCCGATTATGTTGTTGCGATTGGCGCAACAGGCAGATGAGAAGAAAGCATGAAAAGTCGCTTAGGTTTTGTGCCTGTAGTGGCAACACTGGGATTCATATTTCTCTATGTGCCTATCATATCGCTTATTGTGTTCAGCTTTAATGAATCCAAGTTGGTCACCGTTTGGAGTCGTTTTTCGACCAAGTGGTACGCCGAACTACTCAATGATGAGCAGATACTAGACGCTGCGTGGATTAGCTTTAAAATAGGCGCCATTAGCGCAACAGCTGCACTCGTGTTTGGAACCATTGCTGCGCTGGCACTACAACGCTTTGGCCGGTTTAGGGGTAAAACACTATTAACAGGCATGATTTCCGCACCACTGGTAATGCCTGAAGTTATTACAGGGCTGTCGTTACTGTTGTTGTTTGTGGCGATGGAGTCTTTATTTGGATGGCCCGCTGGGCGTGGGTTAACCACCATTATTATTGCTCACACCACTTTTTGCATGGCATTTGTCGCTGTGGTTGTGCAGTCGCGTCTAGCCGATATGGATAGCGATCAAGAGGAGGCGGCGATGGACTTAGGCGCTAAACCTGCTCGAGTGTTTTGGGATATTACGCTGCCAACTATTGCTCCAGCGCTGGTGTCAGGCTGGCTTTTGGCTTTTACTTTGTCTCTGGATGACTTGGTCATAGCCAGTTTTGTTTCAGGGCCAGGAGCTACCACACTACCAATGTTGATTTTTTCAAAAGTTCGACTGGGTGTCAGTCCTGAGATCAATGCTTTGGCCACAATAATGATATTGATTGTTGTCGTTGGGGTAGTGCTCGCTGCATGGATAATGGCTAGTAGTAAGGCTAAGTCTTCAACAACTTATTAAGGAGCAGTATAGAGTGTCGGTAGAGTACGGTGATAATGCGTTTCGCACTGAATCCCTAAAGGGTGCAAGACGCGAAATGACCTATGGTGGCGCCCTGAGTTTTTTGCGACGTAAATACAGTCGTGAGTTGGAGGGCGTAGATATTGTCGTCAGTGGCATTCCCTATGACTGTGCCAGTACTCACCGCCCTGGAAGCCGCTTGGGTCCAGGTGCCATTCGGGCAGCTTCAGTGCAGCTTGCTGAACTTGAAGCCTTTCCCTACGGTTTTGATCCAGTGGATCACCTAGCGATTATTGATTATGGTGACTGCTTTATCGATCCGCATCACCCAGATACCGTTGCACAGAGCATCGGGGATCACGCGCGTACAATCGTGGCCTCTGGTGCGAAGATGCTCAGCTTTGGTGGAGATCATTTTGTTAGCTATCCGCTACTCAAAGCACACGCAGAAAAGTATGGCCCCATAGCGCTTGTACACGTAGATGCTCACTGTGACACTTGGACTGACTCACACAATGCTCTGGATCACGGCACCATGTTTGCGCGTGCGGCGCAAGAAGGTATTATCGATGTGGAGCGCTCAACGCAGATTGGTTTGCGAACCTTCAATGACCACGATCATGGCTTTGAAATACTCACGGCTCCTTGGGTACACAGAAACGGAATTGAAGCGGCGTTAGAAGTCATTTGCGCTCGTGCAGGCGATGCGCCAGTCTATTTGTCGTTTGATATTGATGTCTTGGACCCAGCGTATGCTCCGGGAACAGGAACACCTGTAGTAGGTGGATTCGCCACTTGGCAAATGCTCGAACTTATTCGTGGCATGGAAGATCTGAATTTTATCGCCATGGACTTGGTCGAGGTTTCCCCCCCATTTGACCAAGCTGAAATTACAGCATTAGCAGGCGCATCAATGGCGCATGCTTGGTTGTGTGTGATGGCGCTCAAAAATGGCGCAAAACGGCGAACTGTTGGACGCCTTTAAAACTAAGCCAGAGTTGTAATACCTCGGAATTATCGTGCGTTCCCCTAATTTATGGGGGACGACGTTAGGACTGAGTAGTCAGTATGGGCGGTAAATCTGTTGACGAGTACGGATCAGTTAGCTGGAGAACTGCATGGGTAAGGCGTTGATAGAGCCCATTCATTTTCCGTGGCCTTGTTCAGCTGACACAGTCGCTAACCAAGCTATCAGTGTACGCCGGAATTCAACCGCCAAAGAAGCTGTGTTCATCCCTTAATACTGATTCCTAAATAGTGCTGCAGATGAAAAGCCTGAGCCACCGGATAACCAATGAATGGTACGTCTAGCGTGTTGCCGCGCTTGCGCCCGATAAACGCCTAAAAATTGAAGAGCTTAGAGCACGACACGGTGGCTCTAGCTACTCATTACGCGAGGCTCTCATGCTCCTAAGCACTCAAGGACTGGTGGAAGCAAACGCCCAGCGTGGTTTTAGAGTCTTCTCAGCCACTGAAGATGATTTGAAGGAGATCACTCTCTGCCTTGAGGTTGAAAGGCTTGGTTTAACGTGGTCTTTGCAAAACGGTGATATCGCCTGGGAAGGGCAGATCATTGCATCTCATCATGCACTCTCAAGGGTGCAGAGTGAGGTCATTGCAACCATTGAAAGCGCCTTGGCTTGGGATGAAGCCAACCGCCTATTTCGTATAAGTCTCACAGCCGCTTGCGATTCACCTCGTCTGATCGCCTCGCAAGTGCAACTCTACGATGAATCTCGACGATTTATTTTAGCTGTGCTGCGAAAACAGCAACTTGATTTCACGTCAATATCTGAGAACTAAACCCGCCCTGTTGAAGCCGTTTTAGCAAGAGAACATGAAACTGCATTGCAGTGTTTGCAGTTGGATATAGAAGGCATCTGCCTTACCTCACAAAAGAGTAATTAACCCGACAGCTCGGTGATTAAGTTCGTGTCAGCAATTTACCGCATTAAACATCAGCTGTAGCACAGAGAAAATAGAATGAGCAAGATGTCGAGAAGAACCACACTTAAAGTAGTCAGTCTGATTAGTGGGGCAGCGGCATCACTGTTTGTTGCTTTACCTACCTACGCAGAAGATACAAAGATCAATGTTGGAGCCTTGCGATTTACCAGCCACGCTGCCAGTTTTGTGGCATTTGAGCGCGGTTATTTTAAAGAAGAAGGTTTGGATGTAGAGTTCAAATTCTTCCAAGCTGCACAACCCATGGCCGTCGCGGTAGCCTCTAAGGACGTTGACTACGCAGTAACAGCTATTTCAGGTGGACTTATTTCATTAGCTGAAAAAGGCGTGGCAAAAGTCATTGGTGGTGCATTGATGAAAGAGGCTGCTACTGATGGTCAAGTCATTTTGGTATCTGACAAAGCCTTTAAAGCCGGTGTTACTTCACCGGATTAGTTAGACGGCATGTCTTTCGGTATCACACAGTCGGGTGCATCCTTTCGCTACATGGGGCATATTGGGAACGGCAAACAACCCGGGTTTCACATGAAAGGCGGTGGATCTGCCGATGTCTATTGCAGATCTGGATTCCCTGTTTTTCAACATAATGTTACTGAAGTACGCGAACAAGGCGCAGATCTTTTTTTAAAAGGGTTAGAAGCGGTGCTAAGTCGTGGTTATACACTTAACGACTTTAACTTTATTTTGCCTCATCAGGTTAATGGACATTTGGGATGCTTATTAAGCGAGCATTTAGATATACCAGAATCTCGAATTGTCGTTGATGCGGACAAACTCGGTAACCTTGGCTCTGCTGCTATATGGGTGAGCTTAGACCGTTTACGTCAGTCGGGGAAGTTGAATAAAGGAGATAAAGTGTTGATACTTGGCGCAGAGGCGACTAAGTACCTGTATGGCGGTTTTGTTTTTACATGCTAACTGTATTGAGTTGTCATGTTTCGTCATCTTACGCTATTCAATATAGGGCGCTCTTTATCGCTTGTTATGTCTCTGTGTAGTAACATGTTTCCTAATCGAGAAGGCTTGATACTGTTCCAATAGATTATCTGGATAGGCTGGTGACAAAGAACTACATTTGCGTTTACTTGTCAGATACCCGACGTATCTATAACTAGCTTACCGTGTATTCAGTTCTGTTAGCAGAGAAACCAGCAGTGTGCCACTTGCCATAAAACGCGCGGGGTTCTTGCCAGACGGCTGTGGTTGAGGTGCATCGCTTACAACAGACTGGTTGGTCGTACTGCCAGACCTGAGGACTAAAAGAAATGAATCGCACTCGTGCCAACAGACACGCAAAAATCTATAAACCCCATTGTTTTGTCGTCGCGGCCTTCCTGATTGCGATCAGTGTATTGCTTGTGCAATATGCCATCGCTCAGGATAATCAGGATGAGACATTTACACTCAATCTGAAAAATGTCGACATCAACACCCTGATAGAGACAGTGGCTATCCGTACAGGAAAAAACTTCATTGTCGACCCAAGAGTTAAAGCGACTATCAATGTTGTGTCGTCAGAACCACTTAACGCTGAGAAGCTCTACAATCTATTTCTCTCTGTACTCGAGGTACACGGTTACGCTGCTGTGCAAGCCGGATCACTAGTCAAAATTGTTCCCACCTCGACAGGCGTACAAAGCGCAATACCGATTGTAGGCGAGAGTTTAATTTCAGGAGATGAACTGGTCAGTCGAGTTATCCGATTAAACAACATACCCGCTCAGGAGGTGGTCCAGGCATTGAGACCACTGTTTCCAGACGCTGCAAGCATTACTGCTGAAAACACTAGCAACACGATTGTTATCACCGATCGTGAAGCCAATATTGAAAAATTAATTGAGCTGATCATATTAATGGATGGCGGGTAGTGAGCTTGTCTGCTTTTGTTGCAATCCGCTGAGATTGGTACTGACTCTAATGTGCGAAATTCTTGGGCGCATGCGACCAAAACTTGACCATGCTGCATAGGGAGTGAATTCAGGGTATGCCATCATACGGGCAATCAACAACCCAACCGACATAACAGCCCCTGATACCCAAAGAGCTTGACGACGTTCACGAAAGGTTAATTCAGAGATCATGAGTCACTGAAGTTGGTTTTGTACTGCGTATCTTGACAACGTCTAGTGCCTAGGTAATTGATCTAGATCAATTGGGATAAAAATTAGTGCAACGTAAAGTGTGGAGGTTGTGTTTTTTGACGAAGCACCACCGCTTTAAACACTCACGTGTGATTCTAAAATCTTAATGAAAGACAAGACATTCCACCATCAATTTTTGCGCATTCGGTATTGTTTATCTCACGCACCTCAAAGCCATTTTCACGCAACATGCTAGCGGTGTTTGGGAACCCGGCAGGCATCAGTACGAATTGGTTGAAACGTATGGCGTTTGCTGCAGCATCTTCGCCATCAGATGTATGCAATACCCGATAGCCTTCAAAACATCCGGATACATGCAAACGTTTTGTGCTGAGAATAGTGTTGTCATCCAGTATTGAACAGTCTGTTTTGAAGTGCAGTATCTCGGCAGGTGTTTGCACCTCGCGAACCTTGTATCCAAGAGGTGTCACGATGGTGCGAAGCTCTTCTACTCCAGCTGCATCTGTGCGTGCAGATTTGCCCACTAAAATTTCCCGCGATGTGGTCAGAATGTCACCGCCTTCAATGTGTCCTGGGCCTTTGATCTGGAAGACCTGTTTGAATTGTGTATGAATCGTTGGTGCCATCATGGCTACCTCGCCCAGTCTGGAGGGCGCACCCGGGCGCATTAACACCGCGCAGTCTTTTAGGCAAAGCGCATCATCCTCAACAAACACTGAGTCAGGGAAGTCTTCTAGCGCTGGCAACTCAATGATCTTTGCACCTGTCTCTCGTAGCGTGGCGACATAGTGAGCATGGTCCTTAAGCATCTGACTAATATCAGGCGTGCCATGGTCTTCAGCTCTTAAACCGTTCGTAGCACTACTGGCTGGCCTACGCGTTATGGCTCGTGTGAATTGATAAGAGGAGTGAGTCATTATTAAGCGTTAATCTATTGTTGAGTTGGGCCTATGTGTTGACCAGAAACCTGCATCAAGTTCAGACAGCACTCTCGCGAGCTTGCTGTAACTCCGATTACTGATTTTACGTCAAAAGTTAGCCGTTGCCTGAAGTAAGCTTTTTGATTTCTCAATCTTATTAATCGATGCCCCTTGGTTTTCTCAATACAGCTTGGCAACAGACTTGTTGACTGGCAATAGTTAGTCGTTATCTTATGGCAGCTCTATATCTACAAAGTCACATAAAAAATAGGCGTCCTCTGGTTCACTATTGGTAAACGAACGATTGCCACTTCTGAGTATTTGCAGTTCGCGCGCAAAATATTCGTCTAGATCAGTCACTACTCTCCAATACTGATCATCGATTTCCTTACTAATAGTAGTTGATTGGTTAATACTAGGACGATTTGATCGTGTCTCTCGTGTGACAGTTCCTGCTACAGCTGCGCACAAAGAGGTACTTCCTTCAATTAATTCTCCAATCAGGTTTATGCTAGTGTCACTGGTGTCGGTGTAAAAAGCAGAATTACTGGACATGACTTCTTCAACAAACAAGCGTGTTGTCTCATCTACAACCGTAATTGTATTGGTAAAATCTACATCGGTAAAAACATCTGCATCAATAAATGAATCTCGACTACCTTCCCAGCTTATTGAGTTTTCTGAATGGGTTCTGATACCTCTTAACCTAAATGAATCTATGCCATCCTGAATAGCAACTGTGAGTGTTCCGTTGCCCTGCGCATCGATATTTGCATTCACGTTAGTCGTACGCCTACCACTAGAATCTGAATCTGACGTGTCAATAGACAATGGCCTTACCTGCGATAGGCGAGATTCAAAATGCCGTGAAACTGACATAAAGCTACTTAGAGAGACAGAATCAACGATGCGTAGTAGCGAATCCTCATCAAGCAGTGGGTCAGTGCCTGCAATCAATTCATCCAAGTTACTTACCCCATCGCCATCAATGTCAAACTGATTTGCATCGAACTGATCTGTTGAGATTTGCAATGCCTCAGTAATGTTTGAACCTGTTTCAAAGTCCTGAGTAACTTGAGCTAATTCAAGATCACCGTTAAAGTCGAAAAATGTCACGGTGAGTTGGTTTTGCGTGTTTGTAGGAAACTCAGCAGAAGCGGCCCAATTCTCGTCACCCATCCACAAAGCGGTGAAATGCAAGTCCCCCCAATCCAGCTCAACACGTAGTTCGCTGGATTGATAGGCAGGTACTGTAATTTCAAAACTCACAGGTATTGTGTTTTGAATCAGTGGATCTTCAACTACTGGACCATCTGGTGTGGTGCCAGTATTGTCTTGACTGCCAATAACTATTGATTCACCGGCATCAGCACCAGCGCCAGAATCAGCGCCAGAATCAGCACCAGAATCAGCACCAGAATCAGCACCAGAATCAGCACCAGAATCAGCACCAGAATCAGCACCAGAATCAGCACCAGAATCAGCACCAGCACCAGCACCAGCACCAGCACCAGCACCAGCACCAGCACCAGCACCAGCACCAGAATCAGCACCAGAATTATCATCTGACACGACACCAGATCCCTCGATGTCGCCCTCGTTGTTCTCCGTGATGGCGTCTGGAGTTGCAGGGGATTCAGAGCCTACTGACGCTTCATTACTATTAGTGAGCGACTCACCCGTAACCGAGTTACTGGATCCTGAGCAAGCCGAAACAGTCCATGCTGTCACAAGCGAGAGTGCAAGAAGACGAAGGGTATGAACAGAAGGTTGTTTAGAAAGATCCATAACGTTTCAGAGCCAGAAAAGTAATTGGAGCAGGGTAGTAAAAGCGCACCTACTAAGGTCTATGAGATTATCAAAGAAACTGACATGTTTACTGGGGTGGGCACAGTATTAATACCAAAATTCACGTTTCTGCAAACGGTTTAAATCTAAATAGTCGAATAATCGTCGTTCTGTAATCCTCCCATTTCACACTAGACATTTGAGTAAAAGTTATGCCGCTAGTTGAAGTGGTAGTGATTGATCATGTGCCAGATGTGTGATGACGTAGGCTTGCGGTCCCAGGTGTTACGTAAAACAGTGGAGGGACAAGTAATTGGTATTTTTTGTGTGGAGGCTTGGTCGTGCTAGGGGCTTTGATGCTATCGTCTGCCGCCCATCTGAACCTTGTTTGCCGCATGACAGAATTGACAATTACATTGACGGGAGAAGTGAGAGAGTCTAATTTTGAGGAATGGAAGGGTGGGCTCGTCGAACGCATTCACGCGGTCGATGCAACACTATCGGAAGATGACGACTTTACTTCAGCGAACGACAGCATCCGGCAGTTTCGTGACGCGGAGCTGATGCTCAAGAACGCCAAGCAGGCAGCATTAGAACAGGCAGCTGATATCAATCGCTTGTTCGACGCTGTGGATGCGGTCACTGAGGAGACGCGTCAGGCGCGGCTCACGCTGGAGCGCAGAATTCGGGTTCGACGTCAGGAACTCAAGCAACAGGCGCTACAGGCACATTTTGATAGCAATACGGCCACGCTCGATGCGTTGACGATGGCTCAGCAGGCCTTGTTCCAGGACCGTCAGTATTTACTGAGTCTTCCGTTTGACGAGCTGGAAAGCACGATCGCAGAACGTATCGGAGTCTGGCAGTCGACGCTCGCAGAGCCGACAACACAATATGCCGCAAACTCATCCGATGTAACCGGTACAGATAACACCCAAAGTTCTGATAGCGCATCGAGCGATGAGGGTGGTAAAGATGCAGAGCACTCAGCGACTTCTGCTGGTGAGTCGATAGAGGGTAGCAGTGACACAGGGGAGGCGAGCGACGATGTATCGCGCACCTGGCGTGTGGCGATCGATTTGTCGGCACCGCGAACAAAAGCTGACCAGATTTTCACACGCGTGCGTGATCGCTGGAAAACTGACCGTGCGGTAGTCAGCATCGATTTGTTACCGGTAGATTAGGGCGGTGGAGAGTAAACCAACAAACTAAGTGTCACTCCTGTGCAAATTTCTGCAGGCGAAGCCTAGATGCCCTTCGATGATTTCCTGCTCGACTCTACAGAAGGTGCATGGTGTCCAAGAGTCAACAATAATTTCGAGGCTGCCGCATCTATGCCTATTTCATGGAGGGAGCACGCGAGTGGGTTTTTGCACATACCAGCTGCACGGTAAATTACCCATTGCGTCATCGCGGCAACCTGAGTTGACTGCGATATGAATAGTGTCGGCCAGCTGTGCGATTGGGTTTATTTTTCTGACGTCTGTTCCTTTTAATATTGCTTCACTATTTCAGATGGGTCGCTGCCCAATTCGGTCAATTTATCTGCAAGCTTTCCGAAACCGGTAGGGCCCTCTTCCATTAACTGCGTATGAATATCTGCTATCTCCTTTGCTTTGTTTACGTACTCGGTGTTTTCAACCAGAGTAATGTCCGAGTCGTACACATCTGCCATAACGATCATGTGGGTCCTATCATCTGCCACGAATCCTGCGGTAGCACGATCTGCATCTTCCTCGCTCATACCTAGCGCCGTGAAGGCAGACTTCCCTTTACGAACTGAGCTATCAAATGTTTCTCGAATAATGTCTCTACAGCCCGCAGCATATAGATCGTAAACATGATTTCTATCATGTGCTCTTGCAATGACATGCTCTTTAGGGTTATTCAGGCGAACGTATCGAACCAATTGCGTGCTTTGATTCTTCTCGTCGATGGCAACAATAAAGTGTGAAGCATCTCGAATACCAGCAGCTTCCAATAAGTCGGGTCTAGTGGCGTCACCAAAATAGGCTTTCACACCGATCTATTGGTTCTTAGTGCAACAGTCTGAGCAACTGCCCACCAAGAGAGTGAATTTAGGACTAAATTGAGGGCTCTCTATTGTCTAACAAAAGCACCCGTGTGAAAACCACAACATGAACCGTCTAAAGTTAATTGTTACCAAACGCCAGCAAGTTTTCGTTGCACTTTTTTTAGGTATTGCAATTGGATCGACGTTTGTCTGGATCAATAACAATTCAGGCCTTCGACCTGGAAATGGCGCCCAGATTGAATTGGCGCGACTGCTTGCTAAAGCATGTGTCGTAATTAGCGTATCACTTATCTATACAAGTATTGCGTTCTACGCCTGTCACAGGTGGAATAAATTCCGAGGACAAGTGCCGAGCGATGAAAATACTGGGACGTAAACTTACCATCTCATAGTTGAGTATTTTCAACAGTAATAGAACTTGCGGCAGTGCCTGCCAAGTGCCATTGATAGCCCTAACCGAATTCTCCTCCTGCATCTGTACCATAGCCGCTGTCTTCCCACATGTGTCCATGATGGATAGAAAAGCATCACTAACCAATTTCAGAGAACACGATGTACCACGTGTACAGAACGATATCAGTCAAAGTATCGTGTCTGGTTCAACGGTCCAGCATGCAGAGCTTAAATTTTATAGTAAAGATGGCAACGTGCGCTCTGGAATCTGGGAAAGCACCGCTGGTGTATTCACTGCAGACTACACCGGCATCATTGAGTTCTGTCATGTAAAAGAAGGTGGCGCTGTAATTAAGACCAATGACGGCAAGGAATTCACCGTGTCAGCAGGAGATGGGTTTGTTCTTGATGCAGGGTTAAAACCTGAATGGACTGTTGCCACTTTCATCAAAAAACACTTCATGATTTGCAAGGCCTTATAGAGATTGGTATCAATTGGGTATTCTGTTTAATCGAATATTGACATAAGACATAAGACATAAGACATAAGACATAAGACATAAGACATAAGACATAAGACATAAGACATAAGACATAAGACATAAGACATAAGACATAAG
>JALZWO010000108.1 GCA_023300375.1 Granulosicoccus sp. | reverse complement strand
ATAATCGTCTATATCTATAGCCTTATCTGTGGCTAGAGACGTACTGTGTTCATTAATCAGGCCGCCGGCATCAATAGTAGGGCCATCACTGCCATCGGTGCCGCACACCAGAATTGACATAGATGAGTGTTGCGCCGCCACTCTTGCCAACGACAAGGCAAGATGCTGGTTACGCCCACCACGTCCAGGCGACAACGGTAATACCACTGTAGGCTCACCACCCCAGATGTACACGCCTTTCGGCGCGTGTACCAACGTCTGGCTGATACTCTGCACCACTGCTTCAACGTCACCATGCAAACTTCCTGAGTGCTGATTGACCACAAGCGACCGGTTTGTAGCAGCAGCTGAAACAGCAGCCTGAGCGATAGCTGAAGAGGCAATGATTCTGCTGTCAATCAGCTGCCAGACTGGCAAACCTTTATGCATACCTGTGGAATCATCGGGCACCAGAAGTCCTGATCCAATATCACTGAGTGTATCTCCCGGTACATCACTGATCAGCAGCTGAAGCACTGGACAGCGAACACGCAGAGCCAGTTGACCACCTTTGATTTTTGAAAGCCGTCGACGCTGCTGATTCATCTCGCCAATAGCAGCACCACTAGCCAGTAAATCATCGTTTAAGCTCTGAAGGCTCTCAAGCGTTAGTCCGTCATTAAGATACTCAACTAAAGCTGAAGTGCCTCCAGAGACCAAAAACAATAAGCGAGCAGTTGGCGCTAATGCACTAACACATTCAAAAAGACGCGCACCAGCCACAAGAGACTGTTGGTCAGGCACGGGGTGACCTGACTCTAGACACTCAAAGCGCGTGTCAGCTTTTAGCTCATCGCTGATATGCCCATGCTTACTGATGACCAATGCAGATACCAGCTTGTCACCAAGCATTTTTTTTGCGCCACGAGCCATTGCATCACTGGCCTTGCCAATTGCAACAACATGCACTGGCGCATCAAAATCAACTGAGGCTAATGCACGCTCCGTTGCTTGGCAGCCACCAACAGCATCCACACCTGCTTGGAACAACTCAAACGTTAGTTGATCCCGTTGTTGTGGCTGCATTACCTGCTAGTCCCTACTGGTGTTGCCTAAGCCTGCGCTAAGGCTTGTTCAAGGTCAGACTGGATATCAACTACATCTTCAAGCCCTACGGCCAAACGTACCAGTCCATCTCCTATGCCGGAAATCTGGCGATCCTCAGCACTTATTCGACCATGCGTTGTCGTGGCAGGATGCGTTATCGTTGTGCGCGCATCCCCTAAGTTGCCTGTTATGGAACACAATTTGACGGCATCTATACAGCGCCAAGCTGCCTCTTTATTACCCACAACCTCAAAAGAGAGAATGCCACCCGGTGTCTTCTGTTGGCGCGCAGCCAAGTCTTTATTAGGATGGGAATCGAGCCCGGGATAATGAACGCGAGCGATTGCGGGGTGCGAATCTAACCATTGCGCCAGAGTGGCTGCGCTTTGAGAATGCCTCTCCATACGCAAACTCAACGTTTCAAGGCCTTTGATAAATACCCAGGCGTTAAATGGGCTCATACAAGGACCCGCACTTCGCATAAATGCAGTGAGCTTTTCGATCAATTCGGCAGATCCAACAACAGCACCACCCACACAGCGCCCTTGTCCATCGAGGTATTTTGTCGCCGAATGAATAACAACATCAGCGCCAAATTGCAAAGGCTTTTGTAATGCAGGCGTGCAAAAACAGTTGTCAACAACCAACTGCGCATGGTGCGCATGGGCAAGCTCAGCAAAGGCTGAGATGTCGGCAATTTGTGTTAGCGGGTTAGTTGGAGTTTCAAGATAAATGATTTTTGTTTTGCTGTTAACAAGCGGCGCCCAGTTTTCAACATCGAGGCCGTCAGCCCAGTGCACTGTAATACCGTAGCGTGGTAGAAAATTCTTGAACAGGTTAACAGTGCTACCGAACATGTTCCTTGTAGCAACGACCTCATCGCCCTGCTGCAAGGTGCCAAGCAACAATGTGGCAGTAGCTGCCATTCCCGATGCCGCCCCAATGCAAGCCTCCCCTCCTTCGAGTGCCGCCAACCGGTTCTCGAATATCTGCACAGTTGGATTAGTAAAGCGAGAATAAATCGGGCCTTTTGTTTCTCCGCCAAAGCGTTTTGCAGCTTCGGAGGCGCTCTTGAACACGTAGCTGGACGTGGTCATGATGGGTTCGCTGTGCTCACCATACTGAGAGCGTTCAAAACCGCTTCTGATAGCTAGAGTGTCATCGCTCCAGATAGCGCATAACTCATCCTCGGTGAAAGGTGTGTTGTCTTTGGAAGTCACAATTTTCTCACGCGCACCTTAAGGGTGCAGTGCCTGATAGCCGGTAGCTGACCATCTTACGATATTTTACGTAACCGCTTCGTTGAATTACGAGCACGACTATTAACCGAATGATGGCTACAGTGTCACACACCGCCATGAAACGTCAAAATTCTCTAAAAATTGCAAAACGTTGATTCATATGGATAATTTTCTCTAAGCCTGCTTAGGATCAGGAAAATGAGTACTCAAGTGAGTTAAACACCGTCTGAAGCAATCTGAAGATTAATAATACAATGTGTTAGCTCTTTTCGAAATGCCATCGTTATCGACTAAAGACTTGTGCGCGTGTGCCGCTCACAGATTACGGTTGGCTCATTTAGATCAAACCACTCGGATACGTACTCAAATTTTATGCTGTTTAACAAACTTTTCAAGAGCGAAGAAAAGAAACTGCCTGAGCGCAATGCGCGAAAACCGGCGGAGCAGCGGGAGCGTACGCAGAGAACTCGCAAACATCACGAAAAAATCAGCGTTCAAGATCTACGTGTCGGGATGTTTGTTGTAGAGCTGGATAAGCCATGGGAAGAATCCAGCTTCATGTTTCAGGGCCTTGAATTACAATCGGCTGCAGATGTTTTAGCGATCCAAAAGGAATGTGTTCACGTTTGGGTTGATTTCGACGAATTCAGCATGCAGAAGCCAGTCAACGCAAATGGATTGCCAGGCAAAGGCGGCTCGACCCTAGATGACGTGCCTGTTGAAGAAGAGTTAGATAAGGCATCCGAAGTTCACCAATTAGCCAGCCAAGCGATCACTGACCTATTTGAAGAGATTCGTTTGGGCGCAGAAGTTGATGGTGGAAAAATCAAACAGGCAGTTAACGGTTGCGTAGATAGTATTTTGCGAAATCCTGACGCATCTGTCTGGCTAACACGAATACAAGCAAAGCATGCCGAAACTGCACAACACTCCCTTAACGTTTCAGCGCTGAGCATTGTCATGGCCAAATCCATGGGAATGAGAAACCGAGAAATGGAAGATATTGGTATTTGCGGCATGCTGCATGATGTAGGCAAAATGAGTGTTTCTACCGAGGTCCTTGCCAAGAAAGGACCGTTAAGTGAAGAAGAGATGGCCGAAGTACAAAAGCACACACGCTATGGGCGAGATATCTTGATGTCTACCAAAAGTGTTATGTCCGGTGCTGCTGACGTGGCACATTCTCATCACGAGAGAGTAGACGGCCTAGGCTACCCACGACGGCTAACCGACGATAAAATACCTGTGTTTGCCAAAATTGTGTCTATCGCCGAAGCCTACGATACGATGACAAACACGCAGCCGTATCGCGAAGCTGTTTCACCATCAGACGCACTGCAAGAGCTTTATGCTAAGCGTGGTACTCAATTCGACGAAGATTTGGTCATACGTTTCATCGACGCCATCGGCATATTTCCTCCAGGTAGTATTGTGGAGATGCTTAATAATGAAGTGGGCATCGTGCTGTCGAACACCAGCGACAAGTTACGTCCGCGCGTCATTATGATACTTGACGCTCTCGGTGAGCCAACGAAGCAGCGAATCGTTAACTTGTCACAACTGGACGTTGATTCGCAAGGCGATATTTATCAGATAAAGACCACCCATAGTGATGGGTCGTATGGCATCAATGTGGGTGATTTTCAACGCGCAGGCTTACGCATGGGTTAAGAGGCGGATAGCTGACCGCCGATCGAGAGCCTCGCTCTTCGGTCAAAGCAGCATCAGATCGTCATCGCCTACATTAAGCTGCTTGGCATTATCTGCTCGCTGTTTTTGCAAAGAGTCCAGATAATCGCTATCAACATCACCTGTGATGTAATCACCCGTAAAACAGCCTGATTCAAATTGATCTATGGGGTGTTTTTCATACCTGACCGCCTCAACCAGATCGTCAACGGTCTGATAAACAAGCCAGTCAGCCCCAATAAGCTCTTGTATTTGCTCATCTGACCTATTGTGTGCAATGAGCTCCTCTGCAGCTGGCATATCAATACCGTATACGTTAGGAAATTTGACAGGTGGGGCTGCAGATGCCATGTAAACTTTTCGTGCACCCGCGTCGCGTGCCATTTGTACTATCTGGTTGGAGGTTGTACCACGCACAATGGAGTCGTCGACTAGTAAGACATTTTTACCTTTGAATTCAAGATCTATTGGGCTCAACTTTTGCCGTACAGACTTTTTTCGCAACTGTTGGCCTGGCATGATGAACGTGCGGCCGATATAACGATTTTTGATAAAACCTTCGCGATACTTAACACCAAGATTGAAAGCAACTTCAAGCGCTGCCGTACGGCTGGTATCAGGTATTGGAATAACCACATCAATGTCATGATCAGGACGCAAATCTACTATACGTTTTGCCAGCTTTTCGCCCATGCGTAAGCGTGACTTGTACACCGAAATTTTATCAATAATGCTATCTGGTCGGGCAAGATAGACGAACTCGAATATACAAGGCGAGAGCGCAGGGTTTTCTGCACATTGCTGCGCGTGGAGGTTGCCGTCCGCATCGATGTACACTGCTTCGCCAGGTTCAATATCGCGAAGTAACGCAAAACCCAAGCCTTGCAAGGCAACGCTTTCAGAGGCAATAGCGTATTCGGTGCCTGCATCAGTCACGCGATGTCCGATAACTGCAGGACGTATCCCCAAAGGATCACGAAAAGCAAAAACACCACGGCCCACAACCAACCCTATGACAGCATAGGCTCCCTTACAGCGCCTATGTACCGCAGCGACTGTGGAGAAAATCATGTCAGGCGTCAGTACCGTACTGGGGCGCAAGTCTTGGAGTTCATGAGCAAATACATTAAGCAGCACTTCGCTGTCTGAGCGAGTGTTGATATGGCGCAAGTCAGATTCGAAAAGCTCACGTTGCAGTGCGTCGGCGTTGGTCAAATTGCCGTTATGCCCCATAACGATACCGTAGGGCGAGTTGACGTAAAACGGTTGCGCTTCGGCTTGCCCTGAGGTGCCAGCTGTTGGATAGCGTACATGGCCAATACCCATATTCCCCAGTAAGCCCTGCATATCGCCTGCTTTAAATACATCGGTGACCAGCCCTGCACCACGACGCAAAACTAATCTGCCCTCATGGCATGTTGCAATGCCAGCTGCATCCTGTCCACGATGTTGCAACAACGTTAATCCGTCATACAACTGAGCACTGACCGATTCCTTACCAACTATGCCGATAATCCCGCACATACATTTCGTACCCGTTAGATGATGTCGAAGTGCTCGCTGAGACTCTCAGGCAATCGCGCATGGATAAATGAAGCGATGGATTGGAGTCGAGGTATAAGCACTGACTCCTGCCACCAAGTTTCGTTTTTTAATTCTGGAGCTAAATTTGCAGCCAGTACAAGCAACGATGCCATGACCGCACCCCTCGCTGCACCAAACAGCAAACCACTCACTCTATCGACAAACCCTTGGGTAGAGCTGGCAAGCATTCTGCCTAGCAGCCATTTCAAAATACCGCCGACGAACAAGGTGCCAAGAAACAAAGTGACACCACTGATACTGGCTCTGGCGACTGGGCTCTGGACAGCGTCTATAGGTAGCAGAGCTGCAAAACGGCTGGAATAATACAGCGTGATGAGAATGGCACCCAGCCATACAGCTAGGTTCAAGGCTTCATGAAACATGCCGCGAAAAAGGCTCATGACAGCCGAAAGACCGATAAACGCTAGGATGACAAAATCGACGTCAGACACAGTAATTAATGCTTGCTAAGCTGCGGGAAGTCGATGGTAGCAAATGCAGACAGGCTCATGGATAAACCATGATCTCTGGATCTGGATTTATGCTCGGAAATTCAAGATTTAGCATCCTGACAACCTGTATTTTTACCTTCTGTGCCGTTGCCTCTTTAATCATAGGCCCAACCAGCACTCTAAATGGATCTGCATTGGCCTCACGATCACGCACGAACGAAGCAAAGCCAGATTGCCTGAGACGATCTCTGAGTTGCAAGGCCTCGCTCTCACCCGAAAAAACGGCCGCCTGAACAACCCAAGCCGTCAATAATGCTCGACTCTCTGTAGGCGTATCCTTTGTTTGACCCTGTTCTGTTGTGGCCTCAATTTCCGCAGGATCTGGCTGAGCGCCTTCTGGAGACTGTGATCGACCAGCCTCACTCGTCTGCTCGAGAGCCGCTGGTCTCTCATCAACTGGTTCTACAGGCTGAGCAACTGTACGTTCGGCCCGGACCTCAGTTCTCGAAGACTCTGGCTCCTCTTGCAGGCTTTCAACTCGACGGAACTGACTTTGGGTACCTGCGCCATCGAGCAGCAAAGGCAACGCAATAACAGCCACCGCTATGAGCACAAGAGCACCCCAAAAGCGCTGACGTCGTTTTCTTTTCAGACGCAATTCTTCTAGTCGAAGCTCTGATTGTGTTTCAGCCCTTGGCATTTCGTTCGCTTAAATTACCCTAATGACGATGAACCGCTTAATTCTGACTTCGCTGCGGCGATAGTATAAAACGAGCCCGCAACCAGCACCGGATTCCCAGTAAGCACAGCGTCAGCAAGGAGCCGTTGTACTGCCTGATTCACATTGCGGTGCTCGATAACAATAGCATTGTTGTCACACGTCTTAATGACTCTAGATAATTCCTGAGTCGGCGCGGCGCGAGCTGTCTCCAGAGCCAGCACGTGCCAAGAATCCACTATTGCAGCCAAGGAATCAACCACGCCAGCGATGTCCTTGTCACAAAGTGAGGCAAAAAGCAGCTGACAACGCTGTTCACCATAAACCGATCGCCAGGCTTGTACCAAAGCAGTGGCTCCAGCAGGGTTGTGGGCGACATCGAACACGAAGTCTGCACCGCCAACCTTCAGCCGTTCAAAACGACCAGGAACCGAGACAGATTTGAGTGCTTTGACAATGACGCTTGGTAGCACCGGTACAAGCTCCTGCAAATGGGCAACTGCAGCTGCGGCACAAGCTGCGTTGCGACGCTGAAAACCCCCTCTCATACTGGTTTCTGGCAATGATTCAAGCGGCACCGAGCCTACGTCTATCAGGTGGAGCTGATGGGTGGTCACATACCGCCCCAGAGATTCAGGTGGTTGCGTCTCGCCAAGGACAAAGGGCTTGCCAGTCCGACCAATTGCCGCCTTTTCGGTGGCAATGACTGACACATCAGACCCTAGATAATCTTCGTGATCTAACGCAATACTAGTAATAATGGAACAGTCCGCATCCCAAATATTGGTGGCGTCCAATCGTCCGCCTAAACCCACCTCAAACAGCAAGACATCACACTCGAGCTTATTAAACACGCGCATGGCAGCCAGTGTGGTGTATTCAAAATACGTGAGTGTAGAAGGTGATCTACCGTGCTCTACAAAAGCCAGAGCATCGACAACAAGCTGTGAATCAACCGGTTCGCCGTTGTAACAGATGCGCTCACAGAAATGCTCAATATGGGGAGACGTATAAGCACCGACTTTGTAGCCAGCTGCACTGTAGATAGCGCTCAACATGGCAACTGTTGAGCCTTTCCCGTTCGTGCCACCAACCAGAATGAGTGGTTTGGTGACAGGCCTTAAGCCAAGTTGATCAGCTACCGCTGCCACTCTCTCCAACCCCATATCAATAGCAACGGGGTGTATGGTTTCCAGCCACGCTAGCCAATCATTCAGTGAATGCTCGAGAGTGGGCACTGCACTGGCTACACTCACAACTGATTATTGTTGTCGAATTGTTTAGGAGCTATAGCGAGAGCATCGTCGTATTTCAAGACCGGCTTATCAGATAACTTTGCCAATAAGCGCGCTAGAGTATCGCGCATGTCACGCCGATCGCAGATGAGATCTATTGCTCCGTGCTCCAGCAGAAACTCACTACTTTGGAATCCCTCGGGCAGATTTTCTCTCACCGTTTGCTCAATAACACGCCGGCCGGCAAAACCGATACGAGCACCAGGCTCGGCAATGTTGATATCCCCCAACATGGCGAGTGAAGCGGACACCCCTCCCATAGTTGGATCGGTCAACACCGAAATATAAGGTATGCCACGATCAGCAAGCATACGAATTTGAGCACTGGTTTTACCCATCTGCATCAATGAGAGCAGAGCCTCCTGCATTCGCGCACCACCACTGGCACTGAAGCAAATAAACGGTATTCCCAACTCAAGGCTTCTGTCGCATGCGCGGCAAAATTTCTCTCCCACCACCGACCCCATAGAACCCGCCATGAAGTTGAAATCAAAGACACCCACCACAACTGGCATATCTTTCAGTTTTCCTTGCATGACCACTAGAGCGTCTTTTTCGCCAGAGTCTTTTGTGGCTTGGGACAGCCGATCCTTGTAGCGCTTTGAATCCTTGAACTTATGCATATCGATAGGCTCGATGGAGGCGCCTATCTCTTCCAAGGTATCCTTATCGAGCAAACGCTCGATACGCTTGCGAGCAGCAATCAACATATGGTGACCACATTTGATACACACATCTTGTGCTCGGTCTAGTTCAGCATGGTAGAGCACGTCGGAGCAGCTACTACACTTTACCCACAGCCCCTCGGGCACATTGCCTTTATCTTCGTTACGCGTACTGATGCGCGCAGGAATAAACCGCTCGAACCAGTTCATGGCACGTATGGCAGGTTGCACAAAAGCCTTTTTTTCAGCCGGCTTGTCCTTACTTACAGGCCCTGTATCTTCGCCGTCAACGGGCACCGACTGGTCGTCATCATTCATGCTGTTACCTGTATATCGTCCATCGCTAAACGCATGCCATTGACCATGTCAAATAGCGTTTTATGCATCGTGTCTTTATCTTGCCCATGCTCACCGACAATAGACACCAGCACGCTTCCAACAACCACACCATCAGCAGCTTGCGAGATAGCAGCAGCAGACGCAGCGTCTCGTATTCCAAAACCAACGGCAACAGGAATAGACGTTTGCGATTTGATGTGCTCCACCTTGGTAGCAACCGCATCAGTGTCTAAGTTAGCAGCGCCTGTTACACCCTTGAGTGAAACATAGTAGATGTAGCCACTAGCCATATTAAAGACTTGTTGCATGCGAGCATCTGGCGTTGTTGGAGAGAGTAAGAACACGCAATCAAGCTCGCGAGAACTGAGTTCTTCAACCAACTCAGCAGCCTCTTCCGGAGGCATGTCAACGGTAAGCACACCGTCGACTCCAGCCTGTGCTGCAAGCTCTGCAAATTTTGCGTAACCCAGTCTTTCAACTGGGTTCATGTAGCCCATCAATACAACTGCCGTATCGTTATCAGTTTCACGAAAACGCTTCACTGTTTCCATAACCTGCACCAGCGATACTTTGTTTTTCAGAGCACGTTCACAAGCCGCCTGAATGACCGGGCCATCAGCCATAGGATCAGAAAAAGGTATGCCTAATTCAATGACATCAGCACCCGCCTTAACCAGCGTGTGCATGAGCGCCAGAGTAGTTTCAAGATCAGGATCACCGGCAGTAATGTACGGTATGAGTAGCTTGGATTCACCAGCGGCTGCAAAACGTTTTGCTATCCGACGTTGGCTCACAGAGTGATACCTGCAATGTCGGCCAATGTGTTGATGTCTTTGTCGCCTCTACCAGACAGATTAACCACGATATTGATATCAGGGCTCATGTCGGGGGCAATCTTGGCAGCATAAGCGAGTGCATGAGCTGATTCTAGCGCCGGAATAATCCCTTCAATACGGCACAACTTGTGAGTGGCATCTAGAGCTTCAGTGTCAGTTGCCGCAACATATTCACAACGCCCGATATCCTTAAGCCATGCATGCTCTGGCCCAACACCTGGGTAGTCAAGACCAGCAGACACACTGTGTGTCTCTATGATCTGGCCATCATCATCTTCCATAAGGTAGGTTCGATTGCCATGTAGTACGCCTGGCTTGCCAGCACTCAAAGGCGCGGCGTGTCGTCCAGTTTCTAGCCCATCGCCACCTGCCTCAACACCGACCAGACGCACATCTTTATCATCGAGAAATGGATGAAAAGCACCAATCGCATTAGAACCTCCACCGACACAAGCCACAACCATGTCAGGCAATTTGCCCATATGCTCCATCGATTGCATCTTTATTTCACGACCGATAACGCTATTGAAGTCTCGGACCATCGTTGGATAGGGGTGCGGACCCGCGGCTGTGCCGATAATGTAGAACGTGTCGTCAACATTACCTACCCAATCGCGCATTGCCTCGTTTAGGGCATCCTTAAGTGTTTTCGAACCCGATATTACTGGCACAACTTCAGCACCTAGTAATTTCATACGGAACACGTTCGGCGCTTGACGTACGATGTCTTCCTCACCCATGTAGACAATGCACTCCATACCCCACCGGGCGCACACAGTAGCGGTCGCCACGCCGTGCTGACCCGCACCGGTCTCAGCAATAATTCGTTTTTTCCCCATGCGGCGAGCAAGTAACGCCTGGCCCACTGTGTTGTTGATCTTGTGCGCGCCAGTATGGTTAAGATCTTCACGCTTCAACCATATTTGCGCCCCCTCGCCCTCGTCTGACCAGCGACGTGCATGGTATAGCGGGTTGGGACGACCGACAAAATTCTTAAGTTCCCACTCGAATTCAGCGATAAACTCAGGGTCTTTTCGGTAGTGCTCGTACGCCTCCTGCAACTCACTTACGGGATCCATAAGCGTCTCCGCTATGAAACTGCCACCATAAATACCAAAATGCCCATTTTTGTCCGGGTAATTGTCTGACATGCTGCCAATAGCTGGTGCATCTGCAGGCTTTGTCGCTGTATTCATTAGATATCCAATAGTTCGTCAAATGTGGTTTGTCTGAGTGTTACTCAAACTGACAGGCTTGACTTTTTCGCCTGTTCTGATCGGGCCGCCTGTTGATCCGCCTGCATTACAGCTGCAATGAATTCTCGCATGAGCACCAGGTCTTTTATCCCTTTTGAAGATTCAACGCCAGAGCTTACATCAACTGCATGAGGCGCAACATTGATCGCTGCAGACCCTACATTGCTTACGTTGAGACCGCCAGCAAGTATCAGAGGTTTTGGAAGATTGTCTTCGAGGCGGGTCCAGTCAAATGTGTGCCCGGTACCTCCCAAGGCACCAGGTTCGTTACTGTCGAACAAAAATGCCGAAGCGTTCGCAAAAGTGGCCAACTCACTGGCGTCTGGCATATCCAGCCCCACCCCTAACGCCTTGATGTAAGGCCTGTTGAAGCTGTCACAAAACTCACCGCTCTCCTGACCATGAAACTGCAGGAACAAATCGGGAATAGCTTCAAGAGCTTGTAAGACTTCTTCTTTTGGCGCATCTAGAAACAACCCCACCGGGGTGGTAAACGGGCCAAGATGGGATGTTATGGCCGCCGCGTCAGCAAATGATATGTACCGTTTGCTTTTCGGCACAAAGACGAAGCCGAGCGCATCCGCTCCCAAGGATTCACCTAGTAAGGCATCCTCAAGGCGCGTGATCCCGCAAATCTTGATTCGTGTTCGTAACGCGCTCATCCTACAAACAATAACAGATGCCCCAGTTACTAGGAAGCGGTGCAGCACAAATTAATCAGTTAGGCTTAGCTGGTGCCCGCCCAGGAGAGCTGCCTAGGGGCCCGCCCAGAGATAGGGTGCTCGACTAGAGAGGCCCGCGCCTAGGGGTGCCAAGGATTCTGATTGGGTTTTCTAAAATCTGGCACTGCGAATTGCTCAGGGTAGGCAGGCTGCAAAAATCGAAGTCCTTGCGGCGGCGCAGTGGCGCCAGCCTTTGTTCGATCGCACGCCCCGAGTACATCCTCCAACCAGCTAACAGGCTTTTCCCCACGCCCAATAGCTAGAAGGCTACCCGTAAGAATACGTACCATGTTGTGCAGAAACCCGTTAGCTTGCACTTCAATCAGCACACGATCGTCCACTCGCTGCACATTGAGTTGCATCAAACGACGCCGCGCGTGATCGGCCTGACAGGCAGTCGATCTGAAACTGTTGAAATCGTGTTCTCCTACTAACACCTGTGCCGCTTCATGCATGCGATCAGTGTCTAACGCGCGGCGCTCCCAACCCAGCGTGCTGGCCTGGAAACCCGGGCGTGTTGCCCGATTCAGCAACGTGTATTGATAACTTCGACTAAGCGCTGAGAAGCGGGCGTGAAAGTCGTCGGGCATTACTTGGGCCCAATGGACAGACACTCGTCGGTCGAGTTGAGAATTGACGCCAAAACTCCACGCTCTAAGGGGGCGTTGTACGGGAGTTTCAAAATGAACGACCTGCGCCATCGCGTGAACGCCGGTGTCGGTTCGTCCAGAACAATGTACGGTTATAGGTTGCTGCGCTATCTTGCTGAGCGCATTTTCAAGCTCGGCTTGCACAGAGTGACAATGGGGTTGGCGCTGCCAACCGCAAAAGCCCTCACCATCGTATTCGACAGCGAGGGCGATCTTATTCAGTTGCACATCAACCGCACATCAAGTCATCCGGGTTATGAAATATTGCGAAGCAGGCTTTCTGCTTCAGTGACCTGCTCTGGACTGCCGCTTTTAACAATTTCACCCAATGCACTGCTGGCTGAATCCTTATCGCCCATGTCGATATAGGCTTTTGCCAAATCTAGCATGGTGCCCATATCGTTAGGGCTGTCGCCTAGAGCTCCCGAGGAATCCAGTGTGAGTTCATTTTCAGAAGTGAGATCAGGCATGTCCAGCTCCATCAAATCTGAACTGAGCAATTCCGAGCTATCAAGTTCCATATCTCCTGACAGCTGGTCAATATCCAGAGTCAGGTCGTCAACTGACTCGCTTAATCCCTCTAGCTCGTCCAAAGAGAGAGCCTCTTCTGAGAAAGGGTCTAGAGCAGATGTTTCTGACAGCTCATCTAGCGTATCGTCGGCTGATACTCCTGTGTCGTCAAAACTTGGAAATTCCAAGCTCTCGTTGTCTAGCGTAGAGTCGGTTGCTTCACCGATTGAATTTTCACTAAGCAGCTCATCGGTGATAGCCGAGAAGTCGCCTGTGGCTTCAAGATCGGCTTCATCAAACGCGAATGCCGGATCAAGACTTTCGTCCATCAGGGCTGTCTCATCAACCGAATCGTCAGCGGCAGCTGCAGCTGCAGCTGCAGTGATACCCAATGCACCTGCAGCACCACCGAGCGCCACCCCACCAAATTCTCGAGAGACGCTACCTGAGGCGTCATCGCTGCTAAGAGCCGCCGAAAAATCATCGTCGTCGAGCATAAACTCGCCCGAGTCGCCAGTGGCTACATTCGTCACTGAGCCCATACCACCCGCATACAAAGCGTCACCTGGTTTTAGCTCCGCACCCATAGCCGCAATACCCGACCACTGGGGATTTTGCTCACCACCAAACCGCTGATAAAATTCAGTTGCCGAACCATGGAAAGCCTCAGCATTTCCTTGTGCATGATAGGTCTGCAGCAATTTATGAGCATACTCTTCGTTGTCTGGCTTGCGCTCAACTGCCTTAGTAAGCAACTCTTCAGCTTGACCATGCAATCCGTAAGCAAGATAGACGTCAACTTCAGAGATAGTGTCATCTTTGTCCAAGGCATCGGCCTTGTTAGCAATCGATTCCTCGAACTCAGGTACAACGGGAGCTGGCCCGTTCACCGGCGAATTAAAATCTGCCCCGTCGGATGCGATGCTATTGGCAAATGAGTCGTCCATCGCATCCAGCGCCTCATCACTTTGATCACCAAAACTGGCTGCAACCCCACCTACCGCAGCAGCTCCTGCAACGCCAGCTGCGCCTACAGCACCTGCTCCAGCTGCATTGAATTCCTCTGTTGCATCTAAACGACTTGCTCCACCAGCCGCTGCTGCAGCCTGCGGCTCGGTACCGTGAAATTCTGCTTCATCAAACCCGCCAAAATCTGACTCTTCTGGCTCACGTCTTTTGCGACGGAACAGCAATGTTCCAACAACACCCAGTAGGCCTAATGCACCGACCCCGATGATAGACAATCGCTTTGGATCTTCAAGGATAGTCTGGTACCAGGCTTGCGTATTTTCTGCACCTGATGCAGCTGCCACTGCTTCGGCTTCGGCTTCGGCTTCGGTTTCGGCTTCGGCTCCTGCTTCGGCGGTTTGCGCTGGCGTGTCACCCTCGTCGTCGAATAGCTCAACCTCTCCTAAGGTTTCGCCAGCTTCGGTTAGTGCATTGTTACCTGTATCAACAACTGCCCCGACAGCCTCTTCTGCTGATTCTTGTGCTTGAGAAATTGCGTCTGAAGCGTCGGCAAGTACATCAGAAGCAGCAGACTCAGCAGCATCACCCGCCTCTGCAACAATATCTGCCCCTGCAACATCGCCCGCTTCAGCGGCAGCATCCGCCTGTGCAAGTTGCGCTTCTAAGCGTGCAACTTCGTTTTGACGCAAAGAAACCATTGCATCAAGGTTTTCGGTGGTGCTCTCCAGATCACCGACCTGATCGCCAAGCTCGGTGGCCAGCAAGCGACTGGCTGCCAAGTCTTCTCTAGCAAGTTGAAGCTTACGGTTCACCTCACCAATGCGAGCTTCGTCGTTACTTTCTGTTGTTTCATCAGCTGTTGCACTAGCGGATGTGCTAGTCGGTGCGCTGTCAGCGATAATTCGTAACTCTTCTCGGTCAAGAACTTCTGCACGAGCACTGTCAAGTATGGCTCGAGCTTCGTTCGATAACCCTGCAAGCGTAGCTGGGTCTGCGACGCTCTCTTCTTCGACAACAGCCGTTTCTTGAGGTGCAATATTCTGTGCCACTTGAGTACCTGCCTGAGCACGCAAGTTATCGCGGTATTCCTGCCACAATTGGTTTTGCTCTCCAATAGCGGCGAGCGCTTGGCCTTGAGTCAGGGTATTCACTTCATTAGCATCAGGGACACGCAAAATAGCCCCTGCACGAACCAGGTTAATGTTGTTATTGATGAAAGCGGACTCATTCGCTGCAAGCATTGCGAGCATCATCTGTTGAACGGTTGAACCACCCGATAAGTTGTCCTGCGCAATTTCGAACAAAGTGTCTCCCTGTTCGACAGTAACTTGCGAGGCGCCACCTGCGCCGGCGGTCAATGCAGATGATGTAGTTGATGCAGATGATGTCGATGACGGTGCTGACGCTTCGAGCCCATCGAGCGAAACGATGGTAGAACCATCACTAAATTCAAAATCGTCGTTAATTTCTTGTGTGTTTTCAGTACCACCTACCTGAAATCCGTTGGCTCGTGCATCTGTGTTTGGCGCACCCAGATCTGAAAGGGAAACAATTTCGCCACCACCAAACCCATCAGCTGGCGAATCAATTGCTGGTGCATCGCCTAGACTCTCTAGCGAAACGAGCTCACCGTTGGCTGCCTCGTCGAGGGACAACACAGACTCGCTCGCCGTGTCTTCAAGATCGCCTAACCCAACTACAAATCCTTCTTCAGGCGCAATTTCGTCACGCTGAATAGGTGTAGGAACGATTAAGGCTGAATCGCCACCACCCACAAGTGCCGGTTGATCGGCTGCAGTATTTCGCTCGCTAGCGCTTGGAGATAACAAGACTGGCGGATCGAGTAACACAGTGTACTCACGCACCATACGCCCTTGAGGCCAATCAACTTCAACCAGGAAGTTCAAGAATGGCTCAACGATGGGCTGCGAGCTCACAACTCTTATGACTGGTTCACCAAAGCTCTGAACCACAGAAAATTGAAGATCGGTTAGCACCGGGGTGCGCTCAATACCCGCTCTTTCGAATGCCTCAGCAGATGCGAGCTGCACTATTAGCTCGTCAAGCTCGCCAGGCTGAACTGAGGTCAGCTGTATCTCCGCACTCATCGGCTGATTGAGCGCAGATGTCATTTCGATATCGCCTAAACCGAGACCAAACGCCCCGCTAGAGGCCAAAGCTAAGCTAACCGCTGCTGCTGTTGCAAGTTTTCGCACGTATTTTTCCCGATCTGATGTCTTGTATGCTGAGTACGTTAGGTATTAACTCACCCAAAACACAGCACCATTAACTATACCAACGCTATCCTGTAAAGACAATTATCGCACCAATTACCATACAGATGAGCGCTTACAAGTAGTTTTGAACAAGAGTTTCGGCTATCTGCACGCTATTAAGAGCTGCACCTTTACGAACGTTGTCTGAGACAACCCAAAGATTTAACCCGTTAGCAGTACTTATATCTTCACGAATACGCCCTACAAAAACCGCATCGGTACCCGTTGATTCAGAAACCGCTGTGGGGTAGCCACCGTCTTCGCGCTTGTCCATTACTACTACGCCTGGTGCTTGCTCGAGCAATTCTCGGGCCTGTTTTGCACTTATCGGTTTTTCTGTTTCTATATGTACAGCTTCAGAGTGACCAAAGAAAACAGGAATCCGTACGCAGGTCGGGTTAACTGCAATAGAACTATCCTCCATAATCTTATGAGTTTCCCACACCATTTTCATCTCTTCTTTGGTGTACCCGTTGTCTTGGAAATCGTCGATATGCGGGATAGCATTAAACGCAATTTGTTTAGGATAGACCGATGGCTCAACGGGCAAACCATTCAACAAACGCGCTGTTTGAGAGCCTAATTCTTCAATTGCCTCTTTACCTGTTCCAGATACCGCTTGGTAGGTACACACGTTAATCCTGGTGATTTTGAAGGCATCGTGTAAAGGCTTTAGCGCCACTAGCATTTGAATAGTTGAACAGTTTGGGTTAGCAATAATATTGGTGTCCTTGTACTTACCCAACGCGTGCGCATTGACCTCAGGAATAACCAATGGCTTGTCATCGTCATAACGAAATTGCGATGTGTTATCTATGACAATACAACCCGCGGCCGCAGCTTTCGGCGCATATTCTTTTGACACTGACGCGCCTGGTGAAAACAAACCGATCTGTACTTGCGAAAAATCAAACGTCTTCAGATCCTGCACAACAAGTTGCTTGTCTCCAAACGCAACACGCTTTCCCGCAGAGCGCTGACTCGCCAGTGGATAAACATTGCCAACTGGAAATTTTCGCTCGGCGAGAATATTTAACATTGTTTCACCCACGGCGCCCGTAGCTCCAACCACTGCTATATCATATATCTTACTCATGAGCTCACTGCTCTCCTTTGTTAAGGGCAGCCATTACAGCATCGCCCATTTCAGTAGTATTGACGGTTCTTTCAGACGTTGCGCCGGTGGCTATATCCGCGCATCGATAACCCTCACGTATCACCGCAGACACTGCAGACTCAATGTCGCTGGCTGCAACAGGCTCGTTTAACGTGTAGCGAAGCATCATAGCCACCGACAAGATAGTGGCTAACGGATTGGCAACGTTCTGGCCAGCGATATCAGGTGCTGAACCGTGAATAGGCTCGTACATACCTTTTCCATCCTTATCCAGCGATGCGGATGGCAACATACCAATAGAGCCAGTTAGCATTGCTGCAGCATCAGACAGAACATCTCCAAACAAGTTACTTGTCACCATGACATCGAACTGTTTAGGCGCCTTTATTAACTGCATAGCGGCGTTGTCCACATATAAGTGGGTCAGCTCCACGTCGCTGTAGTCTTTAGATACATCAATGACTATTTCACGCCACAGCTCCGACACTTCAAGTACGTTAGCCTTATCTACCGAACACAAACGCGACCCACGTTGACGGGCAATTTCAAACGCACGGATAGCAATTCGGCGGATTTCCGATTCCTTGTACACCATGGTATTGAAACCGACGCGCTCCCCATCGCGCTCTTCGATGCCACGAGGCTGACCAAAATAGATACCACCCGTGAGCTCACGAACAATCATCAGATCAAGCCCAGCCACTAACTCAGACTTGAGCGATGACGCAGAGGCGAGTTCAGGGTAAAGCATGGCTGGGCGCAAATTGGCGAAAAGCTTTAGTTCAGAACGAATACCCAACAAACCACGCTCAGGCCTTAACTCACGCGGGGCTGCATCATACTGAGGCCCACCAATAGCGCCTAGAAGAATGGCGTCTGCATCGCGGCAGGCTGCCAAGGTGTCATCAGGCAACGGTGTACCTGTTGTATCGTAGGCAGCCCCACCAAACAAACAGGTTTGTGTTGTCAGATTTAACTGATGTGTCGTATTGATTTCATCTAGTACACGGCTTGCCTGAGCAATGATCTCAGGGCCAATTCCGTCACCGGGTAAAACGACTATTTTTCTAGTTGACATCTTCAATCTCTGATTTTTCGATAACGGCAGTTTCCTCTCGCGCGGCCACATACCAATCTTGCATGGGCTGATCGCTCAGCATTCGATCTACATAAGCCTGAGATAAAACCGGTAATTTGATCTGATAGGTTTGAAAACGCGATGCAACTGGTGCATACATAGCGTCAGCTACCGTGTAATGCCCAAACAACCATGGACCACCACTGGTTTGCAACGCGTCTTCAAAGAGTTGCACAATGCGGTTGATGTCGATTTGCGCTTCAAGTGATGGCTTGAAACCTTTAACTATACGTCGACAATTCATTGGCATGCTACTACGCATATCAGCGAAGCCTGCATGCATTTCTGCGCTAACAGCTCGCGCTCTCGCACGTTCGTCTGCTCGCTCAGGCCACAGTGACATGGTTGTAGCCTTGTCCGCAATGTATTCGCAAATCGCTAGAGAATCCCAAAGTACCAAAGGCCCATCATGCAACACTGGCACCCGCTTGGCAGGACACCACTCTTCTAAAAGTTTTGTGCCTTCATCGGTAAACAGAGACACATTAATTTCTTTGAAGCTAAACCCCGCATGGTGCATGAGTAACCAAGGGCGTAACGACCACGACGAATAATTCTTGTTACCAATGACAAGCTTCATGAGGAGGTATTAAAAAGCCAAGGCGCTGATTGGCGACGCTTAACCTCATACTCTTCAATGCGAAAGCGTTGTTGTAGAGTGAGCTCGATATCATCAAAACCGTTGAGCAGGCAATGTTTGCGGAACTCATCAACCTCAAACTTGAACACCTCATTGCTGGGCGTAGTGACGGTTTGCTCTTGTAAGTCAATAGCCAGCGAGTACCCTTCAACAGCCTCACACTCTTCACCTAACTGTTCAACAATGTGCTTATCGAGTACAACAGGCAGCAAGCCACTCTTGAATGAGTTGTTGTTAAAGATATCAGCAAAACCGGGGGCTATGACTGTTCGGAAACCATAGTCGTCCAGCGCCCACACAGCATGCTCTCGGGACGAACCACAGCCAAAATTTTCGCCTGCGATGAGTACCTGCGCACCAGCGTAACGCGGTTTATTTAAAACGAAATCAGGATTGGGCTGGCGCGACGCTGAGTCCTGACCAGGAAAGCCTGCATCCTTGTAGCGCCACTCATCAAACAAATTGACGCCAAAACCCGAACGCTTAATGGACTTGAGAAATTGCTTGGGGATGATAGCGTCAGTGTCTACGTTGGCACGCAACAAAGGTACTGCCAAACCCGTCAATTTAGTAAATTCTTTCATGATATTTCTCCGGGAATAGTGAGCTTAGAAACTACGCACATCAACAAAATGCCCGGCTATAGCAGCGGCAGCGGCCATGGCTGGACTCACCAAATGCGTGCGCCCCCCTTGTCCCTGACGTCCCTCAAAATTCCTATTGGACGTGGACGCACAACGCTCCCCTGCCTCGAGACGGTCCGCGTTCATAGCCAAACACATAGAACACCCAGGTTCACGCCATTCAAAACCCGCATCCAGAAACACTTTATCTAAACCTTCTTTCTCTGCTTGTTGCTTTACCAAGCCTGACCCCGGAACAACCAGTGCTTGCTTGATGGAAGTTGCCACCTTACGCTCTTTGATAACAGCTGCTGCAGCACGCAAATCTTCAATACGTGAATTCGTGCATGAACCAATAAAGACCCGATCGAGCTTGATCTCGGTGATAGGCGTTGCAGCTGCTAAATCCATATACTCAAGCGCGCGTGAGTAACCCTCTCGCTTGGCTTCAAATTCATCAGCCTGCGGATCAGGCACATAACCATTCACAGACGTTACCATCTCCGGTGATGTACCCCAAGAGACCTGTGGTTCGATCGAGGCTGCATCAATACGCACAATTTCATCAAACACGGCATCGTCGTCAGACTGCAGATCCAGCCAGGCTGCTTCAGCTTGTTCCCAGTGTTCTTTGGAAGGTGAGAAGGGACGATTTTTAAGGTATTCAATAGTGGTGCGATCAACCGCGACCATACCTGCCCGAGCGCCCGCCTCAATAGACATATTGCATACACTCATACGTCCTTCCATCGACAGCGCTTGAATAGCCTCGCCAGCAAATTCTATCGTGTAGCCATTACCTCCAGCTGTGCCGATCTTACCGATAATGGCCAGCACGATATCTTTGGCTGTGACTCCAGGTCCTACCTGGCCATCAACACTGATCAACATGTTTCGTGACTTTTTTTGCAATAAGGTTTGCGTGGCCATGACGTGCTCCACCTCAGAGGTGCCAATGCCGAAGGCCAAGGCCCCAAAAGCACCGTGTGTCGATGTGTGGGAATCACCACATACCACCGTCATACCTGGCAACGTAGCTCCTTGCTCGGGACCGATAACATGCACAATGCCTTGGCGCAAATCATTCATTTTGAATTCGGTAACCCCAAATTTTTCGCAATTCGCATCTAGTGTCTCTATTTGCAGACGCGAGACGGGATCTTCAATTCCATTTGCCCGATCGGTAGTAGGCACATTATGATCAGCGACGGCCAGCATGGATGATGTGCGCCAAGGCTGTCTTCCGGCAAGCTGCAATCCCTCAAACGCTTGTGGCGACGTTACCTCGTGCACCAAATGTCTGTCTATGTACAGGAGCACAGTGCCATCTTCCTGCTGATGCACCAGATGCGCATCCCATACCTTGTCGTAGAGTGTTTTTCCAGCCATGCCACTTACTCCCATTTATCTAGCTCCAGTATATCGACAGACTTGAAATAACTCCAATTCATAATTATTATTAAACATATTCCATATAGTAATAGCTTACCAGTGGACATTCCCTCACTTAGAGCCTTCGTCGCCGTCGCCGAACATCGCTCTTTCTCTGTGGCAGCAGAATCCTTGTTCATAACACAGCCCGCCATCAGCAAACGTATCGCGTCGTTGGAGCAGGATCTTGGCGTGAATTTATTCGATCGCCTTGGGCGCTCGATCCAACTCACTGAAGCCGGCACGCAATTTCTAATCAGCGCACGACGCATTCTCAACGACATTTATGCCAGTAGTGAAGAGGTGCGTACTTTTTCAGCTTCGGTCAGTGGACGCCTGCGATTGGCAACCAGTCACCACGTAGGAATACATCGACTGCCTCCTATCCTGAAGGCGTTTATTCAGGCTTACCCTCATGTCGAGCTGGATTTGTTGTTCATGGACTCCGAACTGGCATGCGACGCGATAGCAAACGGCGATATCGAACTGGCAGTGGTCACCATACCCGGAGTTATCGATGCCGGATTGGAATCGAAAATTGTTTGGCCAGATCCACTGGGCATTGTGTGCGCAACCGATCACCCTTTGCACAAGTGCGCTAATGAGGGCCTTATTAGCCCAGCTACCCTGAGCGAACACAGTGCGGTACTACCCGCTCGCGGTACTGTTACCCGAGATATTTTGCTTGACGCACTCGCCCCTTATAACGTGAGCATTGAAACCAGCTTAGAGACTAACTATCTGGAAACCATTGGAATGATGGTATCGGTTGGCTTAGGCTGGAGTGCATTGCCAACCAACATGCTTGGCGACGGCATTGTTGAAATTAAAGTGGCTAATGTGAACATGCAACGCCAGCTAGGGTATGTGCATTTAAAAGGCAAAACCTTGTCGCGTGGGGCTTTGGCTTTTATTGACTTGCTACTCTCTCAATAGTGAGGCTACGGACCTAATAATACAGGCCCGTAACCGTGGCATTAATCAAAAGTTACTTAGTTTCCTGTTTTAACAGTATTGATGAGTAACTTACCAATATCGGTATGGTGCAACAGTGATGAATAAGGTGCAGTCACCTGATCAGGCCCATAAGCAATGACAGCAACAGGCGTACTTGTATGTGTTCCTGTCGCCCACACAACGTTCTGCTCTTCGCTGAGTGCACGTGCGATCAAGTTATTACGAATGTCTTCACCAAATACATAGAAAGCTTCAAAATCGTCTACCTTTGGAAATGTCTCAGAATCAAGGTACGTATGACCTGGAACCTGGTGTGTGTTTCGTTCTCTGAGCAAAACCTCAGATGCCTGAGACAGGGTAATTTTGAAATCACTATTCGCATTAACAATTTCTTGTAAAGATGCAGGAGTTTTGTCCGAGAAATCGAATTCAGCCATCATATTTTCGAAGCTCATTTTCTGGTCATAAAGCCTGTCTAAGATCGCTAAGTTACCAAAGTTAAAGTTAGGTTGATAATCTTGATCTTTAAACGCACTGCCCGAGCGTTTTTCAGCCTTAGGTGTATTGGCTCGAGTATAACTAAACCCAAAACCGCCCGATTCATGATCTGCAGTAATAACCACTAAGGTGTCTTCACGATCCTCTACCCAGTCGTAGACATATTGCACAGCTTCATCGAATTTCAACATTTCATGCAGCATGGTAGCCGCATCATTATTGTCAGCAGCCCAATCAATCTGACCACCTTCAATCATCAAAAAGAAGCCATCTGAATCCTTTGATAACGTATCGAGCGCCTTTTGCGTCATCTCTTTCAAACTCGGAATAGTGCGATCCTTAGAATCTTTGCTCAAGCTATAT
The DNA here is from genome assembly GCA_023300375.1 of Granulosicoccus sp. GTDB lineage: Bacteria > Pseudomonadota > Gammaproteobacteria > Granulosicoccales > Granulosicoccaceae > Granulosicoccus. The sequence goes on along the minus strand of JALZWO010000108.1, from coordinate 14,638 downwards.
GTGATGCCGTCTTGCATTCCTGAATAGGCAAACAAGCCCAAGAGTTGATCACCTTGTGCATCAGCTAAGGTGTCACGTGTATGAACTACGCTATATCCTGCCTTTGTTGCTTCATCTAGCAAGTTTCTTTGATCTTCGCGGTACGATTTTATTCTGATATCGCCGCCCGTTTGTTCAAGGATTAGTCCATAGGGACCTCCTGTTTCATTGGCGGAGGCAGGAATCCAGTTGCGTAACCCACCCGAAAGCATGACATCAACACCAGTAGCTAGCATCTCTACAGCTATTTCATTTTCGAACGATCTATGCGGCTGATGCGAGGCGAATGCGGCAGGCGTGGCATGTGTTAAGCGAGTATCAGAGACTAAACCTGTTGCCTTTCCCAGTTTTTTGGCAATTTCTAAAACACTGTCTACAGGATTACCATCAACATCTACACCAAGAGCTTCAGAGGGTGCGTACACTCCGGTGGCCAAATGACTAGCAGAAGTAGCCGAATCAACAGTCAATGCATCAACAGGGCTATGCATTGACATACCTAGCACGCCATTATCGATAATTGTTTTAAGCGCAGTGTTACGGCCTTTGTAGATAGAGTTTGGCGCTTTAGTGGCGTACTCTTCTAGCAACCCCATTTGTCCGGGGCCCATGCCATCACCGATCATCAAAATAACGTTTTTAACCGATGTTTGTGCAAAGCTTGAATGGCTTGCAAGCGCGATCGATACTGCCAAAATTGTCTTAGTCGCTAGATGAATAGTTCTCATGTATTTTTCATTGTTTGGGTTTGATCAAATAGTCAGTGGTCAAATCGTTCTGGCCACACGGTTGTAGTTTAGCCCTTCTTCTCCACTTGCACATGGTCTGCCACGACGCGAATGTGCCAATGGCGAATTGTTGCAATAGATCACTCAGCGACCCATACTCAGCTGCATTTTATGCCCGCTCAACTCATACTATTAAATATTCATTGATGTGCCAAGCCTTCATGAATGCTATGAACCAACAATGAGACTTATATCAATATGACAACAAAAAGACAAACACTGCTGCTTGTCGTATTAGTCACGATTATGTTGGCTGTGGCCACTCAGCTGGGCAACTGGGCTGAAAGCATTAATCCTGATGGCATTGCCCCACACCCAGTGGCAGAGGGTGAAAAACCTGTGGAAAACCTGCAACAGACATCCACTGAACCCAGAAATGCCTATTGGTTTGGTGTATCCATTGGCCTATTGGGAACTTCGTTATTGTACTGCTGCCTTGCTATGGGCCTGTTAATACAAGGCCGTACTAGTGCGGAGAAATCAGCGAATAAAATGGTTTACTGGATAGGCGGCCTAGCAGCTCTTGGGTTTGTCTTGTCGTATCTTGTGGATGACTATTTTTATTGAAACACTGCTGCTGTTTTATTGCTCAAGTTGAAGTTTATCCGACTGATTGAACTCTATCGTGCTGTGGGTTTTTGCAACAATCTTGCGTGCCATGCCACTCAAATGATGAGCTGTCGATACGTGGTAAATAGTGAGAACCACAATTGGAATCAATGGAATTCCAATGAATGTCATAAACAGGACGTGGCCGAAAAATCCGGTGAGAAATACGATAACGATCCAACTCATGTAGAACATGATGAATTGTGGAATATGCTTTACAAAAAAGGCTACGTTTGCCGGCAGATTCAACAGGCTCCTCCACGATCCATTGACAGCATAGCGAACTAGCCCAGCCTGATACGCGGGCAAGATAATCAAGACCCAAGCAACGAAAACAAATAACGACAAGAACAAATTCAGCCACCCTGTTGTTACTAACGATAGCAACCAAAGAATAAACGGTGGCACCAGCATGTAGGCGAATGTAAAACCCCAGAGTATTAAGCCCTGTTTTAAAAAAGCTACCATCTCTAACTCTGGCAACTGATCGTCAGATCGAATCTGGGTGCGAATTGCGCTCAATCGCCACCCTTTGAATAAGATAGGCGCCACGAATGAAATCATCGGTATCAGCGCAATGACCAGTAACGGCCATGACTTGGACAACCAACGAGAGTCCTTTAGAGGGTAAACCACACTTTCGATAAGCCCATCGAACCATTCTTCCATTTTTAGTCTCTGTGCCTATGCGATGGTGAGTTAAGGGTACAACGATCCCCCAGCGGCTAGACGATACCACTACTCGAACCACTTATCGTTGGCCGTGTTGTTGAAACACTTTACCTTTGGATCTGCGCTCTTAAGCAAGCTAACCAACTCCGGCTAAATTTCATCGTGGCGTCGATGGTATTCGCGCGCCTGCCCCCAGTTAAGTGTGGCAAAGCTTTTCTGAAGGTTCCGCCACCTGTCGAGCTCAGCATTCACTCTATTGGGGTTGCCCCTCAGTCAAATGACTCGTTTATTGGCAGTATTCAAGGAACTAACACACCTGCCATGAATTCAAATGAATACCTCAATCAGACTTAGAAACCCTGCGTGATACGCCTGCTTGCTTTACTTGCCACGACCTTGTCGCTGACTCTTCCTGTCGGACTAACCACTGAACTACTCAGTCGCTATGCGCCTCATTCCTTAGCTGTCACAGCACTTTCAGACCTTCGCAATCACTATCCACAGCGACAACAAGTAGCGCGTGTGCTTGCCAACGATAGCCAGATTGCACCGTCTCGTATCAACGACTGGGAATCGCAAGCACGACAGTCGCTGAGTGAGTCCTTGCCTGTGGAATTGCCCTATTCTGAGCAATGGCTCCTAAGCAAGCCTGAAACACAAGTAATTACATTCGATGTCACCTTAACGAAAGGTCGTATTTTGGAGATGTTTAACCAGCGTCAACCCTCAGCAATAGGTGGAATTGTTATTGAAATCTTTGAGCTAGTTGGTGAACGCCATCGTATTGTTGCATCTGCAAACTCGGTAGACACTCAGCTTCGATGGCCAATCACTCGCACTGGCAGGTATCACATCCGAGCCCAGTCCATACCCGATTCGATCGGCGCATTTGCGCTGTCACTAGACGAGCGATTTGCTTTTGAATTCCCAGTGGCAACTGATTCACCCAACTCGGTTAAAAGCCTCTTCGGTGTGGCACGCGATGGTGGCAAACGCAAGCACCACGGCATCGATATCTTCGCAAAGCGCCATACGCCCATCGTGGCAGCTACCGACGGCTACATAAGTCGAGTAGCAACGTCCCCCCGAGGTGGACTGCACATCTGGCAACGCGGTAGCGATGACTATGGTAACCCGATAGGTAGTCTCTACTACGCACACTTAGAAGACACGAATGTCACTGCGGGCACATGGGTCGATCGTGGAACACAGATTGGCACAGTGGGCAATTCAGGCAACGCGATTAGCACACCCCCTCACTTACATTTCGGTTTTTATCAACGATCTATCGGCCCACTAGATCCACTACCTTTCACCGGTTCGGCAAGACATACACCCATTGCCTTATCCAACGGTCATCGCTGGCCTGCCTGGGTATCTGTTGATCGAGAATTGGTCAACGTGCGCAAGGGCCCGAGCACCGACCATGCGATTGAAACAACGATTAGTCGGGGTGAACTCGTCTCGCTTCAGGCGGCATCCAACGATTGGCTTCGGATTAGAACAGGCAATGGAACTATAGGCTTTCTCGCCGAATCTCTGGCGCACCCACCTGCAATAAAATCTACACCCCTACCAGACAGCGAGCAAGTACAAATATCACCCAGCCCGTCCAGCCCTGTGCTCATCGAGCTTGCGCCTGGCACCGTTGTAGAACAGCTAGGCAGGTTCGGCAACGCCCGCCTTGTTGAAACCGACACTGGCCTACAAGGCTGGATCATTGATTCAGTTAAACCAGCTAGTGATGAACCTGCCTCCTGAAGAAGTATTGAAGCCCCAATACAAGCCCACTAAGCCGGCATAGCTAATCGTGATTCAGTCATTTCGATATACCACGAGCAACCTGCGGGAATTGCTTCGTCATTAAAATTATATTTCGGGTGATGCACGCTTGCACTATCACCATTACCGACCAAAACATACGCACCGGGGCGCGCCTCAAGCATGTAGGCAAAGTCTTCGCCACCCATCACTAAAGGTGCGTGATCACAATCACCTGATACCCGTTTTGCGGCATCAATGGCGAATTGCGTTTCTTGCTCATGATTCACCATTGGCGGATAACCGAGCATAAAATTCACGTTGATCGTTGCACCGAATGTACTGGCAATGCCTGCACAGATTTCTTTTAAGCGTTTTTCACCCAGTGCACGCATGTCACTAGTCAACGTTCTTATTGTGCCTTTGAGAATGACTCTGTCGGGGATCACATTGTAGGCATCACTGGACGATTGAATAGAGGTGACCGACAGGACGATCTGCTCAACTGGATCGGCATTACGTGAGGCCACTGTTTGTAATGCTGTAATAAGCTGCGCTGCCACTACAGCAGAATCGATCGTTTCATCAGGTTTGGCCGCATGCCCACCACGCCCAAGCACTTCAATATCGAACTGATCAGCTGCGGCAAAAAATGGACCGGGACGAATTGCAAATTTACCGACAGGTTGGCCTGGCCAATTGTGCATTCCGTAGACCTCCTGAATGCCGAAGCGATCCATTATGCCCTCCTCACACATAACGCGACCACCGCCACCGCCTTCTTCGGCAGGTTGAAAAATAACCGCTACAGAGCCATCAAAATTACGGGTCTCAGCGAGATATCGCGCTGCACCCAGCAGCATGGCTGTGTGACCATCGTGGCCACAAGCGTGCATAACACCAGGATTGGTTGACGCGTAGTCAACGCCTGTTTCTTCCACAATGGGTAATGCATCCATATCAGCACGCAAGCCAATGACTCGTGATGCGGTGTCGCTGTTACCTTTGATAATGCCAACGACACCATTGGTGGCAATACCTGTGACTACTTCGTCGCATCCGAATTCACGCAGCTTATCTGCTACGAAATTACCCGTGCGCTCCGTGTCAAACATTAACTCGGGATGAGCATGAATATCCTGTCGCCATTCTGTGATATCCGGCGCAAGTTCGGCAATACGATTTTTTATAGGCATACAATTTCTCCAGATTTAAAAACGTTGGCGCTATGCCAGTGCTGCATTGCCAACCGAACTGCCACTGGCCAAGCCCGTGCCCATCGAGCTTTCGCCATCCCAAACACCTTGCAATACAAAGTGCCCAGCTTCTACTTCATTGTAGACGGAGGGTTCGGCTTGATAGCTAACCGAGTGTATCGGCGATGGAATCGGCTTAAAGTTCATTTGCTTGTCGAGTTTGCGTCGTCTGGGGTCGGCGATCGGTACCGCTTCCATCAGGGCAAGTGTGTAGGGGTGTTGAGGGTTTTCGAACACCTGTGCCCTTGAGCCAATCTCTACAATACGCCCCAAATACATAATACCGACTAGGTGACTAACCCGCTCCACAACCGCCATGTCATGACTGATAAACAGCATGGAAATTCCCAGATCGCTCTGCAATTCCATGAGCAAATTCAGCACCTGCGCTTGCACACTAACATCGAGTGCACTCACCGCTTCATCAGCAATAATAAGCTTAGGCTTTAAGGCTAAGGCGCGTGCAATCGCTACTCGTTGTCTTTGGCCACCGGAGAGTTCATGCGGATACCGTTGCATAAATGAGACTGGCAGTTCAACGCGTTCGAACAAGGACGCCACCTGATCGCGCAAGTCAGACTTGGAGGCAATTTTAAAATTGCGTAACGGCTCCGCAACTTGTTCAAATAGCTGCATCTGAGGATTAAGCGAGGCAAAAGGATCCTGAAAGATCATCTGCATATCACGACGCGCGGCGCGCAACTCGTTATCGTCAAACGCCATCACATCACGACCTTCAAGAAAAATCTGACCTTGTTGCTCGAGCGGATCAAGCAGCCTTAGGATAGAACGACCGCACGTTGACTTACCGCAACCTGATTCGCCGACCAGACTTAACGTTTCTCCCGCACGAATACGGAATGACACATCTTCTACCGCATGCACACGTGCAACCACATTGCGTAGCAATCCGCCTTTGACTGCAAAACGCGTGACTAAATGGCTGACATCAAGCACCACTGATTGGTTGGTAATCTCGATCGGTTTACGAGCTTGCGTGGTATCGCCAATAAGTTGCAATGGTTCGGGCGCAGCCTTACCTCGCATCTCACCTAACTTGGGGACCGCTGCCAGTAAAGACTTCGTGTAGGCATGTTGTGGATTTTCAAAAATCTCTTCCACAGTTCCTTCCTCTACCTTTTCACCACGAAACATAACAACTACACGATCGGCCATCTGTGCAACCACGGCCATGTCATGAGTGATAAACAATAATGCAGTGTTGTGCTCAAGTTTAAGCCGATTCATTAGTGAAAGAATTTCAGCTTGAATGGTCACATCCAACGCAGTTGTGGGCTCATCTGCGATCAGTAACCGTGGCTCACACGCTAACGCCATAGCGATGACAACACGCTGCCGCATACCGCCTGACAACTCGTGTGGATACTGCTTTAGGCGTCGCTCAGGCTCTGGAATGCGCACTTGTCTGAGTAATTCAATAGCCTTACTTTTCGCAGCCGATCGACTCAGTCCAAGATGCAGCCGCATGCCTTCCGTCAATTGCTTGCCAATGGTGAACACCGGATTGAGAGAGGTCATTGGTTCTTGAAAAATCATACCGATTTCATTACCACGCAACGATCGAACGGTTTGCTGTGTGGCGTTCGCAAGATCGATTGGGCCATTTCCGTCACGCCGATCAAATAACAGAGCACCGTTGGCTATTTGCCCTCCGCCGTACTCGATAAGACGCATAAGGCTGAGAGCAGATACCGATTTGCCAGACCCACTTTCGCCAACCACGGCAACCGTTTGACGCGGTTGGATATCAAAGCTGATATCTTTTACGCCGACCACACTGCCCCCTCGTGTTTGAAACTCAACACGCAGGTTCTGTATTTTCGCAAGCGGTTCGTCAATTACCGGCGTATTCAAAGTATGTCAAATAATTAGCCACGCATTCCACCACTATAAGTCGAATACATCAACACTGGCAAGAAAAATCACAAATCAAAAGCAGTACAAAAACGTGGCTGTTTTAAGCGAATTAAGACAAGTTCCAAACGGGCCGACTGTAAACCTAGTTTGACGAGTGAGATAATTGGTGTCAATCTTTGTTGGGAGTCACACGCGCCTTTAATCACTTGACCTACTGGCGCATTAAATTCATAAACAACGACGGAGTAAAATAGTATGAAATTAGCGTCTTTAGTTTGTGTGGCAATTGGCCTTTGCGCCACCAGCCATGCTTTTGCTCAAGAAGAGCGCGGTAGAGATGGCCAAGTTAATATCATCTACTGGCAAGCGCCTTCAATACTTAATCCTTATCTGTCTGGCGGCACGAAAGACACTCAGGCGGCGTCATTGATACTTGAACCGCTTGCTCGATATAACGAAAATGGTGAACTCACCCCCTGGCTGGCAGAATCAATACCAACGGTTGAGAATGGTGGTGTTGCTGAAGATTTGACGTCAATCACGTGGGTGATCAAAGAGGGTCTATTGTGGTCTGATGGCACTCCAGTCACTTCTGAAGATGCTGTATTCACAGCTCAATACTGCATGAATCCTGAGGGCGGTTGCGCCCAGCTCAAAAACTTTGGTGGTGTCTCCACTGTTGAAGCTGTTGATGAACGAACCGTAAAAATCAATTTTGAAGCCGCTACACCTTTCCCTTACGGACCTTTGGTTGGTTTGCAAAGCCCGCTGATCCAAAAAGCGCAATTTCAAGAATGCCTAGGGCCAAAAGCACCAGAGTGCACAACCGAAAACTTTGGCCCTATCGGCACCGGACCTTTCGTCGTGGAAGAATTTCGACCCAACGATGTCATCACCTTGGTTGCCAATGATAATTTCCGTGAAGACGGTAAACCGGCCTTTGCTAAAGTTAATTTCAAAGGTGGCGGCGATGCTGCAGCCGCTGGTCGCGCGGTAATGGAAACTGGCGAATTCGACTACGCTTGGAACTTACAACTGGCTCCAGACGTTATCGCCAACATGGAAAAAGGTGGCAAGGGCACATCCATAGCAGCTTTTGGAACGCTTGTTGAGCGCATCATGCTAAATCAAACTAACCCAGACCCAAGCCTTAGCGCCGACGAACGCTCTGTGATTGGACCACACCCTTCACTGAGCGACCCAGCCGTTTATCAAGCATTGAGCTTGGCAATCGATCGACCTCTACTCGTTGAAATTGGTTACGGTCAGGCAGGTAAGGTGACCTGTAATTTGGTTCCGGCCCCAGAGGCCTACGCATCAACCTCGTTTACTTGCGACAAGCAAGATATGGATGCCGCTAATAAGCTTCTCGACGATGCCGGTTGGGCAATGGGGGCTGATGGTGTTCGTGTCAAAGACGGCGTTCGACTAAGCTATTTATATCAGAGCTCGACTAACGCTGTTCGCCAAGACTTTCAAGCATTGATCAAACAATGGTGGTCGGAAATCGGTGTTGAGTCTGAGCTTCGAAACATCTCAGGTTCTGTCTTTTTTGGTGGTGACCCAGGCTCACCTGATACTTTCCAGAAATTCTATGCAGATGTAGAGATGTACGCTAACGAATTCGATGGTACCGACCCACAAAGCTACCTTGGCCAATACACGTGTGACAAAGCGCCCAGACCCGATACACAATGGCAAGGGGAAAACATATCGCGTTTTTGTAGTGATGACTTCGACACACTTTATAAACAGCTAGAGCGTACCGCAGAGGCTAGCGAGAGGCATCAAATTTCCAAAGAATTGAACGATATGATCGTCTCCAATGGGGCTCTAATACCGTTAGTACACCGTGGTCGAGTATCGGGTAAATCCAACACACTGGGTGGCGTTATACTTAGCACCTGGGACAGTGAACTATGGAATGCCGCTGACTGGTATCGAATAAAATAATTCGATAATTCACTAGGCCAATAATGCAAAAGCTGACCCGACACCCGAGTCAGCTTTTGCAGACAATAAAAATTCAATGCTAACCTACACCCTGCGGAGACTCTTAACGTCCATCCCGACATTGTTGTTCATCGCCCTGACAATATTTTTGTTACTTGAACTTGCGCCAGGCGATCCAATGGCGCAAGTGCCACTGACTGTTCCACCCGAAGTAAAAGAGAAAATGCGTTTGGCTCTTGGCTTAGGCGAGCCGGCCTACATCCGATTCTGGAAATGGTTAGTGCAGTTTTTTTGGGTAGAGCCACTCAACTTTATAGACTGGCTATTTAACACTAGCTTCGCCGCTGAAAAGCAGCGTGTCATCTCTTGGCAGACTCGCTCCCCGGTCATGGATATTGTGGTTCAGCGCATGCCACAAACACTTTGGGTTGTTGGGATGTCATACATTGTTGGCATCCTCATAGCCATTCCAATTGGTATTTACTCAGCCTACCGTCAGTACTCAGTTTTTGATCAAGTCGGTACATTTGTCACTATGGTGGGGTTTTCGATTCCTCCGTTTTTCTCTGGTGTGCTGGTTATCGTTGTTTTCTCAATATTCCTTGGGTGGTTTCCATCCATCTACGACACCACGCATCAAGTCACCGACTGGGACAGCTTTGTAGTGCAACTAAAGCAAATGATCATGCCCGTCATGGTGCTTGCACTACAGACCACTGCACAAATCAGTCGCTTCATGCGGGCATCCATGCTCGATAACCTCAATCAAGACTACGTTCGCACAGTACGTGCAAAGGGTCTTAGTGAGACAGTGGTGGTGCTCAGCCATGTATTACGCAATTCATTAATCCCCGTTGTGACCGTTATTGCGCTGGGTGTACCTGCCATTTTTGGAGGCGCAATTATTACAGAGCAAGTGTTTAAAGTAAACGGTATCGGCCAATTGCTTATTACCGCTATTCAGGCAAATGACCTACCCATGGTACAAACCCTGACGTTCATATTTGCCATTCTCATTGTCTTCTTTAATCTGGTAGCCGACCTGCTCTACGGTATTCTCGACCCGAGGATTCGTTATGACTGATAAAGCACCCAGCAGTCTGGCCGATACGGAGAGCGCTCTCGACCACAAACCCCGTAGTCAGCGGTGGGATGTGTGGGATCAGTTCAAATCACATAAAGGGGCGCTGTTCGGTGGTGGTTTTTTCATCTTTATCACTATTGGCGTACTACTAGGTCCGTGGATATGGACGATAGAAGCCACGTTCATTGATATACGCTCACGTAATCAAGGCATGACGCTGGCACACCCTTTTGGTACAGATCAACTAGGGCGAGATATGTTGGCACGCATGATTGCAGGCGGACGCGTTTCATTGGCTGTTGGCTTTGCCGCGATGTTATTGGCGTTGCTATTGGGAACGTTGATTGGCGTGCTTGCAGGCTTCTACCAGCGACTCGACAGCATTCTGATGCGCCTAACCGACCTATTCCTATCGCTACCGCTGCTGCCGTTATTACTGGTTATGGTTATGTTGTTCCGTCAGCCATTGAGTAATGCATTTGGTCCTGAAACTGGCATATTCATATTGATTGTTACCGCTATTGGATTAACCTCCTGGATGCCAACGGCCCGAATTGTTCGGGGCGATGTGTTGGCGCTAAAAGAGCGTGAATTTATTCTGGCAGCGCGTTCTATTGGCACCTCAAACAATGCACTTATACGACGCCACATTATTCCCAATGTCATGTCACCGATTATGGTGTCTGCAACCTTAGGCATTGCTAACGCCATCATTACAGAATCTGCTCTGTCATTTCTTGGGCTAGGTTTTCCACCCGACTTCCCTACTTGGGGCCGCATTCTTTTTGATGCTACTGACTATATGCAGCAATACCCGTCCAGAGTATTGTGGCCAGGGCTGGCAATTTCTCTCACCGTACTGGGAGTAAACTATTTAGGTGACGGCCTTCGCGACGCGTTAGACCCGCGGATTCGCGGTCGATAGTCGGTTAATACAGTACTCATTTAACCCAGGCGTTGGTAACGCATGATGTTATCGACGCTACAGATCGGTGAGATGGGTCTTAGCTAGTAACACTTTCAACTGCAGAATCGGAGATTCGTTGTAACGATGCTGTTGCTACTCCTGTTCTTGCCATAATGTTGAATCCAACATAACTTGCGGTTAACTGCTCAGCAAGGTTTTGGGGATTTTTACTGTATTTCATAGCTGGGCTGTCGTTTTGGCTCGTAAGCTGGTCGCTCTCTTCTAACGAGTTCAGGAATGCAGTTGACAGCGTAGTTAAATATTTTGTCACCAAGTTGGCCACCTCCGTGTCCACTGGGGCAACTTCGACTGCCGCATTGCACATAAAACATCCCCAATGCGTCCGGCCCTCTTCCATACTTTTAAAGGCCGCATCGTAAAGATCACGTACCGCACTCGACGTGTTCTGCGAATGCTGGATCAATTTAACTGCAGCACCGTAGTGCTGGTCTCCATAGACCTCCAAGACCTCCAGATACAAAGCGCGTTTATCACCGAACGCGTTGTAAATACTTCCTCTATTCATGTTGGTGATACGTCCAACGTCGTCCATGGAAATGTCATTAAAACCATTTTCCCAAAACGCTAGCTTCATCCTGTTAAGGACGTCTTCTCGATCAAATTTACGCGGTCTAGCCATGATGTTTGGGTGCTTGTGTTGCAAATTTGTACAGACTGGAGTCAGTTGGAGTGTAAACAACGAAAATAGTTGTTGACTAATCAGTCCAATACTATTATCTTGTTTTTGACCGTTCAGTCAATATGCAGTTTTGAACGGATCAGTTAGTACATTCCACTACGACAATTCTATGTCACAACACACGTGAGCCTGCTATGAAAAGTAACTATTTCTCCTTCCTGATTGCCCTCCCACTACTGGTTGCATCACTGCACCTTCAAGCACACGATGTTGCCGCATCGGGTACGTTCTCTGGTGCAAATGACCATATAACCACCGGCCAAGTAGAAGTGGTGAAAACAGACGCTGGTTGGAACATCGTACTGGGTGACGATTTCTCACTCGATGGAGCTCCACAGCCCTCTGTAGCAATCGGTAAAAATGGGGAATTTCAGCTAGACATCGCACCTTTAGAGTCAATTACAGGGGAACAAACTTACGTCTTGCCTGCATCAGTGAAATTGAGTGATTTTGACGAGATATTCATCTGGTGTGGGGAGTTTAATGTGTCGCTGGGTTCGGCAAAGTTGTAATTTGACCAAGCCGCAACCGTGGTGCATGCAGAGCCAAAACTGTTGGCTCTGCATTTAAAAATAAAAACTGCAAATTGCGATTTATCCTCTGCAAGTACAAGTGCTCGACCTAACCCACTGCATACCTCACACCGAACTTAACGATGTAAAATCGGACATATTTACATCTCGTCGATAACGGAAGCAATGAAAATGCAACTTACTACACTTTTAAAATCCAACCTTGCACGCGGCTTAGTAGCGGCAATTGTGCTGTCAGCGGTTGCAGTACAAACCATTAATACACCTGTGGCGGCGGCAGATGGCCAAACATTTGTCAGCAAAAAATATGACGTAAAGGGTGGCTGGCAACTCGTCGAAGAAAACGGCCAAACATTGATCCGGTTTGATAAGAGTTTTAAAACCAAGGGTGGCCCTGATCTGAAAGTATTCCTGTCGCCATTGTCCATCGATAAGGTCACTGGAAAAACAGCCACCGATGGCTCAGTACAGTTGGGAGAGTTGCAATCCACCTCTGGTGGTCAGGACTACATCCTTCCAGACGGTCTTTCTCTAACAGATTTCAAAAGCGTTCTAGTGCATTGTGAACAGTACAGTGTGCTTTGGGGTGGTGGTGATCTAACGGCAGCGTTGAGCAAGTAGGAAGCGATAACTACTGTGTACCCATGCGAGGGCTACCAGTTAGTACATCGTCTTCTATGTTCACCATTAAAAAAGCCTCTGATTTCAGAGGCTTTTTTGATTTAATGAATACAATTACCCTAAGGAACCCCTAGAACGGTTAGGGATACCTGAGATCTACTTTGTAAAATATATTGTTCTCAAGAGGCCGTCGTATCTGATAGCGGCTGAACATACATGAAAATTTGCGTAAATTTTCGTTGAATATCTATCTTAATAGTTTACGAAAGACCATTTTAACCAAGTGCTTGGTTATGAGAAGCATCACGCACTCATCATGGCGTACTAACTTCCACGTACGAGAAACCTACCATCATGTTGTTGAGGTGAGCTTCCACATCACCAGTAAGTTTTTGCCAAGTACTTGCTCACCCCCACCTGCTGAGCAACTACTAAGACCGTTGCGTATAACATTTTGGCATAGGATCAATTTCCACCACGCTGGAGTTCTTCTATACGCATGTCCTTGGACGATATTGATCGACCATCAGTGTTCTGGAAATATCGATTGAGATATTAACCACTGACGAAGTTCTCTAAAACCCTTCCCCATCACCAGTCAGATGCTTCACATCTAATCCCTAATCCTGAGGCGAGTTAAGAGACTCACACCTACCTGACTCAGTTGTCATAACAAGAACGAAACGCCTCAACCGATATACAATGAAATTACTTATTAGCCAAATACAGACAAACTTTTAATAAATGATCACAGGCGAACTGAAATCCAAAGTCGACCGCATCTGGGACACCATGGCGTCCGGCGGCATCGCCAACCCCCTGTCCGTCATTGAACAGCTCACCTACCTCTTGTTCATCAAGCGTTTGGACGAATTGCAGACTCTGGCAGAACGCAAAGCCAGTCGTTCCGGCAAGCCCATAGAATTACCAATATTTAACAAGAAACAAAATAAGCTGCGCTGGTCGTTATTCAAAGACACCGCCGCCGAACAGATGTTTGCGACAGTGCGTGACGAAGTCTTCCCGTTCATCAAAACCTTGGGTGCAAGTGACGAAAAAGAGGACTCCACCTACTCACAGCATATGAAAGACGCCATGTTCCTGATGCCGTCGCCACGCGTACTGGAAAACGTGGTTGATCAGCTGGACAGCATCGACATGAGCGCCAGCGATACCAAAGGTGATCTGTACGAATACATGCTAGGCAAGATTGCCAGCGCTGGGCGGAACGGCCAGTTCCGCACCCCACGTCATATCATCGAACTGATGGTCGACATGACCGCCCCGACACCCAAAGATGTTATCTGCGACCCCGCCTGCGGTACCGCTGGTTTCCTTGTGGCTGCAGCGGCATACATGAACGAACACCATAGCGACGCCATCTATAAAGACACAAAGACCCGCAAGCGATTCAACAGCGGCACCTTTCACGGCTTCGACTTCGACACCACGATGCTCCGTATAGGCAGCATGAACATGATGTTGCACGGCATAGAAAGCCCAGACATCCGATATAAAGACTCACTGGCACAAGCCGTTGACAACGACGCCGAAACATACTCACTAATCCTTGCCAACCCACCCTTCGCCGGCAATCTCGACTACGAATCCACGGCCAAAGACCTGCAGCAAGTCGTAAAAACAAAGAAGACCGAACTCCTGTTTCTCGCCCTCTTCCTACGCCTCATGCAAACCGGCGGCCGCGCCGCCATCATCGTGCCTGACGGCGTATTGTTTGGATCAAGCAAGGCCCATAAATCCCTGCGTAAAATGCTCG
>JALZWO010000107.1 GCA_023300375.1 Granulosicoccus sp. | reverse complement strand
AGTGCGACAGGATCAACATCGAAGCCTTTGCCAGCACGAACCCACCCACGTTCTGAGAGTACGACGGTGATCGGCTCGCTGGGAATGAGATCAGCTTCAGAGATAGCTTGTGCGGCATTGCGTTGCACAATAGGCGAGCGCCGCCCATCACCGTAGGTATCTATATCGTCCTGAAGCTCTTTTTTAACCAGTGTTTTCATGCGTCTGTCAGAGCCCAGCGTGGCTTGCAGCTTGTCACGCTCTTTTGCCAGCTCATCCTGCTCGCCACGAATCTTCATCTCTTCAAGTTGTGCAAGATGACGAAGTTTCAGTTCTAGAATAGCCTCTGCTTGCTCATCGCTGATCTTAAAGCGACTCATCAACACAGGTTTTGGTTCATCGTTGTTACGAATAATAGCGATGACCTCATCAATATTAAGGTACGCGATCAACAAACCTTCGAGGATGTGCAGGCGTGCTTCAACTTTATCCAATCGCCACTGCAAGCGCCGTCTTACCGTCTCCATTCGGTAACTCAGCCACTCCACTAGAATCTCTAGCAGTGGTTTGACCTTTGGACGCCCATTGAGTCCGATCATGTTCATGTTGACGCGATAAGTGCGCTCAAGATCGGTCGTGGCGAACAGATGCTGCATGAGGCTATCAACCTCAACCCGATTGCTGCGAGGGGTTATAACTAAACGTGTTGGGTGCTCATGATCCGATTCATCACGTAGGTCTTCGACCATCGGCAGCTTCTTGGCAATCATTTGCTGCGCAATCTGCTCCAATATTTTTGAACCAGACACCTGAAATGGCAGTGAGGTAATGATGATGTCATTGTCCTCTTGCACATAGATTGCTCGGGCACGCAAACTGCCGTGCCCTGTGGCGTACATGTTACGGATATCTTCGGGCGAGGAAATCACCTCAGCGTCTGTTGGATAGTCTGGGCCGTTGATGTATTCCAGCATATCATCGAGAGTGGCCTTGGGCTTATCCAGTAAATGAATACAAGCTTGGCCCACTTCACGAAGATTGTGAGGTGGTATGTCGGTAGCCATACCAACTGCAATACCTGTGGTGCTGTTGAGCAAAATACCTGGCAACCTTGAAGGTAGTAACGAGGGCTCCATGAGTGTGCCATCAAAATTGGGTACAAAATCAACCGTGCCCTGCCCTAGCTCCTGCAACAAAGACTTTGAAAAACGTGTGAGCTTGGATTCCGTATAACGCATCGCAGCAAACGACTTAGGATCATCTTGCGATCCCCAGTTGCCCTGCCCATCAACCAGTGGATAGCGATAGGTGAACGGCTGCGCCATGAGCACCATCGCTTCATAGCAAGCAGTATCACCGTGCGGGTGGAATTTACCGAGCACATCACCCACTGTTCTTGCTGATTTTTTGTGCTTGGAGGCGGCCGACAAACCCAATTCAGACATTGCGTAAATAATGCGCCGTTGAACGGGTTTTAAACCATCAGCGATATGTGGCAACGCTCTATCGAGAATGACGTACATGGAATAATCCAAGTAGGCCTTCTGGGTGTAATCGGTTAGCGGCAGTTCTTCAACGTTATCTGGAACCGCCATTGCTGACATAGCTAGAGCTTTCTTCGAGCTCTTTTTCTTTTTCTGCGCCATTATTTTATGCCAGAGTATTGTTTAGTTTTAGAGTGCGATTGATGAGCCCGTTGGTCGATGCATCGTGAGATTTTACTGTTAAGCCTTCCTGAATCTCACCGTGTATCGATTTAGCCAGAGCCTTACCAAGCTCCACCCCCCACTGATCAAATGCATTGATATCCCAAATAGCCGCCTCAACGAATACCTTCTGCTCGTACAAAGCAATAAGTGACCCTAATGCTTTGGGCGTTAACTGTTGCACTAACAAGGTGTTGCTCGGCCGATTACCTTGGAAAGTACGATGCCCAGTAAGCTCGCCTATCTCATCTTCAGACGCACCACTTTGCTTCATCTCTGCATGTAGCTCATCGGCGTTCTTACCCATCATCAAGGCTTCAGATTGTGCAAAGCAGTTGGCCATCAACAACTCATGATGAATGCCTAAAGGATTCAAGCTTTGCATTGCCATAATGAAATCAGTGGGTATTAAGTGCGTGCCCTGATGTACAAGCTGAAAATACGCATGCTGCCCATTTGTACCGGGTTCGCCCCAGACAACAGGCCCAGTGGCCATGTTCACCACTGTACCATCATGATGCACCGACTTGCCGTTGCTTTCCATGGTGAGCTGTTGCAAGTAGGCCGGAAAGCGATGTAAGTATTGATCGTAAGGTGCAATCAGGTGACTGGGCGCTCCCCAGAAATTGTTATACCAAACGGTGAGTAATGCCAAAGTGACTGGCATGTTCTCAGCCAATGGTGCTTCCAGCGCATGCCGGTCCATCTCATAAGCACCACTAAGAAATTCCTCGAAGCGGTCCATACCAATAGATAAGGCAAGCGGTAAACCAATAGCCGACCATAAAGAATAACGACCACCTACCCAGTCCCAGAATCCGAACATATTGTTGGTGTCGATGCCGAAAGTCGAGACCGCATCGGCATTCGTAGACAGCGCCGCAAAGTGTTTGGCCACATCAGCGTCAGTTGCCGCACTTTGCAAAAACCAATCACGGGCCGAATGCGCGTTGGTCAGCGTTTCCTGAGTAGTGAAGGTTTTGGAGGCTACAACGAATAATGTTGTTTCCGGATTCACCTTTTTAAGAGTGGATACCAGGTGAGACCCATCGACGTTGGATACAAAATGAATAGTAAGCAGTTCGTGAGCAAACGGGGCCAGAGCCTCTACCGCCATTAGGGGGCCTAGATCTGAACCACCAATGCCGATATTGACAACATCCGTGATGGGTTTGCCAGTAAAACCTGTCCAACTGCCATCTCGAACCTGCTGCGTGAACACACGCATACGATCCAGTACTTCTCGCACACCCGGCATCACATCCTTGCCTTCCACCAGAATAGGATCGCTGCCTTGATAACGCAAAGCGGTATGCAATACCGGACGCTTTTCCGTGGTGTTGACAATTTCACCTGAAAACATGGCCTTGAACTTGGCCTGTACGCCACTGGCTTCAGCTAGAGCGATAAGCTTCTGATGCGTTTCTTGCGTTATATGATTTTTTGAAAAATCCAGAAAAATGCCTGCTGCATTGAGCTGGAATTTCTCAAACCGATTGGCATCGTTGGCAAAGAGCTCACGCAAACTGGTGCTTGCCACACTCTGTTGATGTGCCTCTAGAGCACGCCATTGTTCAAGCTCTACTGGACTCTTGTTTGACATGGATAGTAATTTTCCGTGGTTATTTGTAACATTTAACACCCCAAGGTGCATACGAGGGTGCAGATGCGCCTAAGAACGCAGATCGAACGATCGGTCTTCGCAGCTCATCTGTGCCCTCAGCAAAACCGGTCCCTCATTAACCTCAACAAGGTGCTCAGCACCGATAGCCATCAAAGCGTTAAGCAATTTGTCGGATTCGGGGTGCTGCACACTGAGTGATTTTAGCTGTAAGCCCTGATCCTGCATACTATTCACTGGGTTAATCCCCGTTGGCCATTGTATAAGGATCGGGAACGCCCCACCACATGCTAGGGTTCCATCGGCTCTGACGGCTATATTCCAGTGAAGTTCTCCCCGAGTACTCGCAACGGACTCCCCAGCGTCAATGCCCGCCTCGCGCGCAGCGTTCAAAGCAGCCTCGAGATTATCAGTGGCAACCACCCAAGTAGCCAGCGCAGGAGCTTGCTTGAGATACTGTTGGAACCCGGGGCTATCAAGATCAAACCAGCGCGCTTGAGGAATCGCTGGGGCTTTAGGGTCAATGGCGATAATTTCCATAAAGGAATTATCGGACAGAGCGCTTAGGCGGTTGTGCGTAGACATCAGCGGATGACTGCCACCTTTGTCCATCAAAACACCACTTTTTTCTTCAAACCATCGAGCGCCGCTGGCTAGCTCGTTGGTGCACAGCACCAAGTGGTCAAAACGACAGTCGAACTCCGATTCGGCAGACATACAATGCTAGGGCTTCTAAACAGTAATAAGGGCCGACAAGTATACTCTTCCTGCGCCCCGCCATTCTTGCTACCCATTAACTGCAGGCCTGATTAGTGTGAACTCGACTGTTGAACTCCCCCTATGGTTTGTCTGGCTGTTTCTAAGTATTGCAGTCCTTTGGTTGCTACAGCACTTTTTGCTACCTTCGGCACGTTGGGTGCTGCGGCGTCGCGCCAACAAGCTCATCGACGAGGTGAACTCGCGCCTGGCGCTACAACTCCCCAGCTTCAAACTGACCAAGCGTACGGTTCTGGTAGATCGACTCAGCTATCACCCGCATGTCATCGAAATGATCGATCAGTTAGCCCGTGAAGAAGACATTCCACGCGAAGCACTAATGCAACGAGTAAACACCTACGCACGAGAGATCGTGCCGGCCTTCAATGCTCTAGTGTATTTCAAGGGCGCCTACTGGCTGGCCCGTCACGTGGTGCACACATTTTACAGGGTCCGTTTAGGGTTTTCTGAAGACGAAACCCTTAAAGATATAAGCCCTGACAGCAGCGTGGTTTTTCTAATGAACCACCGCAGCAATATGGACTATATCCTTGCCACCTACCTTGCCGCTGAGCGCACAGCCTTGTCGTATGCAGTAGGCGAATGGGCAAGAATCTGGCCGCTACAGCAATTGATTCGCGCCATGGGAGGATATTTCGTGCGGCGTGATTCTGGTGACCCTCTGTACAGGCGTGTGTTGGAATGCTACGTACAAATGGCCGCCCAAGGTGGAGTACCACAAGCGGTGTTTCCTGAAGGAAAACTCAGCCTTGATGGTCATTTAAAACCAGCAAAGCTCGGTTTACTCGGTTACATGACTCGAGGCTTCGACCCTGACGGTGAGCGCGACATTGTGTTTATACCGGTAGGCATTAACTACGATCGAGTGATGGAAGATAGAAGCTTGTTGCGTTCATTAGAGCAATTGCCGCGACGCTCATCGTTGTTCGCTATGGGCGTTATCATCAAACACGTTAGCAAAGTAGCTTGGAAAAAACTGCTTGGAACACGATACAAGAATGGGTATGCCTGCGTGAATTTTGGCGTTCCTGTATCACTTCGCGCTTGGATGAAAGAGCGGTCTCTGGGTCTAAATCAGTTAAATGATGTTACGCCACTGGCAGCAGATATGATGCAGCGCATTGGCAACATCGTACCCATACTGCCTGTGTCATTGGTTACCACGGTTATTATCGCCGATCCGCTGCGAAGTTTCAGTATTCTTGAACTTAAAGCTGACGTGCTTGCACTGTTGAACCAATTGCAACAAGCCGGCTATAGAGCGTACATACCACGCGGTGATGATAATTATGCGGTAGATGTTGGAGTGCGCATGCTCGTTATGCGCGGAGCACTATTGGAGGCTGATGGCCTACTGCAAGCTAACCCAGATGAGCAGCAACTGCTGAACTACTACGCCAATTCGATTCGGCACCTAGTTGAGAGCTTGCCCTAAACGTCGTTCCTGTGCAGGCGAGAACCTTGACAAAAGTATCGCCTAACCGTCATTCCCACGCAGGCGAGAATCTTGAATACTGGTATTTACTTCGGCCCACATGAATCTCCGCCTTCGCGCAGATGACGTGGCCTACCCTCGAGCAGATGACGTGGCTTGCCTTCGCGCAGATGGCGGTTCTTGCCCTCGCGCAGATGGCGTGACTTTGGCGTAGACAACTGGTGGTTTGGGTTGAGTCCAGAACCATGCAACCCGCATCATGCCTACAGCCGGCAGTGCAAACCACACTCGTTTTTTGCACTTAGCTTTGTCGGATCAACGTAGTTTTCTTCGAATGGCAAGTCGTGTTCAATCATAAAATTAGTGAGATCTTTTTCTGCCCAATAATACAACGGTGCTACCTTTTTTATCCCATTAGGACCTTCTGACAAGATGCCCAGCGAACGACGGTGCTCAGTTTCTTCTCCACGAATACCCGACAACCAATACTCAGGCTCAAAGTGGCTAAGCGCTCGTCTGAATGGCTCCAATTTTATCTCATCAACAAACTCTTGAAAGCCATCATCGTTTGGCTCTACCTTTCCTCCCAATGCAGAGCGATGCGTCACGCTACGTTGAGGATGGTAAATATGCAGATTCAGGTTGAGCCGATCTTTTAATAACTCACAGTAGCGGTACGTTTGCTCTGTGTTGTAACCAGTATCAACCCATAGTACTGGCGTGCGTGGCGCAACATCAGTAACCAGCTTGAGCAGTACCGCCGAATAATGGCCAAAGCTGGTTGAGAGAACAACGCTATTTGATATGGCGTTTACCGATGCAATAATTTCAGCAGCTTGCGCATTCGAGTGTAAATCTTGAATATCAGAGCGAAACATGCGATTACCTTTGATAGCGTGTGCATCAAATATAAGGCGCACCTAACAGGGAGGCAAGTATCATCAAGCAGTTAGGGATTATGTTCCATAATATGAACTTAGGCGTAAAAAAACTTCTAGCTAGAGGTTAAAACGTACGAAATTTTACGCACGTTTTTAAGACATTGGTGAAACATAACACGTACCACCACTCACATAACCCCTCATTAGCAATGGCAATGCACTGATATGTAACATTGCCATTTTCAAATAATGTTTACTGTTCTTCGTCGTCTTCAGCGTTTGGGTCCATAGATGTCAGATACTCCCAAGCCTCACTGCTGGTGCTCATTATTAGCGTAGAGTTAGTCTCCATAACTGACTTGTACATATCCATGGTTCGCTGAAATTCATAAAAGTCAGCAGCCTTTGTCGATTGGTTATAAGCCGAAGAATAAATCCCGGTAGCTTCAGCATCGGCAGTACCACGGATTTGCTCCACCTCACGATAAGCTTCAGAACGAATCCTGTTCAGTTCTCGTTCACGATTACCATTGATACGCGCAGCCTCTCCGTTACCCTCAGAACGAAACCGCTCAGCAATTTGACGACGCTCACTAATCATACGTTCGTAGATTTTTGGACGAACGCTTTCGTTGTAGTTGATCCGCTTGAACCGGATATCCAACAACTCAATTCCAAACACTTCAATTTTTGGAGCAGCAGCGCTGAATATTTCCTCTTCTATTAACGCCCGACCTTTACGAATCGGTACCAAACCGCCCAAAGTATTCAGATCAGACTCTGAAAGAAACGCATCTCGTAGTGGTTCCCGATCTTTAGTGGTTCGCACAATTTCAATGAGTTCGTGTTTGGCCACGGCATTCCGGGTTTCACTACCCAAAATGTCGTCTAGGCGCGATTGAGCGCTACGCTCGTCACGTAAGCGCAGGAAATACTGCAATGGATCTGTGATTCTCCAACGTGCAAACAAATCAACAGCGATGTAAAGCTTGTCTTTTGTCGGCATGTTGCTCGGTGCCCCGTCCCACTCCAGAATGCGCTTATCAATAGGATTTACTTGCTGAATAAAAGGGGTTTTAAATTTCAAACCCGCTTCAGTTTTCGGATCACCCACAGGCTTGCCAAACTGAGTAATGATAACTTGTTCAGTTTCATCAACCGTATATAAAAATCCGGAGGCCAACAATACAACACCCAGACAAACAATGGCAAATGCTATGTGTATGATTTTCATCGCAAGGTCTCCTGACCAGGATTAAGATGCATCAGCGGTAGAATTTGTTGAGAGCTATCATCCACAATTATCTTGCTATCTAAATTAGGTAACACTTCTTGCAAGGTTTCAATATAAATTCTGCGACGAGTAACCACAGGCGCTTTCTGATATTCGGTGAATACGGCGTTAAATCGTGATGCGTCTCCCTCTGCTTCATTGATACGTTTCAAGCGATAACCATCAGCGGCGCGAATACGCTGATCCTTTTCGCCTTCGGCTAGCGGAATAACTTTGTTGTACTCACGTCTTGCCGCGTTTATCAGGCTTTCCTTTTCTTGCTGCGCTTGATTCACCTCGTTGAACGATTCCTGAACAGGGCGCGGCGGATTGATGTTCTTCAGCTGCACCTGGTCAATACTCACACCAATGGCATATTTACTCACCAGATCCTGCATATTAACGAGTGCCTCATCTTCTATCTCTTGTCGACCGATAGTGATGACTTCATCTACCGTGCGATCACCAACCACTTCACGCATCACAGACTCCGATAAATCTCGAAGTGTCTCGCCAGGGTTGCGCACTTCAAAAAGATATTTAAGCGGCTCTGAAATACGGTACTGAACCACCCATTCAACTAATGCTGCGTTCAAGTCTCCCGTTACCATCTGGCTCTGTTGCGCCAGATCGTTGCTTCGGGCTTGACTGGTATTGGTTGCACCTGATGTGTAGAAACCAAATTCCTGCTTCAACTGCCGTTTAACAGGCAGGATGGTGACCTTGTCTATTCCTAGAGGCAGTTTGAAATGCAAACCTGATGTGCGTTCCGTCGAATACGCCCCAAAGCGCTGCACAATCCCAACCGAATCACTGGGCACAGTGTAAGCGGCGGTATACATAGAGTACGCAATTAGCCCCAGGACTATAAGTGCACCCATACCTAAAAAACTGCCATTGCCGCCAGTGGACACAAAAGTGCCTGAAGAGCCACCTCCTCTACCGGACTTACCTCTTGAGCTTTTCAGCTGCTTGAGAAAATTATCAAGCGCATCATTTCCAGCCATTGCTATTCCATCCACATCCATAGAGCTAATGTGTAAGCATAGTTCGCACCCGAGAATCCACAGCTCAATTTTTTTATTCAGCTCGAAGGAATTAAAAAAAATGAATACGCCCTACCAGATGAAAGTATTGACGCGGCGCGACCTTGTTGGGAGAAGCTGCACAGGCGGCTGCAAATTGGGCGGGAACTTTGTGTAGTTTAGCGGTCGATTGTTGATAGTGAATGCCACTAACAAATAAACCATAGACACGCATTGATGCGTACAGTAGTTAAACACTCAAATTTTAAAACCATAGGAGATTCACCATGACTGGGCAAAACGACGCCACACACATTGCACCGGAAGACGTCGATCGTCAAATTTATGACCTGTATGATGAGTATTGTCACACCGGTATGACACGTCGGGATTTCTTGCAAAAAGCCAGCGCCATGACTATTGCCGGTGTCTCAGGACTCGCTATGGCACAGTCGCTTCTGCCGCGATACGCTCAAGCTCAAACCATTTCGTTCACCGACGAACGTATCAAAGCCAACTATGTTGACTACGCCTCTCCAGAAGGTACATCTGGAGAAATGCGCGCCTATCTAGTTCAGCCAGCAGAGGCGGGGCCGCATCCAGCAGTGATTGTTATCCATGAAAATCGTGGCCTTAATCCTTACATCGAAGACGTCGCTCGACGTTTCGCTACCATGGGTTTTCTTGCCATAGCACCTGATGGTCTATCACCGGTTGGCGGCTATCCAGGCAACGATGATGACGGCAAAATATTGCAGAAAAGTCTCGATCAAACCAAATTGAAACGCGACATGCTTAATAGTGCGCGCTTTGTTCAAAACCATGAACTGTCAACAGGCAAACTGGGCTCTGTGGGTTTTTGCTGGGGTGGTGGCACGACCAACCATCTAGCTGTTGTGATGGGTGCTGATCTTCATGCCGCAGTGCCTTTCTATGGTTCATCGCCAGACGCTGCCGACGTGGCTGCTATGCAAGCACCACTCATGGTACAAACAGCTAGTGATGATGACCGCATTAACGCCCAGTGGCCAGAATTCGAAGCTGCACTCGTTGCCGGTGGAAAAGACCACATCCGACATGTGTACGAGAATTCGAAGCACGGGTTTCACAACAACTCTACGCCGCGTTATAACGAAGCTACTGCTCAGCTGGCTGAAACACGCACCTTGGATTTTTTCAAGAAGCACCTGAGTTGACAGAGTTGCGCTGAATTTAAATCAGCGTAATGTCAAACGAGGCAAGCTCCCACGGAAGCCGATGGGTAGCTTGCCTTGTTCACGACACTAATCGACGGCTTTTGGACTAGCTCCAGCCATCCAAGACCACTTTACCGATGGCATTACCCTGCTCAATCAAGCCATGCGCCTTTTTCAAGTTGCTGGCATTGATAGGTGAAATCGTTTCGCTCAACGTCGTTTTTAGTGTTCCATCGTCAACACGGTCAGCGACATAGTTCAGCGATTCATGTTGCTTAATCATGTCTGGTGTTTTATGCATGGCCCGAGCGAACATAAACTCCCAATGCAAGCTGGCGCTTTTGACTTTTAAACCCGCCATAGGGAAATCTGAATTCTGATCGCCAATAGCCACGATGCCCCCTTGCGGACGAATAAGCGCGACACACGCATCCCAATGCACTTTGTCACTGAAAATAGCGATGTGATCAACCGTATTCAGACCCAAAGCGTGCACTTGCTCCACCATGTTTTCATGATGATTGACCACGTGGTCAGCACCGAGTGATGTCACCCAATCCGCAGACTCTTTGCGCGACGCCGTGGCAATCACCTTTAACCCGGCAGTCTTTGCCAATTGAATGCCGATTGAGCCAACACCGCCTCCAGCACCAATGATCAGTATGGATTCGCCTTTGTTAGCTCCAGAAATATCGATATTCAGGCGATCAAAAAAACTCTCATAGGCTGTCAGAGCGGTGAGTGGTAAAGCGGCAGCCTGTGCAAATGACAATGTTTTTGGCTTTCGACCGACAATCTGCTCATCAACCAACTGGAATTGAGCATTGCTGCCTGATCGGGTCAGATCGCCAGCATAAAACACCTCGTCGCCTGCCTTGAACAAGGTGACGTCTTCGCCAACCGATTCAACTGTGCCACTAGCATCGAAGCCAATGATACGCGCCGGATCCTCAATGGAATCTTTCGACGTGCGTACTTTAATGTCTACCGGATTTACTGAAATTGACTGAACCGACACCAAAATGTCACGCCCTGTGGCAACCGGCTTTTCCACGTCGAGATCGAGGAATGAATCATCATCTTTGATGGGCAGGTATTTTTTGAATCCAACTGCTTTCATGGTTTTGTCTCAACGTTCGGTTCAAGCACTTATGCTGCGCATGGAATTAATTCTCTATCACCAACGGTTAGCCATCGGCGGCACGATTTAGAGCTTCCAGCATCTCAGTGCCCATAGCCTCCAGTCTGTCGATATTGTTCTCCGGCACGCTGTCGATATCAGGATGCGAATCTACCGCGTCAGCCACGCTGACTTCAGTGAGCAAATGCAGAATGGGATACGGGGCGCGATTAGTCCAATTTTCCACATCATCGTAGTCTGTGTCGTCAAACTGATACTGTGGATGAAAACTTGCCAGCTGCAGCTCGCCCTCTAACCCTATGTCCTCAAGCAGCGCTTCGCCCAAGGCGAGCAGATCGAGGTAATCATCGAAGTTCTCAAAGCCTTCAGGCAGAACAAACAAGGTAGTTGCCTGCTGATCTCCGTCCAGCAGATCGTCGGCCTCATCGGCCATTTGTTGCAAACACAACTCGGCTGTTTTGTCATCCGCCACAACAATATTGAGCTGCCCGCGGCGCAACGCGCCTGACGCAAACGGGCAAAGGTTGAGTCCTATCACCACAGATTCAGCCCAGCGCTCCACTCGAGCAACTATTTGTTCGTGATCCTGATGGTGTTGCATTGCTATTACTGCTCTTGAGTGGCCAACCGTCCCGTATAATACGCTGGATGAACGCAGACCTAGACCTTTTACAACCTTATCCCTTCGAAAAACTTCGACAATTGCTCGAAGGCGTCGAACCGGCTGACATCCACGCGGTGTCCTTATCCGTTGGCGAGCCCAAACATGCAGCCCCACAGTTCGCTCTAGACGCTCTGGTGGCAGGGTTAGCTAAACTGGAAAACTATCCGTCTACGCGAGGTTCAGATGCACTTCGTGAATCTATGGCTCAATGGTTGTGCCGGCGTTTTCACATTGACGCAAGCCGCAGCAGCACTATTGCAGAGCAACATGTCATTCCGGTCAATGGAACACGTGAAGGGTTGTTTGCTATCGCCCAGTGCTTGCTAGACAACAAACAGAACGCGCGTTCAGTGCTCATGCCAAACCCGTTCTATCAAATTTACGAAGGTGCCACCCTACTCGCGGGTTGCCAACCAGACTTCTACACCATTGACGAAAATGCAGACGATAATCTGGATGGCCTCAGCGATGCACAGTTAGACCAGTGCCAGATGATTTATGTGTGTACGCCTGGCAACCCCACAGGGGCCGTAAATTCCAAACAAGCTTTACAGCGCTTAATAGAAAAAGCCCACCAGCATAACTTTGTAATTGTTAGCGACGAGTGCTACAGCGAAATCTATCGTGAAGAACACGGCGCGCCTTGCGGACTTCTCGAGGCTGCCAACGATATGGGAAACAGCACTTTTGAGCGCTGTATTGTTTTTCATAGCCTGTCCAAGCGTTCAAACTTGCCCGGACTGCGCTCGGGCTTTGTAGCCGGCGATGCCAACATTATTAAGCGTTTTGTCGAATACCGTACATACCAAGGGTGCGCGATGTCGGGTGCGGTGCAAGATGCCAGCATTGCGGCTTGGTCGGATGAGACACACGTTGAAGCCAACCGATGTGCGTACGACGCAAAATACAAAGGTGTTATCAACGTCTTGTCCCCTGAACTAAACGTGGCGACACCACCTGCTGGCTTTTATCTATGGCCTCAACTCCCCCTAGATGATCAGTTTTTTACACGTCAACTACTGGCAGAACACAACGTTCGAACAGTACCGGGCAGCTTTCTGGCTCGCGAAACCCATGGCACCGCCAACCCCGGTGCACATCGACTAAGACTGGCACTCGTTGCCCCAATTGCAGATTGCCTTGATGCCGCGACGCGCATCGTTGAATGCCTTAAAAAACACAGCTGAAGAGTTAACAAAACACCAGCTTCGAAACGCATCGTTTACCTATTTTTTCCACTATCCATTAATAACCTGAGAACACTTAGAACATGAGCGAACTTGAAAGCATCATCAATGATGCATGGGAAAACCGCGCTGACATCAACCCGTCACAAGCGGGTAGCGACGTGGGCAAGGCTGTTGAACAAGCCATTGCAATGCTTGACTCAGGTGAAGCTCGTGTCGCTGAACGACAAAGTGTTGGCCAATGGAAAGTCAACGAATGGCTGAAGAAGGCCGTATTGCTGTCATTCCGCCTGCGTGACAACGCGCCTATGGCTGCTGGTGGATACACTCAGTTCTACGACAAAGTACCATCCAAGTTTGGTGACATGACACCAGAGCAGTTTCAAGCCTCTGGCGTGCGCGTAGTACCACCTGCTATGGCCCGTAAAGGTAGCTTCGTTGCTACCAATACCGTACTCATGCCCTCTTACGTCAACATTGGCGCCTACGTCGATTCAGGCACCATGGTTGATACTTGGGCCACTGTAGGTTCTTGCGCCCAGATTGGTAAGAACGTGCATTTATCAGGTGGTGTGGGCATCGGTGGCGTACTAGAACCTTTACAAGCCTCTCCCACAATTATTGAAGACAACTGCTTCATCGGTGCACGTTCTGAAGTGGTAGAAGGTGTGATTGTTGAGGAAGGCTCAGTTATTTCCATGGGCGTATACCTGGGTCAAAGCACACGCATCTATGATCGTGAGCGCGATGAAGTCACTTACGGACGTATTCCAGCAGGTTCAGTGGTCGTATCAGGCAACCTGCCATCAAGCAATGGCAAATACAGCCTTTACTGTGCCGTTATTGTTAAGCGAGTTGATGAGAAAACACGCAGCAAGGTAGGTATTAACGAGTTGCTCAGGGTGGTTGACTAATAATGGCTGACGTCACGGTATTCGGCATTCCGAATTGCGATACGGTAAAAAAAGCACGAAAGTGGCTGGATGCCAATGACGTCAGCTATGAGTTTCACGACTACAAAAAGAAAGGTATTGAGGAGGCAACCCTTACAGCTTGGAGTAAAGCGCTAGGATGGGAGGCCTTACTCAATAGGCGGGGTACCACCTGGCGCAAACTCGATGAAGCGCAGAAACAGGATATAGATGAAGACCGTGCTATCGAGCTGATGCTTGAGCACACCAGCATGATCAAACGCCCCGTCATTCAACATAAAGCAGGCTTATTGCTGGGGTTTGATGAGACAGCGTACGAGGCGCTTAAATAGCCGAGTCAGAGGAATAACGAGCCATTTGAGGCGATAAGGAACCAAAATTGGCACTGTTCCTCAAACCAGAAGGTAAACAATTGGCTTTTGCGAGAAATTACCCGTTCTGTACGCCACAATTTCGCTAACCTTCTCGGTGTTGACTCGCCGAATTTCACGCTGTACCCGGTGAGCCATATACCTATTCCTAGATCAATAACGGGACACTGCCAGCGCTGATGAATTCGAAATGGACCAATCTTTGTGCACTACTGCTCATGACACTTGGCTTAAGCGCCTGTGGTGGAGGAGGAGATGGCGGTAGCGACGACGACGTAGCCAACAATGACGGATCAGCGCTTGGAACACCGAGCCCACCGATAGACGAGGCACCTCTTGACGAGGCACCTCTTGACGAAGCACCTCTTGACGAAGCACCTCTTGACGAAGCACCTCTTGACGAAGCACCTCTTGACGGAGCACCTCTTGACGAAGCACCTCTTGACGGTGCGCCTGTTGACGGTGCGCCTGTTGGCTTGGCTGAACTGCCTAACCCACCGCTTACTGAAGGCCCGTCGGCCGATGATGAGCCGGTAGCCTTCGATTCTGAATTACACACGATCACACAATTCCAAGCTCTGCGTGATACTGGCCCACGAATTAGCAAAGCTAAAGAGGCAAACGAATTTACCCAAGAGGACTTCGACGCCGGCCTTCCAGACGCGGTTATCACAGTACCCAACGATGTGGATCCCGAAACCAATGCGCCTCCCTTCTTTGAAGGGCTAGCCAATGTTCGAATAGAAGCTGGGCAAACGCTGCAGTTACTCTTTGACCCTGTTGATCCTGAAGGGGATCTACCTGGGATGTTCGGCCAAGAGCTACCCCCAGGCGCGAGCTTTGACGACAACCGTGATGGCACAAGAACGCTTGAATGGACACCACTGCAAGGTGATGTAGGCATTACAGAGTTCACAGCTGTGGCCATTGACCCGGATAACAGCAACTACCGAAGTTCGCAAATGGTGCTCATTGCGGTTGACGAGCCGAGCAACCTTGCCGGTATACCCAACGTGCCACCCGGTATTGAACCTGTGGCCGACTACACTGTGCGCGTGGGCGATCCGGTATCTATTTTCTTGATCGGTACGGATAGAAATGGCACTGTCCCCACTATCGAATTGCAAAACCCTCCCCCGAGTGCAATCCTGACACCAGACCCGCGAACACCTGAGATTCAGATCCTGCAAGTGGTTCCTGATTCAGCAGGCACACTCGTTATTGATATTCTCACTCGGGATGCAGACGACCCATTACTCACGGGGCTTAATCAGATCACCCTTGAGGTACTCGACGCCGACGCGTTCGAACGCGGCGGCGAGCGCTTGCGCAATGCAGTTGCAGGCAGTGGCGTGGCATTTGGCAGTGCGGTGTCGCCGGTGTTCTACCTGCAAGCTGATGGCGGTGTGTATGAAGCCTTCGCTGGCAGTGAGTTCGGTGTGATGAGCCCTGAGAGCTCAATGAAATGGGATGCCATTAATCCGCTGCCGGGGCGCTTCGAATGGGCTGACATGGACACACTCCTAAATTTTGCAGAATTCTACGACATGGAGGTGCGCGGCCACACCTTAATCTGGTATACCAGCCTGCCCTCGTGGGTTGAACAGACTGAACCCGAAGACCGAGAAGTCCACATGCGTGAATACATCACGCGGGTAATGACACGATACGCTGACAGAGTGGACTACTGGGACGTTGTTAATGAGCCGATCAGTGAAGAAGATGGCTTGCGCGACAGCATCTGGTTTGAAGCCATGGGAGAGGGCTATATCGATACCGCTTTCCTTCAGGCACGTGAGCTAGCCCCTAACGCCACACTTGTATTGAATGAATTTGACATCGGCTTTGCAGGTCGTAAATTTGACGACTTTTTGTCTCTTATAGATAGACTACTAGAACGAGAAGTGCCCGTTGATGCAATAGGGTTTCAAATGCATGTCTTTTCTAGCTACGACCAGTACGACGAATTCGCCGCCAACATGGCAGAGATTGCGGCGCGTGGGCTAGACATACATGTTACCGAGTTGGATGTAGCCATTGTGGGCGACGATACAGAAGAGGTACAAGCAGAAGTGTATGAACGTGTGGCAGAAACTTGCCTTGCCCAACCTCGGTGCACCGTACTACAAACCTGGGGGTTTACCGACCGCTATTCGTTCAGACGATTTACCTCGCCGTTGTATCTGGATGAAAATCATCAGGTGAAACCTAGCTACGACGCTTTGCGCAGCGGACTCAGTGGTGAGTGACACTGACATCAGCAAAAACAGGAGCTAGCGCGCGGATTGTGATAGCGCTACAATTCGTGGCAAACTGTAGTATCTCTATCGAATTTAATAACAAAACGGTACCTAAATGGCAGATCCAATCAAAATTCTAGTGTACCGATGGGCAGGCTCATTCGGACCATTCAAAGTCTCTATCCCCTGTGGCGAGTGCGCGCTAACCTCAGACGTCATCAAAGATACAATGCAAAACGAGTTGCAAGGTATTGAAGTTGAACTCGAAACCAGAGATTGGCTGTCCGAATGGTATAAGCCATTGCTAAAAGGTGGTTGGCATGCGCCTATTGTATTAGTTGAAGGAAAAATTGTTGGACAAGGTGGTGCTTTGAATCGCGGTATGCTAACTCAAGCGGTCATAGAGCATCATGCCAAGCGCACTTCTATTTCCGGCAACCACGTGTTTGGAAAGGCTAGTTGCCCACACTGTGTGAATGCTAAAACGTATTTGGAGACAGCAGGTATTGACTATGAATATCGAGATGTCATAACCAACCCGCTAGATCTATACGAGATGCTTGCGCGAGTTAAGCCCATTGTTGGCCCGAAGACGCCTATTACTGTTCCACAAATTTGGATCGATGGTAAGTATGTGGGCGGTTCTGACAAGTTAGCTGCGATTGTTAATGCACCTGTGGAGCCCAACCCAGATCGTGGGCAAAGTTCGATGTCAGCGCCTGCTAAGGTTTAAACACTCTCCGCACGGCTACTCGCGTTTTGCATCCAAAAATGGAATGTAACCGGGTTCGGTTTTAGAACACTTCAGTGTTTTCAAAAATCGCTGCAGTGGCCTCTCTGCGTGTCAAAAAATGATGACAATGTCACCCGTTTCTCGTTAGGTCGTTCAGCCTTGAAGGCTCGGCCTAACGTTTTTCAACCTGTCGTGTTGCGCCTTCGCCTAGACGCGACCCCACGCCCATCAACTGTCAAAGACAAGGTTTCGTATTTCTTCATGATGCTGACCTTAAACTCTTAGCGAACTGAGCAGCGCTATTTAGCCGCCCAACATCTATACCTGTTGCATATCCTTCGCTATGCAGAAACTCAACAACCTGCTCTGTCGCTACATTACCCTTTGCTCCGGGTGCATACGGACATCCTCCAAGACCACCTGCGGAAGAATCAAACACCTTCAACCCAGCTTCTAGGCTAACCCTGATGTTATTCAACGCATTGTTATTGGTATCGTGGAAATGTCCCGCAAGTAACGATGGAGACACTCGCGCTGTTACCGCACTTAACATCTCAGCAACGGCATCCGGCATACCAACGCCCAAGGTGTCTCCCAGACTCACCTCAAAACAACCCAACTCAATAAGCTTGGCTGATACATCTGCAACTTGCGACGGCTGCGTGGGCCCATCGTAAGGACAGTCGGTAACACAGGAGACGTAGCCACGAACAGGAATATTCAACGCTCTGGCCGCATTCAAGACCGGAGCAAATCGCACCAGGCTCTCATCAATACTACAGTTGATGTTTTCCCGACAGAAGCCCTCTGATGCCGATGTAAATATGGCTACTTCATCTGCCTTAACTTTAATGGCGGTTTGGAATCCGCGCAAATTTGGCGTTAATACAGCATAGCTCACTGAGTGGTTGCGAGTAATTCCTGACATGACGTCTATCGCATCAGCCAGCTGAGGTATCCGTTTTGGACTGACGAAACTGCTTACCTCTATCCTGGTAAATCCACAATCAGACAGCTGGTCAACCAGCGCGATTTTATTCGCTGTAGAAATAGGACTTTTTTCATTTTGTAGCCCATCGCGTGGACTCATTTCAACAATTGTAATTTTCTCAGGCATTATCAGAGTCCAACTGAATTAAAAGATCACCGTCAACCACTTGATCGCCAACCGCACACAGTACCCCTGCAACAATTCCGTTACGCGGTGCTTGCAGTGCGTGCTCCATCTTCATGGCTTCTAACACCGCAAGAGTGTCTCCAGCCAAAACCTTTTGACCCGTTTTTGCACTTAGCACGGTGACTACACCGGGCATTGGTGCTACGACAACATCGCCGCCAATAGCTTCATCAGCTTGTGCGTTTAAATAATCAGGCCTTTCAAAAGTGAAACTCTGACTATCGTAGAAAACAAATACAGACTGTTTGTTAAGAACCAGATTCACCGAGCTTTGTAAGCCGTTATGCTCGACATTAAATTCAGACCCAGATACGTGGTGAATCTTCAATTCACACGAAGTGCCCTCGCCTGCAACTGTAAACTGATGTTGATCAACGATAGTGATCTGCTGCCTAAAAGCTGCCCCATCGGCTACCAGGTTTGACGTGTAAGCACTGCTCGACCAATGGCACCATCCCAAAAGCTCATCCCACAGCTTGACCGAATGATCAGTTTCTTTGTCCAACAACCCGAGTGAGGCAATAGCGGCAAGTGCGATGACGCTCTCAGGAGGCGCTGACTCCGATGTAAGGCTATCAATATTTCGCGCAATAAGATCCGTATCAACGTCAGCACTTGAAAATTCGCTGTGTTTAGCCAGCGCAGATAGAAACTCCATATTAGTGACGGTTCCTCCCACATGCGTTTGCAAAAGCGCTCTAGTTAATAGGTTCAACGCAGATGCGCGTGTAGGTCCGTGTACGATAATCTTGGCGATCATAGGATCGTAAAATGGACTGATGGCGTCACCTTGACGCACGCCGCTATCTACTCGTACCGACCCTGCACCAAAATCTGAACAGTTTTCAGGGAAATTCAGATGCTCAATCACACCAATGGCAGGAAGAAATCCTTTGGGTACATCTTCTGCGTAAACTCGAGCCTCAAACGACCAACCATTAATCGTAAGATCCTCTTGTGCAAACGGTAGTGGTTCGCCAGCCGCGACTCGCAGCTGTAGCTCTACAAAATCCAGCCCCGTGATGGCTTCAGATACGGGATGCTCAACCTGCAAGCGCGTGTTCATTTCCATAAACCAGAAGCCATCCTCCCTCAAGCCCGAGGATCCATCAACAATAAACTCAACGGTTCCTGCGCCGGAGTAACCGATCGCTTTTGCGGCATCAACGGCCGCCTGCCCCATTGCCTTTCGCACACCAACCGGCATATCAGGTGCAGGAGCCTCCTCTATCACTTTTTGATGTCGTCGTTGCAGTGAACAATCTCGTTCAAACAAATGAACAACATTGCCATGGTTATCACCGAACACTTGTATTTCAATATGCCGAGGGCGGGTTATGTATTTCTCAACAATGCACACAGAGTCACCAAAGCTGGACTCCCCCTCCCGACTGGCAGCCTCAAAAAGCTCCTTGAAATCTTCACGATTCTCTACCAATCGCATGCCTTTGCCACCGCCCCCAGCTCGCGCCTTTATGAGTACTGGGTAACCCATTCGATCAGCTTCACGTTCTAGCACGTCTAGATCCTGACTCTCACCGAGGTATCCAGGTACTGAAGGAACTCCGGCATTCTCCATTAATCGCTTTGCAGCATCTTTGAGCCCCATCGCTTCAATGGCCGTGGCTGAAGGACCAATGAAAACCAGCCCTGCTTTCTCAACCGATTGAACAAAGCCAGGATTCTCTGAAAGAAAACCGTATCCTGGGTGAATAGCTTGCGCGCCATTGGCCAGAGCTACAGCTATAATACGATCAGCCTGAAGGTAGCTCTCAGCTACCGGTGATGCACCGATATAAACGGCTTCGTCGGCCATGCTAACGTGCTTCGAATTCGCATCTGCATCAGAATAGATGGCAATTGTTTTCACACCAAGCCGGTGTGCAGTTGTTATTACTCGGCAGGCAATCTCGCCTCGATTGGCGATAAGTATTTTACTGAACATAATGCTTCCTACATTCTAAAGAGACCAAACTTGGTCTCTTCGATCGGGGCATTCAGCGCTGCCCGTAAGCTAAGTGCTAACACGTCGCGACTTTTGCGTGGGTCTATAATGCCGTCGTCCCAAAGCCTAGCGGACGCATAGAGTGGATGGCTTTGTTCTTCAAACATATCAATGGTGGGTTTTTTAAACGCCGTCTCTTCCTCCACCGACCAAGATTCGCCACGGCGCTCGATTGAATCACGCCGCACAGTGGCAAGAACACCGGCCGCCTGTTCACCGCCCATAACGCTGATACGCGAGTTAGGCCATGTCCACAGAAACCGTGGGGAATACGCACGGCCACACATTCCATAATTGCCAGCGCCGAAAGAGCCGCCAACCAGCAGAGTTATTTTGGGGACAGATGTTGTAGCAACAGCGGTAACCAATTTTGCACCGTGTTTTGCAATACCTTCTGACTCATATTTTTGCCCCACCATAAACCCTGTGATGTTTTGCAGAAACACAAGCGGTGTTTTTCGCTGTGAGCACAATTCTACAAAATGGGCACCTTTCACGGCTGCTTCCGAAAATAGCACACCGTTATTGGCGATAATGCCGACGGGTATGCCCATCACATGCGCGAACCCACAAACCAGGGTAGTACCGTATCGTTGTTTAAATTCGTCAAAGCGCGAGCCGTCCACCAAGCGAGCAATGACCTCCCGGATATCGTAAGGCGTACGCAGATCCGCTGGCACTACACCCAATATCTCCTCTGGATCATAGAGAGGCGGTTCCGCATCGCACAGCGTAACCATGGCGTGTTTTGTATGATTCAGATTCGATACCACTTCGCGCGTTATCGCCAGCGCATGATCATCATCATTAGCCAAGTAATCGGCAACACCTGATAATCTTGTGTGAACGTCCGCACCACCCAGTGCTTCAGCGGTAACCACTTCACCGGTCGCTGCTTTCACCAGTGGCGGACCAGCAAGAAAGATAGTGCCCTGATCTTTGACGATAATGGAAATATCAGACATTGCCGGAACATAGGCACCACCAGCGGTGCATGATCCCATGACAACTGCAATTTGCGGGATACCTTTTGCAGACATATTTGCCTGATTAAAAAAAATGCGTCCAAAGTGATTCTCGTCAGCAAACACCTCGTCCTGATTAGGTAGGTTAGCGCCTCCAGAATCTACAAGGTAGATACACGGCAAGTTATTTTCTTCGGCTATTTTTTGTGCTCGTAAATGCTTCTTTACTGACATGGGAAAGTAGGTGCCACCTTTAACGGTCGCATCGTTACACACAACCATGACATCGCGGCCGCATACTCGTCCAACGCCCGCAATTAAACCAGCGGCAGGACAAGCGCTGTCATGTAGATTGAAAGCGGCGAATATCCCAACCTCCAAAAATGGAGACCCCGGATCAAGCAGATGCGTCACTCTGTCTCGCGGCAACATCTTGCCTCGCGACTGATGCCGTTCACGCGATTTTTGCCCACCCCCGCCTATGGAAACTGCCTCAGCTTCTCGAACCACATCCATCGCAATTTCATGAGCGGCAACGTTATCCTTAAACATTGCTGATCTTGTCGAGATCTTGGAATTAATAACACTCATCTATCGCATGGCTCCCATCAATTCTCGGCCGATTAGCATACGACGTATTTCAGATGTGCCCGCGCCAATTTCCATAAGCTTTGCATCTCGGAAAATTCGACTTACGGGGCTGTCATTCATGAAACCGGCACCACCCATGGCCTGCACTGCCTGATGTGCCACGACCATAGCCTCTTCAGAAGCATAAAGAACGCAGGCAGCAGCATCTTGGCGTGTTACCTCACCACGATCACACGCCTTAGCTACCTCATAGACGTAAGCCCGAGAAGAATTCATTTTGGTGTACATATCCGCCAACTTACCTTGCATAAGCTGGAAGTTACCAATGCTTTGACCAAACTGTTTCCTCTCCGCCATGTAAGGCATAATTTCATCGAGGCAGCCCGCCATGATTCCGCAACCAATCCCGGACAAGACAACACGCTCATAGTCCAGACCTGACATGAGCACGTTTACGCCCTTACCTTCTTTACCAAGGATGTTCTCAAACGGAACCTCTACGCCATCAAAAACTAACTCGACGGTGTTAGAGCCGCGCATACCTAATTT
The DNA here is from genome assembly GCA_023300375.1 of Granulosicoccus sp. Taxonomy (GTDB): domain Bacteria; phylum Pseudomonadota; class Gammaproteobacteria; order Granulosicoccales; family Granulosicoccaceae; genus Granulosicoccus. The sequence continues at coordinate 10,858 of JALZWO010000107.1, read as the reverse complement.
ATCAAAATGCTCGGAATGCGAAAAACCCGGCATATCTTTCTCAATGATGAAGGCGGTTAAGCCTCTACTACCGGCATCAGGGTCGGTTACCGCATAAACCACTAGCGTATTCGCCTCGCCACCGTTGGTAATCCAGTACTTCGTGCCATTAAGTTTGAAATAGCCATCATGCTTCTCAGCCCTGAGTTTCATGCCAACAACATCTGATCCTGCACCAGACTCTGACATGGCCAATGCACCTACATGCTTGCCAGAGATCAGATCAGGTAGATATTTCTCTTTTTGATCGTGCGTACCGTTCAAATTGATTTGACTGACACACAGGTTAGAGTGCGCGCCATAGCTCAGCGATACTGATGCACTCGCACGTGCAATTTCCTCAACAGCAATCGAGTGGGCAAGGTATCCCATGCCCGCACCGCCATATTGATCAGGTACGGTAATGCCCAGTAATCCAAGCTCACCCATTTCCTGCCACAGTTCTGCTGGAAATTCATTATCTTTATCAATCTGAGCAGCGAGTGGTTTGACGCGTTCTTGCGCCCAACGATGTATAACATCCCGGAGAGAATTCACCTCTTCGCCCAGATCAAATTTCATTGTTGCATTAAACATAATAAATCCTTGCCGACTAATAGAACTGTATTCAGTTTAGAACTGATTGGGATAGACCACAGAGTTTAAGAAAAATCGCTCAAAGGCTAATTGTTCAACATCAGATCGCCTCCAGCAACTGAAAAATTGAACAACACATATCACTGTTACGATGTCGTCTTTTACAAAGGCGCCTCTGATGGTACCTTTTACATACCAAAAGCGCCAAACAGCTCATACACTTCCTAAAACGGCTGCTAGTGTCCGAAGTAGGCTTCAGTGAGTCGCGAAGCATTCCTGAGTTCTTCAACCCGTCCCTGCGCCTTAACATGCTCCAATTTCAACACGGACTAGCGTTGGGGCGCGTAGCCAACACCTTGAGTCACAATGGCTGAACTTCCCTGCCCTACCAACGAATGAGCTTCCAAACGAATGTCACCTGTAGTCTTGGTCAAACCCAAGATGCAATCGAGCAGCGTGACTGAAGGTTTAGTGACCATGGTTCTTGCCATTGCCTTCCAGAATTCTTGAAAGTTATATCTTTTCTATGGTTTTTAGCAGTTTTAAAAAATACCCAGAATCGGCGAAATAATTTGGATACGCGGATTCTAGAGAAGCCATTGCTCCAACCGACAACATCACAACAAGCTCGTTTGAATCGTTGATGATATTTTTCTCGATGGTAAAGTTGATGTTTCGCGCAGAAACAACATCTTTGCACATACGTACTTTGATCGAGGGCTTAGCGGTGCCAAGGTCAGTTGCATGAATTACACAATAGTTGCTACCAGGTGGTACATGCAAAATTGAGAATTGAAGCGTTTTTCTGAAAACATTAAATTTATCGTGGACTTTCAGTTCTTTAGAGCGCCTCCTAATCTCCTTTGCAATAGAGCCAAGCTCAGCGCCGTGTCTATTGCGGAGCAAGTAGGTAGCTTGATCCGTATCGAAGCTATCTTGTCTGATATCTCTATTAATATACTTGTCGTCAATGATTGCAAAACAGTCAGCTACCAATTTGTAGAAATGCTTCCACTGTGCATCACCGTGCAGATTCTTGATTGGAGTTGCAGAGAATAATTCGGTGATCTCGCCAGCGGTAGCCCAAGCATGCTGAATATTAGTGCGTATTTGGAATTCAACTTGAAGGGTTTGAAATTCTTTCGTGCTGAATTTTCCGACTAAATGGATTCCTCTATAGCCATCACTTTTCGGTGAGTTGATATAGTTATTGACTAGTTTTATATGCTTCTTTTTTTTCAAGGATTTTGCCACTTTCAGCGCGTCTTTCTGAACTCCAACAATGGCTCGACACCCGGCGATGTCTTGCATTGTGGTCAGATTCATACTCCGTTCGCGCTTTAGCTTATCTATTATTGATTTTGCACGTTTCTCCCTTGACGCCAGAAGAGTGTTTTTATCGTGCTGTACACTGGCTGTTCCTAATTCTGCTAACGCAATTTTTAGAGGACCTGAATGCTGAGCTCTCCAATAAGCCAAAACATCTAGAGCAGCCTCTTTTTGATCAGGTGGAGTGTCATCATTTCTAAGTCGTTTTCCCGCCCTACCAATTTTAGATGATGAGAATTGAGGAGGCATGTTTCGTATGAACCTGTTTATACAGTTGAACCTATTTGATAGCCAAACATAACGAAATTACTACGTTTGGCCTGTACGCGATACTGACTAGTTTTGAACAATAATTTCATCATCTGAGTTGAAACCCTTTGAAAGGGAAAAAACCTGTTCGTGCTCTCTGGGTGTCATACGCTCCAATAAGGAATGTAACTGAGATTTGTTGTAAAGCTCGTTGGTACCCTTGCATCCACAATACAACATGAGTAGAAGGTTAAAATGCAAGCCATCTGTATCGTTGATTGCGTATCCTGAATTAAACAAAAGATAAGTTGATATCTGAAAAGCAATCTACTGTTTACTTAGAAATTACGTGAACTTACATGCTACACGATTCATGTAATAAGTAAATTAATCACCCGTAAAATTTAACGTTTTCGTTGTGAATAGTCTTCGTCACAAGCATCACCGCATTCGCTGTTTTTTGGATAAGCAATAAGTGCTTTTTGCTGTCGGTTGTTGTTCGTATGTGTTTAAAAGTAGCACTATTTGCAACACATACTAATAAGTGTCATTTTCTTACACGTACAAATCAGGTATGCCCCCCTTCTCTGCTGCAGGGTCAAAACACTAGGATTTCACCGCAACTTATATCGCCAACAATAACCGCATACCTTCAATTTTTTGACGCCACTATTTAATCGCCTAAAACATTCAAATGAGTAAAAGAGTGCTGGACAAACTCTTCGATTCTGTTTAGTTTTTAATTGCAAGTGGTTGGATTGAGCACAGCACGAAGCAGCCTGTAAATCCAAATGCCGAACAACAACTGAACCGTTGAAGCGAGGATAAAGGATGATCGGAGAGATGGAAGGCGCGACTGACGTACTTCGAGTCACTGAGCTGAGTAAGAGTTACGGTGGTTTAAAGGCGATGGATGGCGTGAGTTTTTCAGTGAAACGCGGTGAAGTAATGGCGTTGGTGGGCGATAACGGCGCCGGAAAATCTACGTTGGTCAAAGCGCTCTCTGGAGCTCAGCCACCCGACAGCGGTCAAATCGAAAGTCATGGCCAGCCTATTGAGCTTCGTACCCCACGCGATGCAGATGCAGCAGGTATCGGATGCATACACCAAAGCCTTGGATTAGTTGATGCGCTAAACGTACCTGAGAATGTTTTTCTTGGTCGTGAATTACAAAGAAAGCGCTTCGGATTCCTACCAGAGCTCGATCATGCAAGCATGAGGGAAAAAACGGTTGAACTGCTAGAACGCTTCGGCGTGAACTTGTCTACTCTGAACACGCCCGTGGTCAAGTTGTCAGGAGGACAACGTCAATCCATCGCAATCAGTCGCTTATTACTCCAAGACGTACGTTTAGTCATCATGGACGAGCCTATGGCCGCACTCGGTCTTGACGAAGGCAAACGGGTGATGCAGTTAGTGAGCAATATGCGTGATCAGGGCATCAGCATTTTTATCATTAGCCATAATCTTGAACACGTTTTTCAGATTGCCGATCGCATTGCTGTTTTGAAAAACGGGCGGCTTGTTGACGTTGTCGAAACAGCCAAAACAACACGCGATGCGGTGATTAAGATGATCACCTTTGGCAGCGTTCACTAGGATAAATACGTCTATGAACACAGATGTAAAAAGTACCCTGCCGACACCTGGCGTTGGTCATGCTGACCGCCATTGGCTGTTGCAGAGCATGGGATTAACTATCGTGGTGATGGTACTCGCTATCATCTTTACATTAATCAATCCTCGCTTCGCTACACTGGCCAATCTAGCGAACGTACTCACGCAATCGTCGCACTACATCATCATTGCGGTTGCCATGACATTCGTCATCACCAGCGCAGGAATCGATCTGTCGGTCGGCTCTGTTTTAGCGCTGGTAACAGTGATTGGTTTTGCACTGATTAAGGGCGGAATGAATCCAGCGTTAGCTTTGGCTATCATGTTCTCATTAGGTGCACTTATCGGTGCTTTCACTGGCACGCTAATCGCCATAATAAAAATTCCGCCATTCATTGCCACACTGGGCATGATGGTAAGCCTGCGTGGTCTGGCCTTATTGCATTCTGCCGGCACCATGCACTTTGGTTTACCAAGCTCTTTGACGTGGCTGGGTCAGGGCAAAGTGGTGGGTGTACCTGTTCCTGTGATTATTGCAACTCTTGTCGCTGTGGTAGGCGCCTGGCTATTCAATCACACTAAATTTGGTCTGTATGTGCGGGCTATCGGCGGTAACCGCGAAGCTGCAAGGTTGGCAGGTGTACCCGTTAATCTCATTGAAATTTTGGTGTACTCGCTAATGGGATTGGTGACATCGATAGGCGGTCTCATCATGATCGCAAGGATCGACTCAACTCAAGCCACCATTGGCACCAGCATGGAAATTCACATCATAGCTGCGGTCATCATCGGAGGCACCAGTTTGTTCGGTGGGCGAGGCACTATTTACGGCACCGTTTTAGGCGCAATACTGCTGTCGATGATGACCAACGCGCTGGTAATAGCAGGCGTCGACAATTTCTGGCAGTTAGTCATTATGGGCATCATCGTGTTGATGGCAGTTTCGATCAACAACCTTCGGGAGAATCGCATTTCGCTGCTCTCGTCCCTCACGCGGCGAAGCCGCTAAACACAACGGAAACCTACCTCTTATGGAGTCAAGACGTTTATTCAACCGTAGATCATTTCTGGCCACAGGTGCTGCAGCCGCACTTCTTGCAGCCTCGGCCCTGCCGGTGCAAGCCGACGAAGATAAGGTACGCATTGCCTATTTGTCGCCCTCTTTCGACTTATCCGATGCTTGGGAGCGGGTCTACTGGTCCATGCAGGGAAGACTGGATGAGCTTGGTGTTGACTATGAAATTCAGCACCTTGCGGTGGCTAGCCATGTGGACCACGCTGGCCAGTTGGCACAAGTCGAAGCGATAATTGCTCGCGGTGTTGACTACGTGGCCCTAGGGCCAACCGAATATGAAGCAGCTATTCCTGCACTACGAAAACTCAAGGAAGCAGGTATTCCCACCGTGCTGTACAACTATCTTGAGCCACACGACGACGAGGCAGCCAGAGCCATGAGCTATATCGCGTTCTCACACCTCACCGGTGGGCAGATGTCGGGAGAGTGGGCGGCTGAGCATTTGGGTGGAGCTGGAAAAATTGCGATAATACAAGGCGCTCCGGGTGTCACCAACGATTTGCGTGTTGGTGGTTTTATGGAAATCATTGAGCAAAACCCAGATATTGAAGTGGTAATGGGCCCTTTCACTGATTTCGATCGTACTAGAGCATTCGATGCTGCGCAAAATCTGTTAGTCGCTCACGATGACATCGATCTTATCTATGGTGTCTCTTCGACCATAGGGTTGGGGGCTGGTCAGGCGATTCGTCAAGCGGGTAAATCCGAAACCATTGCGTCCATGGGTTTCGGTGGTACCGGTGACGAAATCGTTGCGATGGAAGAAGGCTGGTTAACCGCTTCAGTATTACGCTCAATCGATGATAGCGGTGCAGCTGTGGCTGATGCGTTTGTCGCTCAAAGCAAAGGCGAGCCGGTAGAAGAGATCTGGGGTGGTCCGTTTGTCATGATTGACAAAGACTCAGACGCTGACGCATTGGTTGCAAACGCTACGCGCTACTCAGAACCCATGATGACAAAGTAGTACAAGCACTGTCGTTAATTAACTGTATTTCACCTCTACGGGGCATCAGTACCAGACTATTCACGGTCGCACTGAGATTCAAAATGATGATGTCTTTACTGATTAGTAGTTCTTAGAGAGGTGAGATACAGTTTTACTTTTAGGACACGTGGTTCGATTTAGCTCATCGCAGCGTCTTCGCATAAACACACCCAGGCAAATATGCCGTGTAACAGTTACACAAAACTAGCCTCCCTTCCCCAACAGGACCACCTACTTATTGATATACCTCGATGATAATCAATAAGACATAGTGTCAGGATATAGTCCCAGTAGCAAAGCCTCTACCACGTAGAGCACCATGATTATGGAGTTATTCAAAAACCCGGTGGACGAATAGTTTAAAAAGGTAAATTATTTGTGTCAGGGTACAACATTCTCCAATCAGCCGAAGTACACTCCTGAGCATGACGAATCCCTCAGCTTGGAGCATCTCCAGCTTCGGCCCTTTGCTTGCATACATTTGCTGCAGCCAATACCACTCTACCGCTAAAGTTTTGCAATGAATAGAACTGCTTATCTTCCGCTGTCCCTAGTTCGAGTTGAGACAATAGCGTTGAACGGCCCTGGCGTTGTGATCCTGACTGGTCCGTCCAGTTGCGGCAAGGGTGAAGTAGCAAACGCCTTATGCGAGGTGCTGTCTATTCATCCAGAACGGCACTTATCAATGGGCGTCATCCTACGCACCACTGTCGAGCGGGCCAAAAATAATGATGACTATGCATCGCTGCTCGCCGATAAATATTCCTTGTCAAACTCGGTGAGCATGTTCGACAGCATCGACACCAACGACGATCTTAGCGAAAAAGTCCGTCGCTATTTGCCCGAATTGGAAAGCTACTTTGGCCGAAAGCCCGATACCAACAACGCCGACGCAAGTCAGCTGGAATGGCTGGAGTTCTGTACCGTACGTGGTCTACTAATTCCGAATCGATGGACACAAAATCTAATCTCTGCAGAAATAGATACTATTCTGCAGTCCGAGTCAGCCGACGGCACTGATGCTTACACCACCCCATTCATTCTTGATGGCTACCCAAGAACCGTGGCAGCCGCCGAGCATCTACTCAACTACCTGAACAGCGTTAATGTGCCAGTGCTGAAGGTACTGCACCTGTCAATAAGCAAAGCGGAGATGAGCTTACGCGCCAGCAAGCGTGGCCGCGCCGATGATCATTCAGAGGCACTGCGCAGTCGTTTTGAATTTTATGTTGAAAACGTACAACCTTCAGTGGATTACATGAAAAGCGAACTCGGAGGGGCGTGCATTTCATTAATCGACGCTCATCAGCCAGCCTATGTTGAGGAAGATGGTAAGCGTACATTTCATCTGCAAGACTCTATCGATAATGTCATCTCAACCGCCTTGAGAGCGCTGGGAGTGCCGCGCGTGATCGTGCGGGATCTTATCGAGGGCAGAAAGGAAAAGGAATAATCAGCTTTTTTTAGATTGCCAATCTAAAAATTTGTCGCTAGTAAAGCACCCCGCTGAGAATATTTCTATTCTCAGCGGAATACCAATCAATCAATAGATCAAGCAAACAGCAAGTTATAGGCTTTGCCGTACGCTTTTCCTTTAGCCGCGATTTTCAGGTAAACACCTTTTAAAGGCATACCTTTAGGCGGATCAATCTGCGTGGCCAGTTCCATCTTCAGCAGTCTTTTGTAAGCTGCAGTTACGTCGGGAGTGGGCAATTTAGTGATTTCAACAACCTGAGGTTTAGTCAAAGGCGCTTTTTTGTCTTGAGCACCGATAGCGTCAAGAATTGCAACAAGAGCGCTAACATCTTCAAAATTCAGTTTTTTTGCAGTACGTGCCATTATTTATATATCGCTAGTTATTAAAAGTAACAAAAAAGGTTTAATCGTAGTTGTCGAGTGTGGGAAGCATCAAAGACGTATCGCCTCCAAACTAGACATCAAAAAACCAACGTGTATGGTACAGGACGCGTCGTTGTCATGGTGTTGCTTAGCTCAGTAATACAGTTGCCAGGCATTCGCTGATACACCTTTCGACACCTCGGCTAATCTCTTTTAGTTCACTCCATCACACACGACACGTCAGATGACACATCTAGCATTACGTTCCGTGGATTCAATCGCTTGATCATTTGAATAGAATTCATCAGTGAATTCACAACAGGTGATACTCCACAGACAAACTGATCACCAAAGCGATAAACACACAGGGCTTCTTACATTTTTATTGAAGCTACTATTGAAATAACGCGTTGCTCTTGGTTCTGTCATTTGTTACTTCTGAACTTGTTGATTCAGGGATTCAATACAACTGGAAAAATTTTGGTGCTTACTGCACGTACTAAGTAAAAGGTACGTGCCTATTAATTGCCTCAACCATTTTATCGCTTGTAAAATACCCAGTGGCGGCCTTAAAATTTTGTGACTAATAAAAGATTATCCAGAACTTCGATGGGAGTGAACGAAGGTGTTTTATGCGTTATATTCTTTTGATAACAGGCTAATGCGACAACGTACCGATGAAATCTGATTTCTATGTAATCAACTCCCCTTCATTTCCAGAAAAGCCAGATTTTGAACGCTTCGATGTTTGGTGCGAATGGCATGATTCAACTGAAGAAATCTATCTAAAATCGATGTGCACTGATGAATCCGAATATGCAGAAGTGATTGTTAAGCCTTTCACCGAGGATAGAGAAACCTTTTATCCAATGGTAATTTCGAATAATCTTCCGTTTCGAGAATTTCTGTACTTGCAGGTGGCCATCACTATTGCTGAAGATCTAGAGTTGGACGGCTTCATTGCGACAGTTAAAGATGAAATAGTGGGGCTAACAGCTTGGCTAAGCGACACCCCTGATGATGGGGTCGATTTCTATCGAGCGGATAGATTAGTGGCTAAAAATGAAAATCCATTGAGCGTTGCTTCGATTTGTAATCGGTTCGGCATCAAGGCCTTTGACAAACTAGCATTCCATTCAAAGCGTACGCTATCCAACGGTACCAAAGTGAGTGGCAATTTCGCACTTAATACTGCATAGTTGCGTTAGGCGTGCGTCGATAATATCGATGTGCGTCAAGCGTGCAGCTGCCGCCTATTCTCTCCAACTCTGTCTCACAAGAACATGCTCAGTACAATGTTTGCTCTTGTCGCTCTTGAAGCTGTGCATCATACGACTTTGCGTCAAAGTCATCGATAGCCGACCGTATTAATGTTCCAGCACTTGGGAGCGAATCAACCTCAAGATAGCTTGCAGGATTCCAAATCTGCGAACGCTTCAGTGCACGCGCGCATTGGAAATATACTCGATCAATTTCTATCACAATCGCCGTCAACGGTTTCTTTCCTTTGACTTCGAATGTCTCAAGCAATTGAGCATCTAGTGTCAAATAGGCCCGACCGTTATGAAGATCTCGAAGTTTGAGTCTTCGGCTGCTGATAACAAGTCTCCATTTGTAAGAGTAGCCCACCCAAGTTCGTGAGCAGTGCTCACAAGATGGCCTTCCAACGAATTACGTAAAGGAGCTGGTGTTTTCACTGGTCGAAAAGTACTTTCAACTCTACGCAGCCGCACTACGCGCAGCATGTTCCAGCACATCACGTACCTGCTCTTTTGATACGCCGGGAAACCATTCAACGAATTCGTCTACCATCGCGCCGTCTTCAAGATTTTCGAATAGTGCAGAAATAGGGACACGTGAGTCACGAAATACCCACACACCACTAACGCGGTCTGGGCTTCTCTCATCATCTTTACATGTAGACCAATCAATCGTTTCTTATTTTACCGTTACTTCTAAAAACATAAAAGTGGCCACAAAACATGGCCTTACATTATTTTTATTCGCCAATCAAAGTTGCAGATTGGTACAACACACATTTGCCGTAACTTGCAGTTGCGGCGCGGCCTGGTTCTGAGGTACTCATTTGGTTCAGGTCGCGGCGCAACTGTCGAGTTCACGGCTGGGTTAGATTTCACATTTCTGATGTTTGTAGTACCTCACCAGTAATAGTGGTGGGGCTTGTGATTACCCAGTGGGAATATTGCACCCTCTGGGTCTGATCCGCGCAATAACGCTTTGCAAAGATGTGTTGTTTCTCGTCTTCTCGGTCGAGTCATATACAAATTTCTCCATGCCCTTGGTGCCGCATACCAATGGACTTCGCCTTTGGTTCGAGATGTATATTTGCGTCGGATCTTACCTTCGTCGTTTCGATCAAAAGTTTTGTTTCTTACGGACATTTCCATTCTCTAGTTTGAATTAACTAGAAAATGTCGAGCTCCTCGTATCCTATGATTTTAGTCATTGTGTATATCCTTACGCGGCCTTGATGCGTTTCACTTTGAGGTGTTCTTTTTCTTGCATTGCCTGCCACAGGTCATATTGCATCTGTTGGTTGAGCCAGCTCTCTGCAGTGGTGCCAAAAGCTCTGGACAAGCGAAGTGCCATGTCAGGGCTAATACCAGAACGACCATTAAGAATGGCGGACAATGTCTTGCGAGTGACTCCTAGTGCTTCTGCAGCCGCAGTAACGGTTAAGCCTAAGGGCTCGATCCAACCTTCTTTTAATACTTCGCCGGGATGTGGCGGATTATGCATTCTCATATTTTAACCTCAATGGTAATCCTCAAGATCAACATCGACGACATCTCCGTCTTCAACGCTGAAGGTGATTCTCCAATTTTTATTGACTCGAAGACTCCAAGTCGACTTTCGTTTACCTTTTAGCTCGTGCAGGTAGAACCCTGGTGCATCCAGATCTTTAGGGTTTACGGCAACGTTAAGCCGAGCCAGCAGAATACGAATTTTCTGAGCATGTTGTGCGTTGATGCCCGACGTTTTGCCGGTTTCGAAGAATTTCTGAAGACCACGATGCCTGAAGTTCTTGATCATGCAAGAATCGTAACATGTAACGTATCGGGTTGCAATATGGTGTCTAGATTTGTAGTGACGAAAGTTGGGTAGTGCGAGGTAGTGTGAAAGTGAAA
>JALZWO010000106.1 GCA_023300375.1 Granulosicoccus sp. | reverse complement strand
CATCACTGGCGATAAGTGCTGTCGCAATCGCAGGCATGCCCATTCTGTCAACGCGCGCATACGAGTCAAATGCATCAGTGCTGAATGCAAAAACGTCGTTTGGTATAACGCCTCCAGTATCTGTCCCAGTACCGGTATCAGTCCCAGCACCATCGTCGTCATCATCGTCAGAACAACCTGCAATGAGTACACTACTGAGCAAGGTGATAGCGAGTGTTTTGTAAACTGAATGTTTCATTGTCGTATCCCTTATAGTGTTGAAGTGGTTGTCCACGTCTGCAGTGCTGTGCCTGCGCCCATGATCGTAGTAAGAGGCAACTGAACTACGATTGCAGTGACATTGGTGCCCGCGAAATCGTTATTCGTATTGTCGAACGATAAATCGCCGCTAGCAACCGTTGCTCTAAAGCCTGTCTGGTCAAAGAAAAATGGATCGTCTGCCAGTCCGGCCCAAACACTGGTGTCGCCTTGGTTCAGAATTGTCTCTACACCGCCTTCAATGACATCTGTATCAGCGCCTGTGACCTGAACGCCCCACTGGCCAGCTGCATTTTGTGCAAAGCGTGCGTAGATTTCCATTTCAGATATCCCATCAGCAGGTACTGATGTGTCGAAATGAAATGTGTATAGACGGCTAGCATCGAAGTCTGCTGGTGCACCTGGAGCGCCAAGCGATGAGAAAGTCAAGATCATATTGAGTCGATCATCTGCATGCCATGCATAGTAGTCAGCAATATCAGCACTGGGCTGCGCAGTTGCGTCTGGTGCTTCTGCATGGTCAGCTGCGAAGCTGGATGATGTGGTCAGTGTTACCGCTAGAGCTGAGCTAGCGATCAGCCCAACGGTTGCAGTGAGGTTCTTGAGAGTCATTGAGATTTCCTGCTTTAAGTGTAGTTTGGTGCGTCACTGAGCGATACGTCTCAATACTCAAATAAGTTGCACGCAATGCTTCACAATATTGGGATTCGAATCGACGCTTGATAATAGAGCTAGCGGTCGATCGCTAGGGTTGCGGCAAAACCTTCAAGCCATGCTCAGTCCTTTGAGCTTGGTTGTGAACGTTTAATCAATCGCTAGGTTGGGTTTGTAAAAAATCGCCATGGGCAACTACGGGGCCGAGGGGCCCCTCTAAAGTAGAGGCATCAATAGATTCAATACTGACGCCAAAGAGATCTGAACCCTCAATCAATGTGGTAGCGTCGAATATTGCTGTCGATCCGACCTGCTTAGGAAGTCGTGATACGGCTCTGACAGAGGAACGATCTGGCATTGCTTGCCAAAGCTGAAAGGCGTCATCAGTTGTCAGCTCAGGTGGGGCCAGTGTGGTTACCCGAACCTTGGCATTGAGGTAATCAGTTTCAATCAAGAAATAGGGTACGCCGCTGTCATCGCTGAGCACAACCGCCACGCCGTCTGTTTTAAAGGCCGTTGGATCAGGGCTAAATTTACTTTGAAACAACAAAACTCCAAGTACCAAGCTCGCCGCAGTTGAAAAAGCGGCGACTATTTTCCATTGAGTGGAGCGCGTCGTGGGTGCTCGATTGACACGCTCAGCAGACAAGTCGGAAACAGCTGAGCCACTCGTTGAATGTGATGGCCCATCAAGTTGAGTTAGACCAGATGTAGTGTTGGTCTGATGGAATTCACGGCCATTACCTTGCTGCACAATCTGGCTGATGCTTTTCCACACACGCTCGTTTGGCACAATAGCCTCTGTGGTCTCATTGAGACCGGCTAAGCGTTGCGCCCAGCGAGCAGTTTCAAGTTGAAGGTCAGTGTCATGCTCGAGAATTTTTTCAAACAGCTTGTGGTCTGCATTTGTCAGGGTTCCGAGCAGATACTCAGCTGCGCGAACACTCCACCATTGCTCTTCAGGCGTGGCCATCTAGACACTCCTTTAAAGATAACAAGCCACGTCGCAGCCAGCTTTTTATGGTGTTACCCGGTTTGTCACACAATTGCGCAAGCTCTCGGTAGGAATAGCCTTCGCAGTAGGCTTTGGTGATGCAATATTTTGGACCTTCTGGCAGTGTCTCCAAGCACTCGATGAGTAGTGCTGCATCTTCACTCATTTCGTGGGCTGGTTTGGAGAGATCTGGTGTTGCTTCAATCAATCCTGAAGTGTCAGCTGATTCGAGGTTTTCCCGAGACTGACGTTGGCGGAGTATGTCTAATGCTCGATGCCTAGCAATGCTGTAAAGCCACACCATTGGTGTCCCGGAGGCGGGTTTGAATTTTCCGGCGTTTTGCCAGATGTTGATGAACGTGTCTTGCAATGCTTCCTCGGCTACAGCCTCAATTCTGAGAATACGTATGAGCGCGCCGTAGAGTTGCGCTGAACTTAATCTGTAGAGCTCCTCGAGTGCCGTTTCACTACCTGATTCACACTCAATTAATAGCACAGCGATGCGCTCGTTGAGTTTGTTCAGATCATCCAGCGGTTTGGTTGTGACGCTGGGGTTCATCAGGATGTTTGCATGGTGGGTGTCTGAAGAAGGTATTGGGCTGTCGTCTGATTATCTAAGTTTGGCAGAGTATGGGGTTCGTACTGGTAGATTTTTACTACTATTTGCTTGCTTGATGGTTGCTACTTTGCCATGAAAGGCATTATATTGCATATATTATATTGGAGTGAAACGCCAGAAAAGGTGCGGAGAACGTTGCTTTGCCTATAGGCACGGTGTGGGATCAACGGTGCTTGACGAATTTGGTTCTCATTGCCCTTCCTGCTGAGGTGCCAGCTCCAACAACATAAGGTGCTCCGATAAATGCAGTACCGGGTGTATCATATTGCCTCGTGGTTGGGCTTTGTGCGGTTGCATCAAGCAACAGTGGCAGTCTATCCAATACCTCCGGTACTGCATTTGCTAGAGAACTCATAATCTAGCCTTTGAACTTTGATTGGCCAATGGCTACAGAATATGTAGACACTGGCTGCGATTTTCAGATGCTAGCTTCAAATCCAGCGGCTGCATGACAGTTGTTCAACTTGTTTTTTATCTCCCCCTTTATGAATATAAATTCTTTTCTGTTCAATGGATTTCGCGCGTGTGCTCTTACAACAGTGCTGGCTACTACCGTTGTTCAAGCACAATCAGTTGAGCCAGATTCTTGTTGGGAGTCGGTGTTAGAGGAGGCAAGAGGGCAAACAGTGTATTTCAACGCTTGGGGTGGAAGCGACAACATAAACAAGTACTTGCAATGGTCAGCTGGTCGAATTAACGATGAGTATGGGGTTAAGCTTGAGCACGTCAAGATAGGTGATATTGCGGAAATAGTGGGTCAGTTAGAAGCGGCCCGACTGGCAGGGCGCAACGAAAATGGAAACGTTGACCTCATGTGGGTCAATGGTGAAAATTTTGCTTCTCTCAAATCGAACGACTTGCTTTGGGGTGCGTTCGCGGAGGCTCTTCCCAGTGCGAGCCTGCTGCAATCATCAGAGGCCATAAAGTATGATTTTTCAGTGCCTGTCGATGGTTTGGAAGCGGCATGGGGTGGAGCGCAGCTAGTATTTATTGTTGATTCTGCCACTACTGACACGCCACCCAAATCAGCCGCTGAGCTACTGTCGTTTGTAGAGGCAGGTGGTCGTTTTTCATACCCGGCACCTCCTGCCTTTCACGGCACTACCTTGGTAAAGCAGTTTCTGATTGAGTTACTGGGTCCAAGCGAGGCATCCTCCGCCATGCTAGCAGCGCCTGTGGATCAAGCTGATTTCGAGGCGTTAACAGCGCCGCTATGGGCGTACCTTGATCAACTCCATCCAGCGCTCCGAGGCAAGGGTAAAACGTGGCCCAACAGTGCAGAGATGACGCGCCAACTGCTTGACGATGGTGAGTTGGATATCGCCATATCATTCAATCCCAACGAAGCCTCCGCGGCAGTCAAAAAAAATCAGCTGCCAGACTCTGCACGCACGTATGTTTTTGATAACGGCACTATAGGCAATACGCATTTTGTGACCATCCCTTGGAATGCAACCGCTAAGGCGGGTGCAATGGTGGTTGCTAATTTCTTGCAGTCTCCAGAGGCGCAAGCGCGTAAGGCAGATCCGGAATTTTGGGGTGAACCCACAGTGCTTGACGTCAATGCGTTAAATGACTCAGATCGTGCATTGTTTGATGCGATAGATATCGGTATCTGGGCGCTGCCTATAGGTGATGGAAACGTACTGCCTGAACCGCATGCCTCATGGGCAAACGCCTTAGAGCAGGCATGGATTGAGCGCTATGGGCAATAGATCAAATTACTTCTGTGCGCGTAAGCACTGACAAACCTGCTGCGGTACTCCTGTTGCGTTTGCACACATGCAATTGATGTCTGGTCGTGCGTTATTGCGACTTCTGACAGGTGCCATGCTGATACTTTTTGTCGTGCCTATAACATTAGGTATGGCAGGTACTGTGCTGCCAGCTTTTGGCTATATGCCAACTCTGGCGCCTGGCAACGGTTTTCTGGACGTAGTCAGTGATTCTCGTTTTCCACGCGCAGTGTTGCTTACCTTGTTTACTGGTTTAAGTGCCACGGCACTTGTGTTGTTGTTAAGTATCATTGCGCTTGTGTCTCTACACAGGTCACGTTTGTGGAGCTGGCTCTCCGCAGCGATGCCACCACTACTCGCCGTACCACATGCTGCCATCGCTGTTGGGTTGGTGTTTTTGATATCGCCTAGTGGTGCCGTTGTCAGAATGATTTCACCGTCCTTAACGGGTTGGTCAAAACCTCCTGATGCGTGGATTGTCCCAGATGCTTTGGGGCTGTCATTGATATTGGGTCTTGTTATCAAGGAGGTACCATTTCTTATCTTGGCAGCGGCGGCGCAACTGTCTCATTTAAATGTTGATGCATCGCTAAAAATTGGCCGAACTCTGGGCTATTCACCTGCTAGATGTTGGAGCCGGCTAATCTTGCCCAGGCTATACCCACGTATTCGTCTGGTGCTGTTGATTATCATGGGGTTCAACCTGACGGTAGTTGATATGGCCTTGTTGCTTGGTCCGTCAACGCCTCCCACGTTCTCGGTCTTCTTGATGAGTCTGGTCAACGATCCGGGGTCGCGGGCAGCGGCATCAGCGGGCGCGCTGTTGTTGTGTGTTCTGGTGGCCGCTTGTTTCGCAAGCTTACGCTTGCTCGAGGGCTTAGTGTCGAGAGTTGCGCGTGCTCGTCGTCGTAGCGGAGCTCGTGGTAAAGGCTCCAGATTATTCCGTATTCTTGGCAAGGTTGTGGTCGTGTTGATGGTGGTGTTAAGCATCGCTTCCATGTTGGTGTTACTAATTTGGAGTGTGACGCGTCGTTGGCGGTTCCCAGATATGTATCCAAGCACGTGGTCGTTACATGCTTGGATCTCTGAGGGTGCTGATTTACTGAGCCCTGCGTTATCCACTTTAAGCATATCGTTATCGGTTGCGGTACTCGCTATGTTGGCAACGGTGGTTTGGCTAGAGTTAGAACGGCTTGGTCATGCGCCCAAACTGGATGGGCTTTGGTATGTGCCTCTGCTTGTGCCGCAAGTGAGTTTGATATTTGGTTGGCAAGCGATGGCTTACTGGGCGGGTGCCGACGGGTTATGGATCACCGTAGTCTACTCACACTGGCTGTTCTCTATGCCTTACGTGGTATTGATTCTTGCCGTTGCCTGGCGGGAATTTGATCCCTACTGGAACCATGCTGCGCATACCTTGGGCGCTGGCTACTTTCGTGTTCTTTTTCGTGTTCGCTTGCCGCTAATGATTAAGCCTTTGTGTCAGGCCGCAGCAGTAGCTATTGCTGTGAGTGTTGCTCAGTACCTGCCAACCTTGTTGCTGGGCGCAGGTCGACACCAAACGTTAGCGATAGAGTTAGTGACCAGTTTCGGTGGTGGTGATAGACGTGCAATTGCCGCGTTAGCGGTGTTGCAAAGTTTGCTACCGCTGTGTGCATTTGTTTTAGCTCTAGCTTATCCGTATCATCGATCAATGAAGCAAGCCCGCAACAACGCACGAGCAGTGCCTGCTGGTGGAGCATTTGAATGAACACCTTGCGAATAGAAGGACTCTCACTGAGCCTTGCCCACGATCAGTCACTGGTTTGTGATTTATCGTTTAGCATTGAGCCGGGTGAGGTGCTTGTACTCATGGGACCTAGCGGTAGTGGTAAGTCGAGTATTCTTGCCTGGCTTACCGGCACCAGCTCGCCGCAAATCTGCGGAAGTGGATCAATCTGGCTGGACAACGCCTGCATCTCGGATCTACCTACAGAGAAACGGCGATTAGGTCTTATGTTACAGCAGGACTATCTCTTTCCACACATGAGCGTGCGTGACAATCTACTGTTCGGTTTACGTGGCGGCACACGATCAGAGAGATTGGAGCGTGTGCAACGCAGTTTGCAAGATGCAGGCTTAGGCGATATGGCGCAACGAGATCCAGCGACCTTATCCGGTGGGCAACGAGCTCGAGTCAGTTTGTTGAGAACGTTATTATCGAGCCCTTGTGCGCTGTTGCTTGATGAGCCTTTTTCTCGTTTGGATGCCGCGATGAGAAGCCAGATTCGTTCGTTTACTTGGGCATCTGCTAGTAAGCTGCCTGTGTTGCTAGTGACTCACGATGTCAGTGATGTGCCACCGGGGGCTCGCATTCTTGATATTGGCAATCTGCCGCAGGGTGAGCAATGCCCACCGACTGATAAATCGTAACTCCCCTCATGCTTGATAAATATATCGTACCTCTGATAAAGCCGGTTCTTGCCAATGGCGCTAAAGCGCTGCATGCTAAAAATATCAGTGCCGACCAAGTGACGTTGTGTGGATTTCTGATTGGTATGGCTGCGGTCCCTGCTGTCGCTTTTGGTTACACCACATTGGCGCTAGTTTTCCTCGCACTGAACCGAATGGCGGATGGGCTAGATGGCGAACTTGCGCGCTTGTCGGGTTCTACTGACGCTGGCAGTTTTCTGGATATAACGTTGGACTTTATTTTCTATGCCGCTTTCCCATTAGGATTTGCGTTGCTTGATCCAGCCAACAATGCGGTGATTGCTGCTGTCTTGATCGCCAGCTTTGTTGGCACTGGTGCAAGCTTTCTAGCGTTTGCCTCGCAGGCTGAAAAGCACGATATTAAGAGTCAGCATTTTTCGCACAAGGGACTGTATTATCTTGATGGTCTGGCTGAAGGCACGGAGACCATCATTTGCTTTGTGCTGATGTGTTTATTTCCAGCAAATTTTGCGTTGATTGCCGGAATTTTTGCCACTATTTGTGTTTTGACAGCAATTAACAGGGTGTATTCTGGTTATACAACGTTGGGTGATTGATACCTTTGTATGCAACGCTCGTACTTCATAAGTGGTTCAGCGCTTTGTCAGTGAGATATAACCTGAACTCCTGACTTCTAGAAAATAAGTGGTTGCGTATGAGAATGGTTTCAATAAAAAATTCGTTCGAGCCACTAATGCTAGAAGAATCTTATCGGCACTCCATAGTCAAAATTGCTGCCTGCGTGCTTTGTGCGGTGCTAGTGGGTTGTGATGGAAGTCAGCCTGGCAATTCGGCACCTAATGATCAAGTACAAACGACTGCTTCAGTGAACAACGGTCCGGCAGGTAACAGTGGTCTGAGCGTGGAAACGGTTCGATATCCGCTTAATGTAGGTTTGGCTGATCAATGGGGTCCTGAGAATGAACACTACCGCCTCGACTTTACGTTAAGCAATGGAAATTTCAGGGTGGAGTTAGCGCTCATAGATGGCGTAGAGCACTCTCTGCTCGTACCTGCGCAAACCACTGCCGTATTTCATGCAAGGATGTTTAGTCCTGGAGATAGCTTCGATCTTGGTAGCTATGCCTATGCTGCTTCCGTACCTGATAGTTCTCTATCCGGGGTTGCCTACTTTACTGATTCTTACGTTGGTGTAGATACCAACTTTGATGACCGCGTAGAGCTCGATGAGCAGTTCAACGTTGTAGATGGTCTTGTTCAGCTTACTGGTGTTTTACCTGATATCGTCATTGAATTTTCAGTCACATTAAGTAGTGGACAGCTTGTGACTGGCAATTACTCCGGACTCTACGACTTTACTCAACGCTTTTAGCGTTTGCGCAGAACACACGCAAACGCTGTCCAAGTCAATTTTGACGTAACTCTGAATGCAGTCTCAACTCATCGCCGGACTGCTTTCCAGACGATCGTGATCGTCAGAGGCTGTATTATTGTCTAAGCGCTTGTCACCGCTAAGCTTGCCCGCTAACTCATTGGGTGAGGTTCGCTTGTAGCTTTGGCCAAGGCCTTCATGTAAATCGCTGTCTTCGTCTTCAGGTAGCTCTTCGAGTTTCCCGCCCAGATCGCGTGCAATCAGCATGTAGATTGAAGGGATAACAAACAACGTGAAGAGTGTGCCGATTGCCATGCCACCAACCAGAACAAGACCGATAGAGTTACGCGCCTCAGCCCCCGGTCCACTCACTAACACCAGAGGAAAATGGCCTGCAACGGTTGCAAACGTTGTCATCAGAATAGGCCGGAAGCGGGTTGTCGAGGCAGCTTTGATAGATGCCAGTTTGGTCAGGCCACGCTGCTGCATCTGTTTGGCAAACTCAACCACTAGAATGCCGTTTTTGGCGACTAAACCAATGAGTGTGACGAGGCCAACCTGTGAGTAGATGTTCAGAGTCGTTGTAAAATTGTTGGTCCAGTACGGTAGCTCTGGATTGGGCATACGTAGAAACGTAAAAATCAACGCACCAAACATCGCCAACGGCACTGAGCCCGCAAGAATAACGAACGGATCGCGAAAGCTATTGAATTGCGCAGCTAGTGTGAGATAGATAAGCACCACTGCAAGGGCGAATGCTGGCAAGAATTTATTACCTTCTAAGCGAAGCTGTCTGGACTCGCCGGTGTAATCGAGCGTGTAGCCTGTGGGTAGAATCTCAGCAGCAGTCTCTTCGAGAAAAGTCAGTGCCTCATCGAGAGGTCTGATGGATACGCCACTGAGTTTGACTGCATTGAGCTGTTGGAACCGGTTCAGTGATCTGGGCACTGTGCTGCTTTCCAGTGTTGCGATTGAACCTAACTGAATCATTTCACCAGTTGGTCCAGACACATATAACTCATTGAGTTGATCAGGGTTAAGACGTGTAGCGCGTAAGGCTTGTGGGATAACCTGATAGCTCCTGCCTTCGATGTTAAAGCGATTGACGAATCCGCCTCCTAGCAAAGTACCTACATCTGCACCCACTTGTTGCATGCTCAAGCCCATATCGGCGACGCGATCACGATCGAACACAACTTCAGTTTGCGCCTTATCAATTTTGGTATCAATGATAGGTGGGAATGCGAATTTACCTGACTGCATGGCAGCCAATTGAATTTGCTGTGCAAAGCCCAAAATTTCTTCAGGTTCTGCAGTTGATGCCAAGATAAATTCAACAGGGAAATCGCCGCCTCCAGGTAGTGCAGGAGGCGTAACTGGAAACATCCTGATGCCTGCAATGTTGTTTAGCTTTCCGGCCACTTCTGGCTTTATTTCGAATACCGTTCGGTCACGCTTCGACCAGTCTTCCAGAATCATGCCGCCAAACCCAGAGGAAGGAAATGTAAGCTGAAAGGTAAACGCTTTTTCTTCAACGCTGTTAAATGCGTCTTGTGCCTGCGAGGCGTACAGGGATGCGGTCTCGATGGTGGAATTTCCAGAGCCATCGACGATGCCAAAGATAATGCCTTGATCTTCGGTAGGCGCTAGCTCCTTGGCCGAGAGGATAAACATGGGCACGCAAAGCAAGGTGATTACAATCCACACAACATACACGGCAGGTCGTGCTTTTAATGTGCCATACAAAAGTTTTGTGTATTTGCTGCGTACATTGGCAAAGGCATCGTTTACTTTTTTCTGGAACCCACGTTCACCGTCGCCTTCGCGTAACAAGGCTGCTGACATCATAGGGGATAGGGTGAGTGCGACTACGCCCGAGATGGTGACAGCACCCGCTAATGTAAACGCGAATTCGCGAAACAGTGAGCCGGTCAAGCCACCTTGTAATCCGATAGGTAAATACACCGCGACAAGTGTTGCTGTCATGGCGATGACTGGGCCTACCAGTTCGCGTGCGCCCAGCAAGGCTGCATCTATGCGTGACTTGCCTTCGCTGATATGTCGCTCAACATTTTCGACCACAACAATAGCATCGTCAACTACTAGACCCACTGATAATACAATGGCTAACAGAGTAAGCAGATTGACGCTAAACCCGAAGGCCTGCATCAGAAAGACGGCACCAATCAGTGAGATCGGTATGGCCATGATGGGCACTATGACAGAGCGCAATGAGCCCATAAATAAGAAGATCACCAGCATGACGATAATCAGTGTTTCAACCAGTGTCTTTACCACTTCATCTATTGAGCTGGCGATGTACTGAGATGCATCAAAGGCGACATCGGCTGTCATGCCTGTTGGCAGTGTGCTCTTGATGGCGTCAAGTTCTTCTCGTACCCCGGCAATGACATCAAGCGTGTTTGCATTAGGCTGAGGCCAGATGCCCATGAAGGTGGCGGCGGCTCCGTCGTAGCGCACGTCCACATCGGTAAAGCTTGCGCCTAATTCAACAGTACCGATATCCTTGATGCGAACAACGGCACCGTTTTGTGACTTCACAGCCAGATTTTCAAACTCTTCAACGGTTGATATATCGGTATTTGCTGACAGATTGATCTCTACCTGCGCACCTTTAGTTTTGCCTAGTGCAGAGAGATAATTGTTGGCAGCCAGCGCTGAGCGAACTTGGGTAGGAGTAACGCCATGGGCAGCCAGCAACTCAGAATCGAGCCAGATGCGCATTGCAAAATCTCGTCCTCCCAAAATATCTGCTCGTTGCACACCGTCGCGTGCCGCAAGCCTGGGCTGCACAACGCGGGTCAAAAAATCGGTGACCTGGTTGGGTTCGAGAATGTCGGAGGTAAAGCTCAGGTAGGCCGAGGCGAAAGTACTATCGGCGGATTCCACATTGATTACAGGTACTTCGGCTTCCGGGGGTAAGTCACCGCGCACTTGATTAACTTTAGAGCTGATCTCGGATAAGGCTTTGATGGGGTCGTAGTTCAGCGCCAGACGTACGCTGACCGTTGAGCTGCTTTGTTCGCTAAGTGACGATACATAGTCAACACCGTCTGCACCTGATACAGCACGCTCAATAGGTGTGGTGATAAAACCACGAACCAGCTCTGCGCTGGCACCTATATAGACTGTGTTAATAGTCACTGTGGCGTTGTCGTTACGTGGATACTGACGCACACTCAGGTTATTGATCGCTTGGATACCAGCAATCAGTATCAATAGGCTAACGACAATAGCCAGTACCGGTCGTCTGACAAAAATGTCTGTAAAACGCATAGCGGTATCCTTAAGCGTTGTCAGGTTGCGGGATCAAGCTTGGCTCGGATCCACCTTCATTAATGTTTACCGGTGCACCGTTGCGTAGTTTGAAAACACCATCTTTTGCCACTGACTCTCCTTCGTTAACACCTTTTATGACATCTACAAAGTCACCACGCCGTTCGCCTAGCTGAACAAACTGTTGCCGCGCTATGAGTTGGTCATCTTCATTGGCCTCAAGCACAAAGACTGAATCACCGTAAGTGGCGAAGCTGACTGAGGTGAGTGGCACTGTGAGTACGGGCTTGACCTCAGTCAGGACGACTTGCACGCGAGCAAACATACCCGGTAGCAACTCAGGCATGGTGGTATCGGTGTCGTCGCTTACATCAAGCGTTGCTTGGACGCGCACTGTGCGCGTGGCTGAATCGATCTCGGTATCTATGGCGGTGATGTTACCTGCAAACACTTTGTCTGGGACCGCATTGGTGGTGACGCGCACTTCAACGCCTTGTCTAATTTGCGCTAAAGCGCCTTGTGGAAGTGAAAAGTTGACTCTCATAGGATCGAATGCTTGCAGAGAGACAATAGCGATTCCGGAGGAAAGGTCTTGTCCTATGTCAACCAATCTCAAGCCAAGTCGGCCGTCGAAGGGGGCGGTGATTTGTTTTTTGGACAACGATGCGTTGATGTTATCGACCTGCGCCTGCGCAGCTGAGGCCTCTGATCGTGCCGCGTCGAATTCGGAGCGCGACACCACTTTACTGTTCCACAATCGGGTGACTCTATCCAAGTTACTCTGAGCTAGCTCAAGATCAGATGCCGCTGCACTGAGTTGCGTATCTTCTGTGCTGGTTTCTTGCTCGACCAAAAGAGCACCAGATGTGACTTCTTCACCACCATCAAAATACAGTCGTGAAACTCGTCCCGGTAGGTCGGCTGTTATCACAACGCCTTGAGAGGCCTCTAGTGTGCCAATAGCACCCAGAGTGGTCTCCCACTCGTCTTTTTCAACATCGACGGCGGTAATACTGGTTGGCGGTGGAACCATGCCTTCGCCAGCAGCGATCAGATCCTTAATTTGCAGGGTTTTTACACCACCGAGAGTTCCGATGACAACTAGCAGGCCAAAGATAGCTAAGGCGATTCGTTTTTTCATGAGTCAGGCACAATCAGTTAAGTACATTCAACGCTGGGTATTTAGTGCGTCATTTGTTTGTTACGTGCGAAAGGCGAGTTGGAAACCGACCACTACGTCACAGATCAAATGACAGTATATGCGTACGCACGGCTCTTTTTCTTGATGATAAGTGGCTATCCGTCAACAGAGGTGTGCAATGGCGACAAGAATGGGACTATGCTTTTTATAGTCTGCTGAATAATGCTGTTTCGGGTGGCAGCTGATACCGCCGCACTATCATCATCTCCACAAGCGAGCTCGCATAACCAATCGCTTGGCGATTCAAATTCACAATGACTTGCGCCCTTTTGATGAGTCAGTGTAGACAGGCTCGTATTTTCTCGAGCCGAGAATAGTGCATCCCCGCGGCCATCAGCGTTGCAACTCGAATTGTCTCCAGCCAAACCAATCAATGGCGTATTTAATTGATTTATTGCGTTGAGTCCTAGGTTTTTCTGGTCGACAAGATCGAGCGCAAGAATAGCGCGTGTCTGCTCATTTGCTGCCAGCACAGCCGCCAGTGCGCCGGCTGAAAAACCAGCGTAAATGACATCATTGTCTACGCCGATTTTTTTTGCAATGTCCTGCATATCGACAGCGTTTTCCTGATGATGACCATTCCATGGGCGCATGTTGCAGAAATTCAGGGTAACAACTGGAATGCCGTGGTTCGCCAGCGCACGTGCCATGTCTATAAGATTATTTTGATCTCGCAGAAAGCCATGACCCAGAATGACATTGGTTTGGCTCTTTACTCTCGCAGGGCTAGGGCTATAGAGTCGGTAGCGGTAATGGCATCCGCTTGATGAAACTGCGACCTGCTCGCTAAGCGTGTATTGATCGATCTCGGCGCGCGGTTGGGCTCGTGAGGAGCCTCCGCCCAGGGTTAGGCAGCCACTGGCAATAAGTGCTGCCAGAATACAAATAAGCAGTGGATTTTTCAAACGACACATAAATGTAGAATACGATTGAAAAGTGTATTAGATGTATTTTGCGGCTAATTTTGTTCGCTGCTTGTGTGCGCTTAGTCTTCGATTTGTGTCAACGGTAACTTATTAAAACTTCAGGGCTTGATCATGAACAACATTGCCGTGCCCGTTCAACCACCAAGTGTTGCCAAAATTGAGCAAGTAGCTGAGCAACTGGGTCGCTTTCTGATCCGCACACCGACGGTTCCATGGCCGGTGCCTACAACGGCTGGAGGCCCTGACATGCAGCTTTTCGTAAAGCTGGAGCTTCTGCAAAAAACAGGGACCTTCAAAGCCAGGGGCGCAATCAATGTTATCTCTCAAGCTATGGCTACTCAATCTAGTGGCGAATTCAAAGGTGTTACCGCATTCTCAGCGGGCAACCATGCCATTGCCACTGCATTTGCTGCAAATAGGTTGGGTACCAGCGCCAAGGTCGTGATGCCCAAAAATGCTTACGCAATTCGCAGACAACTGTGCAAAGCCTACGGAGCTGAACTAGTTTTTGGCGACACAATCGGCGACCTGTTAGACACGGTTAAGCAGATACAAGATGTAGAGGGGCGTTTTCTTGTGCATCCTTTCGAAGGTGTCCACACTATCGAAGGAACCGCCACGGTGGGTCTGGAGCTATGCGCGGATGTACCTGCGTTGGATGCCGTGATTGTGCCAGTGGGCGGTGGTGGACTCATTGCAGGTGTGGCTGCAGCAGTAAAACAGATGCAACCAGAATGTCGGGTCATTGGAGTCGAGCCTGAGGGAGCGAATGGAATGCAGCAATCGTTAGCCCAAGGTTCGCCGCTGGCTAAAGTACAGATCAATACAGTGGCAGATAGTTTGGGAGCACCTATGCATGCGCCCTTGTCCTACGGATTGGTCGAGCGTTACGTCGATGAGGTCATTACTGTGAGTGATAGCCAGATACGTGAAGGCATGAGGCGTATGTTGACTGACATGAAGCTGGCTGTTGAGCCTGCTTGTGCAGCGTCAATTGCGGCGCTGTTTGGGCCATTGGCAACTAGTTTAGGTGGCCAGCGAGTTGCGCTGATTGCCTGTGGCAGCAACATTGATCCGTCAACCTACTGTCGATTGATTGATTCCAGTGGCGCAGATGTCTAGTCGCTCAATGCACTTTTCTGTGAAGTTGTCGCGCAGCGATACACTGGAGTTTAACGGTGAATGTTTGGCGCGAGTGGCAGCCTTAAATCACGACGACACAGTGCGTCGGCAATTTTCTGTGTATGCCTGTGGAGCCGGATTTGTCGCTGAAAGAGTGGATTACCCCAACACACTAGATGTCCGTTTTTGGGGTGCACACTGCTCTGACAACTTCGCTATTTACGATTTTTTTGGAAACGAGCCTTTAGCCAATTACCTTTATGGATCACTGGGCATCAGCGTCCCTGGCTTGCGTCAACTGTAATGCGATTCAAACTTAAACAAGACATTAAATTTTGGAAAGTTTTTAATATAGAAGTCATAGTGTTACTTGTGTTAAGGCGTGCTTGCGCTACTCTGCTTTGATGGGTATATTTGTTACCAATTGTCACAACGTAGGTGAAGCCATGAACCCGTACCAAGTCATGGGAATTATCACGATTTGTATGGTGTTGTTCTCAGGGGTAGTTACACTGTTGACCGCGCAGGGCGTACACATATTGCTTGCTCTTCTCGGGGTGTATCTGTTCGCTGTGTGGAGTATGCTGAGTATGCAGCGCAAAGCTAGAAACAGCTTTCGCGTTGCTACTGATGACCAGAGGAGACATCTCGATAGTCTTGGCCCAAGATACCGTGCTCGCGTGATCGATTTCGGTTCTACAGAAAGTTAGAAATTTGTTCTTGGCGGCTGATTCCAGATCAGCCGCCAAGCGCTAGTTGCTAATAAACTGGCCGCTCAGAGGGTTGGCCGCTTAGCTTGGCTCACCGTGATTCACATCAGAAATCAATGGCCGAGCCTTCGCTACTTTTTTGACTAATCGGGTAGCTAGGTTGTTTTCCACACTACGTGCAACAGCTTCCACCGAGCGTCTGGTGCGAACTTGCTTTTCATGAAGCACAAGTTGCCGAGCCGTTGAAGAGATTTCTTCCTGTGTCCTGTTTTTCTCCTTTTCCAGGGCACGAATTAGACTGCTAATGGTTTTCTGTTGGTTTTTCAGTGTGGTTTGAGCATCGTCTAACTCGTTCTCTAAGCGCTCCCGTATCTTCACCGATTGGCGAGCAAACGCGATTGACTTGTTAGCAGTTCCAAGGGCTTTGGCTCTGGCTGCGGCGCTGCGTCGAATTTCAGTTTTAGCAGACACCAAGCGTTGTTTTATGCTGATGCTTTTTTGCTCGAGTTTCATCCTATAGGTTTGTGACGAGATAACTTTGGCCTCCAGAGAGGCTGTGTTTTCCAGAGATTTGGCAAGCGACTCCTCAAGCTCTATGACTAATTCTGAAGAGTCTTCTGGCATGTCTCGGGTGCTCACTTCGAGAATGGATAGCGCTTTGCGAGTGATGCGTAAATGTTTTTCTGTTTCTATTCGGGTCTCAGTTTCCGCAAGGAGCTTTTTCTCGAGCTCGACATTATCGTGCTGAGGCGGTTGTTCAAAATAAGCCGATGTGGTGTTGGAGTCATTTACTGCTTCTTGGGTTGAATCATGAGTCAGCTGACTCATATCAACCGTTTCCAGATAGGCCAGACCGACCTCGGAGGCAGGCTCAGGTTTCTGCTGGACTGGGGGATCTAGCGGACGTTGTGCAGCCACATCGACGTCAAGTCCGGATGCTTGCTGCAGATTGTCTTCGCTTAACGCCCAGTCAAATCTGCCAGCTGCCATTTGATGGCGTTTTTTGCGGGAGCGATTTGAAATATGCAGATAAAGCGCAGGTGCCAATAAACAGACAAGCAGCACAAGTAGAGGGCGGATGGTGACTAACACACTGTTGATGGGGGCTTTTGTGGTCATGTAGATGGCCACACCCAGCACGAGTCCGACGCAAAGACCGGCCCAGATGCCTAGGCGCCAGGACGCCCTGTCTACCTCATGCTGCGAGGGATTCAGTGGATTTAGCAGACCAGAGATGCCGGTGAATAGTAAGTACCCAACCAGCGCTGGAAAAATGTAGTTAACGAGAACCAAAGTCATTTGCCGATAGCCGCAAAGAAGTTATGTTGAGAACCACGTTGCAAAATGAATGCCCCGATACGTGTCGTGTCGCTGAAATGTTTTGCTTAATTGACGCGGTGATCGCGAGGCTGGCGGGCGAAGTGCCGAGA
Source organism: Granulosicoccus sp. (assembly GCA_023300375.1). GTDB lineage: Bacteria > Pseudomonadota > Gammaproteobacteria > Granulosicoccales > Granulosicoccaceae > Granulosicoccus. The sequence continues at coordinate 23,635 of JALZWO010000106.1, read as the reverse complement.
AGTGCTCCGCTGAAGCATAGGTAAAAAAAACTAATTCATGGTTTAAAACGTACAAAGAAAGTTACAAAGGTTTACACTGCGCGATTACGTGTCAAACGGACAGCTTGTATGAAAGTCGCAGTAGCGTATCCATGGGTCGTGACTGGATGGTTGCTCATAGCCTTGCCTCGGATACTGATTGCAGAAGCATTGCCAGACGCTTCGTTTAGAGATTGGGCAGGCTTTGTAGAATCTGTTGAGTTGAGGGACGGTTCCAAGCTCTTTGAGTATTCCGCTCAATCGTCGCCGCTTGATACAGCAGGTTCTGCCTTGTCTATCTCCTTTATCCCCCGGTTTAAGTGTGTGCCCATGCTAAGCGTGCTTGTGCCTGCTGATGATTTGGATGAGGACAGCGTTCTGTCAATAGAGGTGTATCTGGGTTCAGAACCATTCATTTATAATGGTTTCCGCGACACCAATGGCGACAAGCAGGTTTACTCGATTGCTGCCCCTGCCGATAAATTGATTGCATTGCGCGAAAAACTGGACGTATCATCAACGGTGCGCGTTCGTGTACTCACCGAAAATGTACAATCTGCTGATACTCAAACAACCGTTGCCGATTCGGCATTTTCGCTATTTGGCTCAGCAATGAGTACAAAGGCTACAGAATTACACTGCCAAAGACATTCGCCCCAAGATTACCAGTAGGTACTGAGGGCGCGCTTACGCAACGCTTCAGGCATCGTTAGAGTTGCTTTGGTATTTCGACATCACTATTCGGCTCTACATCGCTCAGATTGGCATGCGATTCGTGTTCGGAGCAATCGAACTCTTCAAGGCGATAATCCCATTGATGGGTATCCACAGCGAACGGAGTTGCGAGGCAGTGTTTCGCCTCGTGTAGAGTCTGGAAAAAATTAACGTTGTTGGTGTATACCTGCCTCCGCTTATCGTGCATCAGAATTTCTTGAGCGTCCGATAGGTGTTTTTCACTCAATGAATGGGTTACATCTGAATTAGGGCGCAGTGCGTGAGCAATCTCCTCACGTTTCGCTGCACTTGAAATATTCAGTGCCTTGAAATAATTTCTCACGCAGTTATCTCCATCAGTGCATCACGAGCCAGTTCGAATTGCTTGCGTCGAGTAGTAAGCAATTCTTGCTCGAATTCGCCCAATTGATTGACGCGCTCGCGATGACAGCGGCCAACGGCTCGTCGATAGTTGGCAAGCATAGACTCTTGGTCGAGCTTACCTTGCAGCGGAAGGCCCAAAAGTACAAGATAGCGAATTTTTGTCGGTTGTAGAGCCACTGACTGAGCATCCCAACGGAACAGGGTTTCTTCGTCAATGGGTTCCCACCAAGTGAGTTTGTCAGGTCTGGGCATGCTGGGCATTTGTTCGCCGAATGCTCTGAGGTATTGGCGTTCCAATTGCTCCCGACCCATACCGAAGGCATCTGACAAGAATCTGAGGAAATTGTTTTGGACGGGCGTTAGGGCCTTTTCGGTAACCAACAAGGCCATGAGTAGATCGATAAACTGGCTGCGTTGGTCTTTATTGGTGTCGGTTTGAAAGACACGGATCGCGTAGGCTAGAGCTTGGCTATCATGTTTGAATGCCCAGCGTTTTATCAACGTGTTGGCGTCACGCTCTTTGGTTTTGAAGATTCGTTTTTTCAATTCAGGGTCGAAACGGTTATCGGTATAAGCCATAGTGAGAATGAAAAGCTCTGAGCACATCTCACGCCGTCTTTGCGGTGTGGCGCTGCTTAACCAGTTTTCAAACCCATGGCGCGATGTTTCAAAAATCGCTAGTTCTGACTCGCTTACCTGATTTTGCGAAGGCGTGGTTGTGTTGGCAACTGCAACGGTCTCTGCTTCTGCACTTGCAATGACTCCTTTGCTTGCACCCGTACTGACACCTGTACTGACACCCGTATCGTTAGTAGTTTCTGTGTTGTCGTGCGGGTGACGAGGTTGATTAGGTGATTCCTGATGGCTAGTGCCCGTTGCACGGGTAGCAGTTCCTGTATTGGGTTTGGCAGGTTTGCCAGCTGGATCTGGCCGTAATTGGAATGTAGCCTTTGCCTCGGCTATTTTGACGCGTTTCCTAGCGGATGCTTTGCGTCTTAATCGTAGTGCAATGGCCGTGAGCAGGAGGATAAGTAGAGCTAGGGGGAGCAGCACTAAACTTAATGGTTTTCCTGGAATTTTCTCTAGCCATGGCGCTATTGCTTCACTAACGGTGGTGCTGAGCTTGGCGAGATCATTGGTGGTATTGGGGTTAGGTGTGCTTGAGGGCTCTAGCTGAGAGGGTTGCGCCGGTAAAGTGGCAGGCTCAGTGGTCGTTGCCGCATTGCTCTCACTGGGTGCTGTTGTTTGTGTTTGTGCAGAAGACGTCGATGCTGCGGTGTTCTGGGCTGTACCCTGTTCGGCATTGAGTGAGGCTAGTTGACGGAAAAATGGTTCTGCTGATGGGTTGATGTTTTTTAACTGTTGAAGCAAGCAGGCGCGATAGGCCTGGCTAGACTTGAAAAACTGTAGAGGCTGGCAAATACGAGTTATGGCAATTTGTGCACTTGCACCGATATCTTCAAACAGGTCTTCAGAGATCGCAGGTTGGCTTGTAAAGCCAGCCGCCGCTGTGAGAAGCAGCAATACCATTGGTATATTCTTGGTTTTTGGCCGTCGTTTTAGCAAAAAAGCCAGTTCCGGCAAGCGCCGTTTTTTATGTCGCAGCATGTTTCTGGATACACAAGTAGTCCGCAAAGGGCGGTGATTCAATTCTAACGTGAGTTTGGCGTAAGCTGTCAATTATTCGCCGCAATAATGTGTGTCGTAACGATGTGTGCTGTTTGCAGTGTATATTGAGCTATGACTAAAAAGCGCGTATTACTACTCCTCTTTTTGGCGTTAGCCATCACAGGCTGTGCAAGTCTCATCAGGCCTAACTTTACGCAGCAGATTACCGAGTTACGCGAAGGGGCATATACCCTAGACAAAGAGCATGCGTACCTCAACTTCAAAGTAGAGCATCTGGGCTTGTCCTTTGTCGTTGGCCGATTCAACACCCTTGACGCTACATTAGATTTCAATCCTGATGCTATCTCGGAGCTCGTGCTCGAAGGGAGCATCGATGTGACTAGCATTGATCTAAACAATGACTCTCTTGCTCAGCAACTGCAAGGACGTGGTTGGTTAAACACGGCTCAGTTCCCGCAGGCAACGTTCAAAACTACGGCTGTTGAGGCGACGCAAGGAAACTCCTTTGTCGTCACTGGCGATTTTACGTTGCGAGGTGTGACACAACCTGTACAGCTGCTGGGTTCGTTCAAAGGTGGGGCTGACAACGTGCTAACGGGTAAGTACACATTAGGTTTTTCGGCTACAGGCTCTATTTCTCGATCGCAATATGGTATCGATTCATTTGCCGCGTTGGTTGGCGATGAAATTCTTCTGGAAATTCATGCAGAGTTTCAACGCCAGAATTAGTTTAACCTTCTTAACCATCACTAATTTTCACTAGCAATTATCCATCAATGTTGATTCTATTATCACCGGCGAAAACACTGGACATGCAGAGCGCCTCCCGCGTTGAAAAGCCCAGTTTTCCGCATTTCACAGAAGAACCTGAACGACTTATCAAAACACTGAGGCGCTACTCTAAGAAAGAGCTGGGTGAGTTGATGCATATAAGCGACAACTTGACTGAGCTCAATGCGCAACGTTACAAACAGTGGCAACCAGAAATTGATCCTGAGCTGGCACGCCCGGCCATTGAGGCGTTTCGTGGGGATGTGTATGTTGGACTAGACGTTGATACTCTTGGTAAGAGGGATCTTAACTTCGCTCAGAATCATCTACGTATATTGTCAGGTTTGTATGGTGTTCTCAGGCCTTTCGATTTGATGCAAGCTCATCGACTGGAGATGGGCACATCGCTGAAAACGCGTTACGGGAAGTCGCTGTATGACTTTTGGGGTTCTACCATTACCGACTACATCAACTCGGAATTGAGTCAGCTGGAGCAACCGTTGCTGGTTAATCTTGCCTCTAACGAGTACTTTAAATCTGTCAAGAAGAAGGATCTTAGCTCGCCAGCTGTGTCTCCCGTATTCAAAGATGAGAAAAACGGCAATTACAAAGTGATTAGTTTTTTCGCCAAGAAGGCCCGTGGGGCAATGGCTAGACATCTCATAAAAACGCGTGCCATATCGCTCGACAATGTTTTGGAGTTCGACGCTCTAGGCTATCAGCATGATCCTGAGCAATCTTCAGAAGCTCTTCCGGTCTTCATTCGCTCGGAGAAGGCGGCGCAACCGTATCTGGCGTAACTGAAAAGACAGCTCACCGTAAATCAGAAGAGTTCCTAAAAGGGCCATAATAATCATACTGCTCATAGCGGCCAGAGAATGTCTGAGCTTGAGGTATTCATAAGTTTTAGCTAGTTCATCATCGAAAAAAAAGGCGCCCTACTGGTAGGGCGCCTTTTTTTGGCCTGGATTAACGTGAACAATTCATCATATCAAGGGGCCCTCATAGTGGCTGAAAGCCAGTCCTGCATCCCTTTTGCTTGTTCTCATCGAATCCCACTCAGTTTGCCGAAGAGGGTCTATTGAGCGAATTAGCTCCGGTTAGAAAACTCAGGATAGGCTTCTAGACCGCACTCAGAGATATCAACGCCTTCGTACTCTTCCTCTTCAGTGACTCTCAAGCCAAAGATCATTTTAATAATGCCCCAGACGATCAGGCTAGCGACGAATGTCCAAGCAAATATAGCGACAAGCCCTAGAGCCTGAGCAGCGAAGCTGGCGTCAGTGTTAGTCAACGGCACCACCATAAGGCCGAACATACCGACAACACCGTGAACAGAAATAGCTCCTACAGGATCGTCAATGCGCAATCGGTCCAGCGTTGTTATCGCAAACACCACTAACAATCCACCTACAGCGCCGATCAATGTTGCTTCTAGTGGGCTGGGGGTAAGTGGCTCAGCCGTGATCGCCACAAGCCCTGCGAGTGCGCCGTTTAGCGCCATTGTCAAATCAGCTTTTCCCCAGATCAGACGCACGGTTAAAAGGGCAGCCACTACGCCGCCAGCTGCAGACATGTTGGTGTTGACGAATATCGCCGCAACAGCGTTAGCATTTTCGAAATTCGACACTGCAAGCTGAGAGCCGCCATTAAAACCAAACCAGCCCATCCACAAAATGAAGGTGCCAAGTGTTGCCAATGGCATGTTAGCGCCAGGAATCGGCATGACAGATCCGTTGGGGCCATACTTGCCTTTTCTAGGCCCTAACAGCAGTACACCTGCCAAAGCTGCACTTGCACCGCACATGTGAACGATGCCAGAGCCTGCAAAATCATTAAAACCTGCAGCGTCTAACCAGCCGCCACCCCACTTCCAATACCCTTGTATTGGGTAGATGAAAGCGGTGAAGACAACAGCAAATCCCAGAAAAGACCACAGCTTCATTCGTTCAGCCACTGCACCTGAAACGATAGACATGCCAGCAGCAACAAACACCACCTGAAAGAAAAAGTCGGAGCGTGCTGAGTAATAACTATCGTCAATAGCTACGTTTTCAGAACCTAGCAGGAAGCTTAAGCCCGGGAAGTAGGGGCTGATTGCGGCATCGCCCGGGTACATAATGTTATATCCCACCAGCATGAAAAGAATGCAGGCCACGGCATACAGGACGATGTTTTTAGTCAGGATCTCTGCGGTGTTCTTGGCGCGCACCATACCCGCCTCGAGCATGGCAAAGCCTGCAGCCATCCACATGACCAACGCTCCGGCCATCAGAAAGTAGAAAGTATCGAGCGCGTAGCTCAGCTCGTTGAGTTGTTCCATTATAAATCTCTTTAGCTAAGTGAATAGGGTGACGAAAAGTTGCATGCGTTCAAAGCGCGACAGGTCCGGATTCGTTGGTACGAATGCGGATGGCACGTTCTAGATGGGTCACGAAGATTTTTCCGTCACCGATTTTTCCTGACCCTGCCGCACTTGTTATGGCCTCTACAACCGCATCAAGCTGCTCATCATCAATGCCAATCTCGATTTTCGCTTTGGGAATGAAGTCAACCACGTACTCCGCTCCGCGATAGAGTTCTGTGTGCCCTTTCTGACGACCAAAGCCTTTGACTTCGGTTACGGTCATGCCCTGAATGCCAATCGTTGAAAGTGCCTCTCTAACCTCGTCGAGTTTGAAAGGCTTTATGATTGCGGTAACTAATTTCATTGGGATCTCTATGTGTGGCTCTGAAGCGTTATGTGTCAAAGTGTTACATCATGCATGCCAGCTAATAAAGTGGTTATAAAACAAATAGTTAGTGTTATTTTTACTAAATTATGCTCTTGATGCGCCCTTTTAGAGGGCCATTAAAATTCTTTTTGCACCAAAATAGGGCAAGTTAGTAAGCCCATTGATGTTCGGTGGAATGTCGTTACATTCACAACCAGCCACGGTGCCTGCGCACCATTTTTTATACAGACGAGAACCACGTTATGATCGATGCTCGCGTTTTTGATGAAATTTCAAACACCCTCGGCAAGCTGCTACCTCCCGGAGTCGCAGAAATGAAGGAGGATTTCGAACGCAATGCCAAGTCAACCATGCAAAGTGCGTTGGGGAATCTTGATTTGGTGAGCCGTGAAGAATTTGATGTGCAAACTGAGTTGCTGCGAAGTACGAAACAACAGTTGAAATCTCTAGAGGCGCGCATTGAAGCGCTCGAATCAACTGGCGGTTCTAGTGACAAATCTATGTTGGGTGGCAGTTGAGTTCAACTTGCTATCAAGATGCTGAACGAGGTGTTTAGCCATTTGCGCTGAGTGGCAAAGTCAATGTCCCAAACACGCTACAGGTTTGACACTAGCAAGTGCGATGTGTCCGTGAGGGGGCGAAACTGATAGCCGCAAAGCTGCGTGTTTAATGCCAATTGTGGAGATATAGGCGAGCGTATAGGCAAGCGAGCGCTTGACAAATCTGTTGTCATGCGTCAGTGGACTAGCCCATGAATACAAGATATGATGCCCACACTCTTATGGGCATCCTCAGCGAAATTTCTTGCTCGAAAGATAGAGGCCTAGTGCTCAAGCACTCCTCTGACAGAAAAAGAAACACATGCGCTCACTAATTGTCTGAGTCTTTTTAGTTTGCTCTGTCAGAGCAAACTGCAGCAGAGACATTGCCAGTGCGCTTGGCGTTGGGATAGTTATCGTGATGCGTGGAGTAAGCCTTTGAGGATATAGTCCTCGGCTCGGCACCAGTATAGGGGGCTTGAACACGCCAGTAACGATAAGTGTTGCTAGCTGGACAAGTCCTGCAAATCAAACAGTCCTCACGAATATTTATGGCGCATTTAGATTCAGAAAACATTGAGCTTCCCAAGATAGCTTTGTCAGGGAAGCCTACGTATTTGAAAATGACTGAGGATTGTGATTTTTTTCAGTTGTTCCGAAAAATAGAGCAACGTTATAACAACTGCTTCTTGCTTGAATCGCTGGGTGAAGAGAGTTATGCCTCGCGTCATCATGTCATCGGATTTGATCCTGCTGAGATCATCGCCGCAGAGGGCGCGACTGAGCTTTCAATACTGGATACCGGTACGAAAATCAAAAAGAACTATGTTGTTGAGAATCCCTACTACGCATTGCGGGACATTTTCCCTCAGAACATTATTTCCAGGCGCTATGCGGGCGGGCTGGTGGGTTATCTTGGCTATGACTGTGTCAACTATTTTGAGCCATCTCTGCAGATAAAAGCGAGTGACTACTTTGAGCCGTTCAAGTTTGGCGTCTACCGTGACGGATTGATTTACGATCAAATGTCAGGTGAAGTTTTCTACTTCTTCTACGAAACAAACCGATTTGCTGACATCGAGAAGCTACTGCATGAAGCTGAGCCGGAATTTGCTGGAACTGAATGTGAGTTTCTGGGAGACTCAATGAGTCGGGAGCAGCATGAAAATGCTGTCCTCAAGGTTAAGGACGATATCGCCGCCGGGTTGATATTTCAGTGTGAGGTTGGGTTCAAATCTCGGTTTAAAATTACCGGTGATAAAACGCAAATCTATGCAAAATTGCGAGAGCTAAATCCATCTCCCCATATGTACTTTCTCCGGTTCGAGGATCAGTACATCATAGGGGCGTCTCCTGAGCTTTTGTTCCGCCTGCGTAATGGTGAGATGGAGTCATTTCCGCTGGCGGGCACCGCTAAACGGGGGAGTAATAAGCAGGAAGATCTTACCCTTGCGCGGCAATTGCTAAACGACCCGAAGGAAATTGCTGAGCACAATATGCTGGTCGATCTACACAGGAACGACATAGGCAAGGTTGCTAAATACGGTACCGTGAAAGTACGTCGTCTTATGGACATAAAGCGCTACTCACACGTACAGCACATCTCATCAGAAATCTGTGGAATTATAAGAGACGATGTTGATATGTTTTCTGCCTTGGCAGCTAATTTTCCGGCGGGCACCTTGAGCGGCGCTCCCAAAATTGAGGCGATGAAAATCATCGAGGGTATCGAGCCTGATGGTCGAGGCCCCTATGGTGGGGGTGTTGGGCAATTCAGCTTCAGCCGCGACTGTACATTTGCGATACCTATTCGATCAATATTTATCAAGGGGGAGGATGCCTATGCACAAACCTGTGGAGGTAATGTCTACGATTCAGACCCCGGTGCCGAATATGTGGAAATAGAGAGGAAGCTCTCGGCTATGAATAACGTATTGAAAAATCTCAACAGTTGAATCATGCGCATATTAATCATCGATAACTACGATTCGTTCACCTACAACTTATATCAAAATGTTGGGGAGCTTCTTAGCGCTAAGCTAAGCAGCAATCAATTTGATATCACTGTAAAGAGAAATGACGCCATTTCTCTTGATGCTATAAGGTCTTATAAGCCCGACCGAATCATTATCTCTCCTGGGCCAGGTTCCCCTGCCGATAGCCAATATTTCGGTGTCTGTGCTGAAACCATACTGGAGATGGGAAAAAGCACACCGCTGTTAGGTGTTTGTCTGGGTATGCAGGGTATCGCTCACTGTTTCGGTGGTTCGATCGCGATGGCGAAAATACCTATGCATGGCAAAGTCTCGCTGATCAAGCACGATGAACAGGGTGTGTATCAAACTATGCCTCAGTACTTGGAAGTCATGCGCTACCACTCTTTAATTGTAGAGCCAGAGTCTTTGCCGGACTGTTTTTCAATAACGTCGGTTTATTGTGAAGATCAATCTTGCACTAAAAACATCGATACGCTTGTGGGTGAAGGAGCTGAAATTATGGGCATCCGACACAACACTTACCCTATTGAAGGGATTCAGTTTCATCCTGAGTCATTTGCCACTGAAGGTGGCAGTAAGTTGTTATCCAATTTTTTGAATATCTAGTCAGTTTGATGGTTGTTCTGAATTTCTACGGTTTGCATGTGCGCTTTCTAGAATTGAGCGTTTGCTTCATTCTCCTTCGTAAGTACTGTACATAAAGCTAGCTATCTAGAGACCTTAGTCCTTACCTCTGAGTTTCTTCTCGCATAATGCATTCACCATGCATGTTGAGAACACGGAGGTTTTCATGTCGTACGCCACGGTTCGTTCGTCTACCTTGGCCGGAGTCAATGCACTTCCTGTCACCGTGGAAGTACACACAGCAGGCGGTTTACCGGGATTGTCTTTGGTTGGGCTTCCGCAGTCGTCGGTGCGAGAGAGTAAGGAACGAGTCCGAGCTGCTATCGAAAATTCAGGGTATACCTGGCCTCAACGCAAGGTGATTATCAATCTGGCGCCTGCCGACTTACCTAAACACGGTGGACGATTCGATTTTCCTATTGCATTGGGAATTCTCTTGGCAACCGGACAATTACCAGAAGGTTGCGTCAGTGATCTGGTCGTGCTCGGGGAGCTTGGACTCAATGGTGAGCTTCGATTGATCAGCGGCATATTGCCTACCTCACACGCCTTCGCGGGCTCGCCGTTATCGCTCTATATTCCTTGCGTGAATGCGGCTGAAGCGCTTCGCAGCTCTGGCACAAGTGTGTTTGCTGTGGGGTATCTGCGCGATGCGTGTGATCAGTTAAAACAACGCAAGCGTGCGCCTTTGCAGCGCTTGCAAGCCGTGGCAATGGATACACCAATAGCGCAGGGTTGCACAAATGGAGGTTCACAGAGCGCTGACATGCGTGATGTATTTGGCCAATTCAAGGCGCGGCGAGCGCTGGAAATCACTGCAGCTGGGTCACACAACTTGCTTATGGTGGGACCGCCGGGTACAGGCAAATCCATGTTGGCTAGTCGATTGCCCAGCATACAGCCAGCGATGAGCGAGGTGGAGAGCATGGAATCCGCTTCCATCGCCTCCATCAGTCATCGAGGTTTCAGAGATGGCGGCTGGGGTGTTCGCCCATTTAGAGCCCCACATCACACAGCCTCGGGCGTGGCTTTAGTGGGAGGGGGCTCCAATCCCATGCCAGGTGAGATCTCACTGGCACATCACGGCGTCTTGTTTCTTGATGAATTGCCTGAGTTTTCTCGCAGCGTGCTCGATGTGCTGCGTGAGCCAATGGAAACCGGTGAAATCACGGTGTCGCGTGCTGCCCGGCAAGCCACATTCCCGTCTCGGTTTCAGCTTGTTGCTGCTATGAATCCCTGCCCGTGTGGGTATCACGATGATCCTGCCATCGCTTGCCGCTGTGGTGCTGAGCAGATCGTGCGTTATCAGTCGCGTGTTTCTGGTCCATTTCTGGATCGCATTGATTTGCATATTCAATTGCAGAGAGAGACTCACAAAGACGGGGCGTTACAGGGCGTTGAGCTTAATGAGGCGAGTGAAACAATCAGAATGCGCGTAGAGCAAGCCCGCGCCGCGCAGATTCGACGGCAGGGTGTGGGCAATGCGTTTTTAGATGCTGCAGCACTCCGAGAGCATTCGCATCTGTCTAGCGAGTCCAAGGCACTGTTTTCCAAAGCTAGTGCGTCAATGAATTTGTCCCTCAGAGCTCAACATCGCCTATTACGTGTGGCTCGCACTATTGCCGATCTGGAAAAATCTCCCATGGTCGGGAAAGCACATCTGGCTGAATGCCTGTGCTACCGCCGAGCTCCTGCGCTCGATGAACTGTAGGGTACTTGAAAAACAAAGAATATTTGCCCAACATAGTCTCTCAGACAACCGTCAACTAATGCTGGAACGTAGTAAAGTTACGCTGGTCTTAACACCAAGCGCTTTTCCGAAAATTTCAGGTGGTGGTCGTGAAAAAAATTATACTTTCAACTTTTACCGTGGTACTGATGGCCGCGTCGCTAAACCTATTTGCACGCGACTTAATAAAGACTAAAGAGCACACGTGTGTCGAGCTTCAGGAATTACTTGAGCTAGAAAAGCAGTTAACATTCAAAGTGTGGCTTGGAGCCACTGCGGTCTACTCCGACCTTGATTCTTGCGACTACTTTTCAGAGCCTGTTAGTACAGGCTGGCGCACTAAAGATTCCAATTTTTGTGCGGTAGGCTACACGTGCAAACTGCGCCAAGACGGCGATCTGAAATAGCAGCCACGCTGTTTTCAGATGTGATCAATGATGGTGTCGGACATGTCTTGCCTGATTAGTCGATGGCTGGTTGAGTCATTGCAGGCAAATCGTGCCTATCACCGAGTTTAGAAAGCGTGTTATGGCCATACCTTACTTTGATCACAAGCTGGACCATCGTTTGCGTTTTTGTGCGCAAGCATATCTACCCTGCAGCCGCTATCATAGGCAGATGATTAACAGATCCCCCATTGTTGGTAAGTGTTGTAGGCACAGGGTGCCTCGGGCGTGATATGCGCGTAGCCACTTATACCGAGCGCGCCGCAGCCACACGTGGATCTGTGTTTGCACTAGGCGTGCTGTTATTAACGATTTTGCTGGGTACGGGTGTGATTCCCACCATTGCGGTGTTTGCGGGGGGATTCTTACCTAGTTTGATGACTCCGCTTTGGCTTTTGCTCTACCTCAGTGCATTTCTAGGGCTGATGTTCACGAATGGCATCAATTGGATTTCATGGCTAGTGCGGTACCGTATTCTGTTGGTATTGCTTCTCGTTGGCACGATAATCTCGGTGTCTTGGTCTATCGATGCTCAGGTCTCGGCCGAGCGAGTGGTGCATCTAATTGGCAGCTCCCTCATTGCGATTTACATCGGCTTTAGCGTGCCATTGCTGACAACGCTGCGGGTGCTTGCACTGATTCTGGGAGGGGCCATGCTCGCCAGTCTTGGAGCTGTATTTGCACTTCCCGATTTGGGTGTACAAAACTACGAAGGAACTCGCGTTTGGCGAGGCGTCTTCAATTCGAAAAATGATCTGGGTTTCTGGGCGGCAGCGGGTGTTTTGCTCTATCTCACTCTTAGTGAGTCATTTCACAATGTGTCGACAAAGGCTGTGTGCTTTGCCATGAGCGTTGTTTGTCTTGGCGTGCTGTATTTCAGTGAATCGGCAACCTCATTGTTAGCGTTGTTAGTCGCAGGCTCCTTGTGTGCATACTTGTACATAGCTGGTCGCTTTCAACTGGGCTTTATTCGTATGGCCATAGTCGCTGTTCTGTTTGTGGCGTTGACAGGTCTGGCCATTGCCAATATCGAAACATCCGAGTTGGTCGGGCGTTCGGGCGATCTGACAGGGCGTGGCGAAGTGTGGAGACAGGTGATGAAGCTGATACTCAACTACCCACTGACGGGAGTGGGTTATGGTTCCTTGTGGTATCCGACCGACGCCACTCTGTGGATACAGCAGAGTTTTTTCGATTTCACATGGATTGTCTACCATGCCCATAACGGTTTGTTGCAAGTGGCTTCTGAGGTGGGGATTCCCTTAGCGCTTATTGCTTTACTCATGGTTGCTCAGCAGCTTATAGAAATTTTTTATTGCCAGTACGAGCGAAGACAGGTTGGCGTGCTGTTTGTTCTGGGTTTCGTAGTCGCTTTTTTAGTGAGCAATTTCTCCGAAGCCAGATTTTTAATTACCCGCGAGTTGTTCTGGATTTTCTTTTTAGCGCTTCCTATCAGTATGCTCAGACAGGTCAATTTGATAGATGAGCAGCTATTGGACACAGATGAGACAACTTCCTCGGGTGGACTTGCGCCAGAACCTTATGAGGGCGTTCCTGGGAAGCCATGGCTAGGCCCTCTGCCTCGTGAACTTCAACAGTCTAGTGCGGGCGTCCATTCCGATCATGCCAGTGCACCTCTGCTCAGTTATCAATCTGGTACCGATGAGGCAATCGATGACGATTTCGATCTGAAGACCGCCACCCTGTCGCTGACCGTCACAGATATTGATTTAGGCGGCATTCTTGATGAGACCAACAGAACCCGTGTTGTCGGTGCTGACACGATCAGTGATTTGGACGAGAGCTTTGTGGAAGATCAAAAACGGTCGCGAATCACAGCGGCGCCCAGAGTGCCTCAGACCTTTGATCATGACGACACATTCGAAATTGATCGTTACGACATCGATCTGGATGGTCCAGAAGTGTGGGTGGATATCGATCTGGACGAAGGTAAGTGAACAATGAAAGAGAACGCCTACTTCGATAACGCCGCGACTACCTGGCCTAAACCAGAATCGGTTTACCGGTTCATGGATAGTTTTTTTCGCTCGCATGGAGTCAATCCCGGCCGTAGCGGAGGTTTGTTAGCGGTTGAAGCTGAACAAATGATCACAGCTACTCGATCGATGTTGGCCCAGTTCTTCGGATTTGAGAGCCATTCATCGCGTGTCATTTTTACACTCAACGGCACTGATGCCCTCAATCTGGCCATGAGGGGGTTGTTATCACGAGGCGATCATATGATTGTTACGCGTGTTGAACATAACGCCGTGCTCAGGCCTGCGAATCATTTTGAGCGCGATATGGAGGTGGGTGTAACCCGAGTAGTGGTCAGTGGGGCAGGTTATGTCGATCCAGATGCAATACGTAAGGCTATAAAAGCTGACACAAAGCTTATCGTGATCAACCATGCATCCAATGTCATAGGCACCGTTCAGCCGTTGGAAGACGTTGCACAAATAGCCCGAGATGCGGGTATACCGTTGGTCGTCGATTCCGCTCAAACAGCGGGAGTTATTCCCATCGATATGACATCGCTGGGTATCGGTGTTTTGACATTTACCGGCCATAAGGGGCTGTTTGGCCCAATGGGGATCGGTGGGATGATCGTATCCGATTCGGTGGATTTGGCACCTCAGCGTTTTGGGGGCACAGGCGTAGATTCGCTTTCACACTTTCAGCCCGAGGGTTATCCCCACAAGCTGGAGGCCGGCACTGTGTCGCTGCCGGGTATTGCCGGTTTACACGCAGCACAGTTATGGTTTCGTGAGTTGGGTGCCGAGCTCGCTCGGGCAAGTCAGATTGATGCTGACGATGTGCTTTGCTGTCGGTTGGCAGTGCAACACATTCATGCGGTTGAGTTATCACACTTGAAGCGCATTGAAGCTCGACTTAACACATTTGCAAAAGTGCGTATTGTGGGGCAGGCGCTTGATACTGCCCGCGTGGCCACTTTGAGCTTCACGGTGGATGGCATCACGGCTCAACAAGTGGCAGATCAATTTGATGCTGATCATCAGGTGTGTGTCAGAGCCGGATTGCAGTGTGCACCGCTTGTGCATGTGGACGCTAACACCGCAGACGGTGGCGGTACCGTTAGACTTTCTCCTGGCTTCTTCACTGATGAGGAAGACATGCAACAACTGTTGTGCGCCTTGGATGATGTACTTGCCTAGATGTTTGTTAGGCGGTTTGCCCCACACGTGCGGCGAGCGCGACTACTGCCAGTAATGCCAGCGCCATAACCATATTGATGCTGCGTTGTATACGGGCAGGAAGGGCCAGTTTTTTTAAGCCAATACCTACTGCCAGCCACAGCAAATGTATGGGTATCCAGATAATGTTGATAATGGCGAATTTCCAAAGCACCTCTTGCCATATAGGCATGCTAGAAATCTGGAATCCGGTAAACAGAGTTATATTGACAACATAAGCTTTTGGATTTATTGCCTGTAAAATAAGTGCGTCAACAATGCCCGGCGGTTTTGCGCTTTTGATAAACGCAATATTACTGCCGGCCAGAGCAATCCGAAGAGCAAGGTAACAAAGATAGGCAATGGATGCGTAGAGCAGCACGATGCGCAAAAGGGGGATGGTTAGCAGCAGCCCTGCAAGACCAGTAACCACGGCAAGGGCCACCAGATTAGTACCGATGAATAACCCGAAAACGTAACGATAACCGGCATGACTACCGAACGATGCGCCAACGCCTGCCGTTGACAAAACGCCAGGGCCTGGTGTGATTAGCAGAAAGAAGACTGCGAGAATGAATACTTCCATTATCATAGGGTAATCGTTATATTGATTTTAGTATTGTGATTCCTGTGAATTTTGAATTCATGCAGTCAAATTACGTATCCAGAATACAGGGTCTTCCAATTTTTTAGAAAAATCAAAAAATTAGATGAAATCGATCAAAATAGCGTGTAACGGAATAGCGTGCTCTTGTTTGTTGACCTTGGCAGCTGCTACGTTGTTATTAGGTGGTTGTGCAAGTCGCCCGTACTACGACGCGCCGCCTTTCATGCCCGAGCCGTTAGAGCCTGTGGTTGATACTGTGCTTGTCAATGGTGCGCCTGTGCGTTTTGTCTGGCGAGAGACCCCCAATACTGAGTTCTATGAATTTCATATTTTTGACCGTATAAATTCTGATATCACGCGTTACGCTCAAGCACAGCTGAAGCCTTCTTCGGTATGTAGCGGTGGTATATGCTCCTTGACCACTACTCTGTCGATGCCAATCGATGCCGGTCATGCTTGGCGAGTACGTGCTACAAACAACGCAGGTTTTTCTAGCTGGTCCAGAAGCATCTTTGCAGTTGCTAACTAAGTAGCGGCTTGTTTTGACCAGCTAGCTTGTTCTAGATTTTATTCAGAGTTCTAAGCAGCACAAGCCCAAACGTATAAGTCAGAACCCCAAGAGTTGTTGTGACAGCGACAATCTCGGCGGCAAGTGCTCCATGTTTGGTCATTTGTCGCGCCATGATATAGCTGGCTGTGGCTGTTGGTGATGCAGACATAAAAAACAAAACACCGAGTGCTTTATTGTCCAGTGCGCCCCACAAGCCCATGCTAACCAGAAGCACGGGCGAGACGATGAGTTTGAATAAGACCGCCAACGAGATGGAGCGCCAGTGTGATCGCAATGAGCTAAAGTCAAGACTTGCGCCAATACACAACAACGCTAGCGGTAATGTCATAGCACTCAGGTAGCTGCCGGTTGAACGGACGAACTGCGGTATGGGCAGTTGAACCAACGAGGCAATAGCGCCGAGCGAGATGCCAATAAGGATAGGGTTTTTTAAAATTTTACTCAGTGCTCCGGATGAGTTGAGCACCCAGACAGCTAGCACATTGTACAAAGTGGTTACAACACCAATGTATATGGCAACCATGGGTAGAATGTCATCACCGTAGGTGGCAACACATAAGGCGACACCGAGAATGGCCAGGTTGCCTCGGTATGATCCTTGAACAAAAACGCCACGCTGATCGCTTGGCAGTAGTTTTCCAACCAGCAGTAATAAACCAATAAGCAGTAAGGTGCCAAAGGCACCTATCATGGTTAGCGATAAATCAACTGCTTCCCCAAATGTGCTTCCGGAGATAGCAAAAAAAAGCATCACTGGCATGGCAACATTGAATACCACTGTATTGGATTGAGAAACAAATTCCTCTTGTACCCACCCAAGCAGTTTGACAAGCCATCCCACGCCAAGTAACAACAGGATTGGACCTGTAATGGCGAAGGCAAATTGAAAGTGTTCAAGCATGATTGTGCTTATCTTGAATGCTGGCATTAAGCACTTGTGTGCCTACAATAGCCACAAGACAATAGCCGAGAAAATACCAGAAACCTTGCCCCAGCTCAGCGGTGAACTGAACTAAGCCGCCGCTATCTTGCATGCCGTTACCTGCTAGAAATGCCACAAATATAGCAATAACAAAAACATCAACCATTGACCACTTACTGGCATTATTGCTGAACCACATCAACGCTAGACGTATGCGTGAATTAAAAGGTAGAAGCAATGCCATTAAGATCAGTGCCTTGACCAACGGCACCACTACGCTAAACACTACAATAAGAACGGCGACAGGCACATGGTTGTTTTTATACAGCTCTGAAGCTGTGCCAATAATACTGCGAGTCTTGTCGAAGACATTGATGCTGCCGCTTATCTCTAGAGCATCAACGATTAAATCTATCAAGTTGTTCAAAAAATTTGGTGTGTTCGGGCTTTGACGAATCAGGTCACGCCCAACATCGACAAGTTCGATTTTTTCAACACTTCCCGAGACGCTGAGCATCGGCAGCGTGAGTCCAGGATATAGCAGGGCATAGGCGCAGATGAGCAACAAGATGCCGACGAGGGTTTTCATATCAATCGTGTTCTTTAGCTAGAAACATCAAGTTGCAATAGTGTCAGAATTTGACTTTATGCTGGGGTTGGTGTTTGTGTTTGTGTTTGTAGCGAATCATCGACCTTTCGCAAAAAGTACATCCCCGCCAGAAACAAGAGCAAGATAGAGAGTAGCCCGACTCGTGAGTTGCCTGTAGTTGCCGCAACAACGCCAACTAATAGTGGGCCCATGACCGCAGCGGCTTTGCCAAGCATATTCAGAAACCCGAAGTACTCGCCATTTTTTCCAGGTGGAATTAACTGGCTGAATAATGAACGACTCAGTGATTGCACGCCACCTTGAACTAGCCCTAGTGCGACCGCAAGCACGTAGAATTCAATGCTGCTTGTCATAAACGCAGCTCCTATGGTTGCAATAACGTAGGCCCAAAGGCCAATCCAAAGTCCGGTCTTGGCGCCATAGCGTTGTCCAATCCGACCAAATACAAGTGTGGCAGGAAAGCCGATAAATTGAACTAGCAATAGCGCTGTGATTAGTGTGTTCTGTGGCAATCCAATTGCCAAGCCATAGTCCACAGCCATGCGGATGATGGTGGCAACCCCATCGATATAAAGCCAGTAGGCTAGTAGAAACATCCACAGGTTGCGCTGACGTCGAATTTGTTTCAGCGTGTCTAAAAGTTTGCTGGTCTCGCTACGAACCGATAATCGACCGGTACTCGTTGCACTTTGCTCTGGGACACCCAATAGCAACGGCAGCATAAAGACAAACCACCACACGGCAACGCTTAAGAAGGAGTAACGTACAGCCTCTGCGGCATCGGCTAAGCCGAATAGCTCTGGAGAGAGTGTCATGGCCACGTTGAGCAGAAAAAGCACGCCGCCACCAAGGTAGCCTAGCGAGTATCCAAGGGCTGATAATTTGTGGAAATCGGCTGCGCCAGTCAACGATGGCAGCATGGCGTCGTAGAAAACATTAGCGCCGGAGAAACCAATGATGGCGACTACGTAGAGCAAAATGGCCCATTGCCACTCACCTGCACCCACCAAAAAGAAGCCAGCGGTACAAACAATACCCAGTAAGGCAAATCCTGCAAGTAGTCTTTTGTGTAACCCGCCACTATCCGCTAGCGCGCCTAGAAGCGGTGCCATGAGTAAAATGAGAAAACTAGCGCCAGAGTTACCGACGCCCAGCCAGAAAGTGCTTGTTGTTGCCTCGCTTCCCTGACTCCAGTATTGCTTGAAGAAGAGAGGGAAAAATCCGGCCATGACGGTTGTGGCAAATGCTGAATTGGCCCAGTCGTAGAATGCCCAAGACATCTGCGAGCGCGTTCGCTCTTGTTTCATACCTAAAACCTGAAGCTTTGTTCAGTAGAGATGGTACGTGTATTTGCTGCAGTGTAGGGAAGCTAGCAGTTGATAACTGCGCCGCCGCAAGAGTGTTCTGTAAGAGCGACGTGACTAGTGGGCTTCGACAGCGCCCGTCTCGTTTTGGGCTATGTCAAGGAATACGCGCTGTTGGGTGGTGTTTTCGACGTGTGGGGTGGTTTGTGCCGTGTCGTTGATATTCATTGGTGCGTCGATAATAGCGGGTTTTGCACTGATTTTGCGTCTTTTGACTCTGCGCCTTTTGAGGCCCGCCTTGGGTGTCGCTGGTCCCGAGCTTACCTCGATAGGCTGTGCATTCACCACCATTCTATCGAGCATGCTCAATTGTATTAATTCATCTCCCTGTAGATCCTTTAATAGAGAGCTGGCGTCTAGGGGATAGTCTACGGGGGCTTTCATATCGGATCGGTTTCGGTAGTTTGCCTGATGTGTATCGGCTGGTTATCACTGCAACTTGTGCTTTTTTGAACCGTACCGATTGAGAGTTCAATTTTCAAGTGTTGTGAATTGCATTTGTAAACCGAGTATTCAAATAATAAATCTGGTTTGTGATGCGGCCTACAGATGTCGCTGTTTCCACTTGTCTTTGAGTCGCCAGCTTTCGTACATCAGCATGTCATGATCAGGCTGTTTGACTATCTAGTCATCGCGCAGTTGTTCAGCTATTCCAGTTCTTGATAATTTATATGCTGGGTAGATCCCTGCGAGCATGGCTGACGCAACAGCTAATACCAAGGTCTCGCCAATAGCGTCTACTGGCAACATGCTTTGCATACTCCAGCCAAACGAGCGCAGGTTAATGACTTTAATGAGCACCTCAGACATCATCCAGCCTAAAGGCAGAGCTAGCGTGCCTGCAAGTAGCCCCATGATGAATGTTTGCGCCATCACAATCATAAGCACAGTCTGTCGTGTGGCACCGCTCGCTCGCAGTATGGCAAATTCCTTGGCACGCTCCAGATGCAATGCCAACAAAGCACTGAATATACCAACAAAGGCAACCCCTACCGTTAACCATCTCAGTACACGGGTCACTTCAAACGTACGATCAAAAACAATAAGCGACTGCTCATGAATCGCAGTATTGCTTTGAATCGACAATGGGCGCTCGCTGGAGGCAAGTGTTGCACGCAGTTGGTCGATAACTAGTTCAACTTCAACAGAATTATTAAGTACTATGCCTAATGAACTAATTCCTGGCGCCTGCCAATAGAGATCGAAAACATCTCTGGCCATGAGTAGTTTTCCCTGACTTGAACCGTAGTCACGAAACACGGCTGCGATGTTAAATGAAGTAAAGCCTTTATTTTGCGTGAAAACATCAATTGAGCCTCCAGCCTGCAGCTTGTGTTTAGTGGCAAGTGGTTCGCTAATCATCAGACTCTGATCAGCGCTCCAGAGTTGCCACGGACTATCTCCATCGGTTTCGAGCAATTCAAATCCGCCACCGTCACTGCTGTGCGGTTTGATGACTAACATGCTTATGTCGCCCACTGACGTGCTTACCTGTAACGTGCGGCCACTGCTCACACTGGCGACGCCTAAAGTGCCTGTTGCTCTGCTATAGCTGTCGGGTGAGAGCATGGACGCAGTTTGTGTTGATGCGGCTGCTGGCGCTGTAATATAAATATCACTTTGCAACGTGGCTTTTAGCCAGTTATCAACACTACTTCTGAAGCTGCCTATCATTACATCTACGCCGAATGTGGCCGAGACCGCTATGCTTAGTGCGGCAATCGCAAGGCCTGTGCGACTGATGTTTCGGTATATCCCACCTGCAGCAAGTGACAGGCTAATTCCTAATTTGTCGATTAATGGTTTAAGGCTGCGAGTGATATGCAGAACCAGCCATGGGATCAAAAGCCCAAAGCCCAGAATGATAAGCATCATTGCGATAAACCCGGCAACCAGTGATCGCAAGGGTAAAACTGATAACAGTGCGCCCGCCGCCATAATGACCACACCTATCATGGCTAACAGTGGCAAGAGGCGCTGTGAACGTTCCTCGATTAACGAGCGTTGACGAGCTTGAACGGGATTAGTTGAGGCTGCATCTATTGCCGCAATGCTGGCAGCTATGACACTGCTACCAATGCCCAGTGCAAGACCAAGAGCAATGAGCCATGGGCTAAACCAGACCTCTTGTACATGCAGTACAAAATACAAATCGTTGATGGTGCGTGTGGTCAGTTTCACCAGTGCTGATGAAAGAAAATACCCTAATGCGATACCGATCATGGATGCTATTGAACTGATAGCGACCGCCTCAATCAGAATGTTTTTCATTAGTGTGCGCGATGTAATGCCAGTAATACGCATAATGGCAAATAGTTCGCGGCGCTGCACCACGGCAAATGTCATGGTGTTGTGAATCAGGAATATACCCACCAGCAAAGCCAACAAGCTCATGGCAGTGAGGTTAATGTGAAACCCTCGCGTCATAGCGCGCATGGTGTCGGTTCGTGATCCCGCTTGTTTTAGTTGTAAGGTTTGTGGCAAGTATTCCTGTAGAGCCAGTTCTTGCTCATCGTCTAAGATCAGATCTATTCGACTAATTTTGTCACCGCGTTGCAACAGCTTTTGTACAAAGGCGATGTCTCCTAGCAACAAGCCTGTAGCGGCAACCGGGTTGTCGGATTGGTAGGTGGCGGCCAGGTACGCGCTGTGTTTCTGCCCTGCGACATCTAAGGTGATCATTTGTCCTACAGAAAGCTGCTTGTCTCTGGCACTTTTTTCACTGATTAACAAGGCGTCGGTGCGTAACAGATCAGTTAACGAGCTGCCATTTGATTCGGCTTGCTGCTGGCTTGTTGTAGCACTTGCAAAAGGTGAGTTAGAGGCCCTGTTGAAGGCCAATTCTGCGAATGGATCTAATCCTAGTAGGGAATACACTTCGTCGTTTATAGCAATATTTCCGACGATCACCGGGGCCATGTTTATGCTTGTAAAACGGTTTCGCAGCTCTACGTAGAATTGCTGATCTACCCCGTTGGCACCAATAAGTTCGTGTGTTGTGTTTCCGTAGAGTGCTTCGGTTGACAAGGCAAATGCTCGTTGAGAGCTGTTGTTGGTGATGAGCACCGCGCACACGACACCGACGCCAAGAACGATGCCAATTATCGATAGCAAAAGCTGCGCTGGGTGCTGACGATAGAACCGCCAGCTTGAACGCGCAAGGATATGCGCTAGCATGGAGGGTTCAATGGTAAGGCTGAGATCTTACTGTCGAACGCTTCGGCGATCACCATGCCGCACTTTGCTCCAATGCGAGCGTATCGACCACTTCGACTTTGCCATTGTTTAGTAACAATGCACTATCTGCACTACGAGCCACTTCCTGACTGTGAGTGACGAGCAGCATGGCTGAGCCTTGTTGTTGAACAAGATCACGTAGCAACTGCATGACTTGTCGACCACTATTGGCATCGAGATTTCCAGTGGGTTCATCAGCCAGAATGAGTGCGGGTTCATGCACCAACGCGCGTGCAATTGCCACTCGTTGTTGTTCACCCCCTGAAAGACGATCGGGGTAATCCTCTTCTCGCCCAGCTAGCCCGACGGCATCCATCAATTGTTTTACGCGAGCATAGGCTGTACCACTGTGCACACCACTGAGCGCCAGCGGTAGAGCTACATTGTCTTTAACGCTTAGAGTATGAATAAGGTTGAAAGCTTGATAAATGAATCCTATTTGCCTACCCCGAAGGCGTGTGCGTTGATGATCGTTAAGGTTGAGAAGTGACTGACCATTAATGCTGACATTGCCCTGCTTTACAGGTTCCAGTCCGCTGATTAAATTTAACAACGTTGATTTGCCCGATCCGCTGCGCCCTATCAGCGCCACTGATTGGCCAGATGGTACGGACATCTCTACGGAGTCGAGGATCAACGTGCGACTGTCCGCTCGAGTGTACGAGTGTGTTAATGCTTCAACGTGAATAGCGTTAGTCATAGATAACTTGTACGTTGCGCGTCAATCATTTGATGACGAAAACCGTCCGATTGTTTCCCATAATGACGCAGCTCCTGCTTTGCCCAACATTTTCACGAAATGCTTGGGGTGGACATAGGCCAAGTCGTGCATTGTTTTTGCATGATACCTGTTAGTCAGTGGCTCGATGCCTTCATCAGGCACACAAGCTTCTAGCTCTGTGTCTAGGAATTTCGAATGCCAACCGACCCGGTTATAGAACGCTAGTGCGCCTTCAACGCGTGCGATGGCAATGCCCTGCAGTGGTGCTGTTAGATGTTCAAAAAACTGTCCGCTCATGACATCACGTTCAAAATCTACATCGGCAGCCACATCGGGCTTTATTCTGGCGATGCTGTTGAAAACATCGTTCTTCATGCGCCGCTCCAGTGCCTCGGGTGAGTCTGGGGCGATCAGCACAGCGGCCGCTTTTATCGGGTCAAGAATCTGGTTTGTCATAGTGCACGTCCTGCTGGGTTTACACGTATTATACGAGGTTGAACCAACAGACTGATATTATGCAAACCGAGCGAGCTCCTGCCGTGTTCTACACAAAATTGCAGCGACGGTTGCACTGGCTGGTTATTCTTCTGATATCTGGGCAATATCTGTTGCAAAATCCAATGCGAGCTGCAATGGAGGCGATAGAGGACGACCAAACACTCGGATTTACGGCATTTCTGGTAACGAGTATTCACTCTTGGAGCGGCATTAGTATTGCCGCGTTAATGCTTTGGCGTTGGCAGCTGCGTAAACGATACGTACCACTAAACGATGGGAAATTGAGCTCAGGTAAAGCTCAATGGGTGACGATACATCACACGAG
>JALZWO010000105.1 GCA_023300375.1 Granulosicoccus sp. | reverse complement strand
AGAGCCAGAGCCAGAGCCGACGCCGGCGCCAGAGCCAGAGCCAGAGCCAGAGCCAGAGCCAGAGCCAGAGCCAGAGCCAGAGCCGACGCCGGCGCCGGAACAGGTTCTTGATGCTGGAGTTCAAAGTTTCGAGAGGGTGGACGTTGATGGCAAGGAGAAGAGTGTTGCTGGTGTAGTTTCAGAGCCCAGTGCAACACATGGTGGTGACCCACAGGCTGAGCAAAATTATCAGCAGGAATTACAGCTATGGCTGCAACGTTATAAATCGTATCCTCGCAGATTGCAGCGACGGGGGATTCAAGGAGTGGTGCTCGTAAAATTTACCTTGGATGCCTCTGGGCGTTTACTAACGCAAGAACTTGCGCGAGGAAGTGGAGAGCAAGCACTTGATGAAGCAGCGATGAAGCTTTTGCGTGATGCTCAGCCGATGCCTGCTATCCCAGAATCTTTGGATGTTGAGTCATACACTGTAACGGTTCCCATTCGATATTCGATTGAGTAGAGAAGTATGGTCAATGTACCTTGTCAGCTTACAGTTGTCGTATAGCGGCACTGTGCTGCATTTTTATGCACTTCAATAAGCCTGGATGCCATCTTTGATTAGTCAGTTATGTGACTACTAAGTTGACTTGAAATGATAGTTGTGTCCATACCAAAAAAGCCTAATCCAGCCGACTCACTGCGCTTGCGTTTTCATTCGCGAGAAACTGGTACGGATGCTGCGCATTCTCGCGGCTCTACAGTTAAGGAGTGAAAAATGTCAATTAAAGATCCCTTTACTAATTTAGACATTCAGACCCAATCGGAGGGTTTTTATGAGGGCTACAGTTTGCTCATCGCTCTTATACCCGGTGTGGGTAGAAGAACATTTGGTAGAGAGGGTGAAAAGCCAGAGTTTGGAAATTTCTCTTGGTTTTCCATGATGTTTGGTGCAGGACTGGGTGTAGGGTTAATGGTGTTTGCAACTGCCGAGCCTATGTGACTTTGGGGTTCCAACCCTGTGGTTTGAGATGGTGTCGTAGCAGCCAACAGTCCGGAGGCGGTGCAGTCGGCTTATCGCTATACATTTTTGCACTTCGGATTTCATGCGTGGGCAATTTATGTCACTACAGGGCTCGCGTTGGCATACTACGCTTACACTCGCGATATGCCTTTAACAATTCGAACGGCATTGATACCTCTGTTTGGCAAAGCGCCGAATGGTGCTTTAGGACATCTGGTCGATGTGCTGGGTGTGGTAGCCACCATCTTAGGTGTGTCGGCTACTATCGGATTTGGAGTGAGTCAGCTTGTCGACGGTATTTATGCTGTGTCAGGTGTCGAATGGCTAATGAATGGAGATGCAACAGCACCCAAGCCTAGTACGGTTGGACTGCTGGCTGCATTGTTTGCCATCATGAGTATGTCTATATTGTCGGCGATTTCAGGTGTAGCGCGTGGTATTAAATATCTGTCTAATTTGAATCTCGTTCTGTCAATAATTCTGCTAATAACCTTTGTTGTCTTTGGATCGTTTCTATTTTCCATGACGCAATTTGGCTTAGGTTTAGTTGATTATATTTTGCACTTTGTTCAATTGTCCTTTCATGCTTATGGGCCCCAATCTGCTGAGAATTTTTCTGCATCCTTACCGACTGCGATGAATTCATTACCAGCTGAAGATATTGCGTCTATCTACAGTGGTGCGACTAGCGCTTGGGGATCGCTGGTAATAGCGGTGCCGAATCTAATCCATTTGATGCTTTGCGAAATACCATGATTGTTGGTGCTTTGCCGTTCACCATCGTTATGGTTTTGATGGTAATTGCGTTAAGCAAGGCATTGTTCAGAGACGGTTTGAGGGAGAAAGCAGGGAATGCCATACTGGCTGATGCAAAGATCTAATAGTTTAGTTTTCTAACTATCATAGATGCACTGAATACTTGATATACCCAGAGATCTTCTATCTCTGGGTGTTAACGAGTATCGTGAATATGAATGAACAAAAAACGCTAAGCTTTAAGTGCGTCTATCGAGCGTATTAAGAATCCAAGTTGAAAATTGTTCAGATGCCGAGTCATCGCTTGTTGCCTTTCGCTTGATCAAATAGTAATTTGAATCTTCGTTGATTGCAGTGCTGGATAGTTGCACCAATTGCCCTGACTCAAGGTCACTTGCAATTAGGGCAAGTGGGCAAAGTGCAACGCCTTGCCCTGCAAGTGCAGCGGTTCGTAAAAGATTAAAATCCTCGTACACCGGGCCTGAAATAGGCGAGTTGGATTGGTAACCACTGCGCAACAACCAGTCTGTCCATCCGTCGATAGTGGAGTCATGCAGCAATCCAGCTGAAATAATAGTTTGCGGTAGTTTGTTCTTGTCTATGTTGCCACGAAGCTTTGGACTACACACGGGCACACTTATACCCGTTTGAAAAAGCGTCACGTCATGATTGGGCATAGAAGGGGGGGTGTTCAAAAACGTGAATGCTAAATCCACTTTGTTGAAATCTACCTGCCTACCTTCTAGGTTGTAAACAATATGAGTAGCGATATCGGGATGCTGCGAATTAAAATCTGCCAGTCGGGGAATTAGCCAGCAAACTGCCACAGAGGGGACAGCCGCAATCACCAGGCTCCGAGTGTCGTGAGGAGTGCTTAGGTTCTCACAGGCTATATCAATGTTGCTCAATGCGCGGTTTATCGTATCAGCGAGCACATGTGCCTGAGGTAATAGTAAGGGCCGGCTTCCGGATCGATCGAAAAGCGGTTTGCCGAGCCAGGTTTCTAAATGTTTCATCTGGTGGCTCACGGCAGATTGTGACACTGATAGTTCTTCAGCAGCCTGCTTGAAGCTGCCACACCTGGCAACAGACTCGAACATTCGAAGTGCGTTTAAAGGCAATTGCTTCAAGAAGGTCAGCTCCCATGTCCCAGATGAAAAAAACTAAAGCTTGCATGAAAAATGTTCTTTTGACTATGTTTTTATGAGAGTCAAAGGTGCGTCGTTAATTATTCAGCCCTTGAGGCGTATCTGATGTAGAAAGCACAATTTGCAAACTTCACCTGCTCAAATGCAGCTTTGTCAGAGCGCTAGCGGCCCTTGTGTAAAGAAAAGCTTTGATGTGGCTCTGTTGGCGTCTCTTCGATGATTTAATTAGTGTGTATCGATATTTAAGGCTTTTACACAAGTTGATTTGATTTCATAGGTTAGATGCTGCACTATGCGTTCTTGAAATAAAATCAACTTACAGGGATATGTAAAAAACTATCTTATGAGTGAATCGCACTCAGGAGTTGAGCATGAAATCTATCCTATCGATTGTCCTGCCTTATCGCCTTAAGACAATTCTTGTCTGTGGCCTGTTTATTGGAACGCTAGCTGCGTGCGATAGTGATGGAAACGATGAAATTGAGGATCCGGTTAACGACGTTAGTTCGAATGTCGTAACTGATTCAGACAATGATCTATTTCCAAATGACATCGATAACTGCTCGCTTGTTGCAAATCCTGATCAGTCAGACATTGATGGTGATGGGATAGGGGATGTCTGTGACAGTCAGAATGATTTATTAGTGACTGATGCAGATGCTGACGGCATCGCTGATAGCGCAGACAATTGTGCAGCAACTGCAAACGCTGATCAGCTAGATACAGACAATGATGGTTTAGGGGATGTTTGTGACGCCACAGACGACTCTATAATCGTAGTTGTGGTGGATGCTGATGCAGATGGCATCGAAGATAGTTTGGACAACTGCGCAGCCACCTCTAATGCCAATCAGCTAGACACAGACAACGATGGTCTGGGTGATGTTTGCGATGCTATCGATGATTCGATAGTGATATTGGACGGCGATGCAGATGGCATCGAAGATAGCTTGGACAAC
>JALZWO010000104.1 GCA_023300375.1 Granulosicoccus sp. | reverse complement strand
GAAGACTCAAACGACGGCATCAAGGATTTGGAGATACGTTCTTTATTGATGAAGTTTTCGTCAACATCTGCGGTAAACGACACTATTTGTGGCGAGCGGTGGACCAGGATGGTGAAGTGGTTGATGTGTTCCTTCAGACACGTTGCAATGGTACAGCGGCAAAACGGTTCTTTAAACGACCATTGAAAGTGCATGATAAAGAGCCGCGAAAAATTATCACCGACTTTTTGAGAAGTTATGGTGTTGCGCATCGAGAATTGATACCTGAGACCATTCACGATACGTCCAAGTATGCGAATAATCGAGCCGAACTCTCCCATCAGCCAACCAGGGCTCGGGAACGAGGTATGCGTGGATTAAAGTCTGTTCAACAAGCGCAACGTTTTCTGAGTGTACATTCAGCGGTTTACAATTTGTTTAATTTGGGTCGCCACTTGATATCTGCAAAACATTATCGATTACGTCGAAAGGGCGCCTTTGCGTCTTGGAAAGTTGCTGTAGCGTAGCAGGTTGATATTCTTGGAGATACACTGAGATAGATAGGTTAACTTGTCAGTACCTGATTTTTTACGCACACAGTAAGCCCATTTTATTACAGTGCGAATCGGCTCCAGTCCAAACGATATCGATAGAACGGCTCGTTATTCAGTGATACTGTATTCCCTTCGGCCAGAATAGAATTGAAGTTTGCTAAGTAATAAGAATCTGATTCTAAAGGCGATGGCTGAACGACTATATCTAAACTGTCGCCATTTTCAGAACTCATTGTGAAATGCCCATTAGGAGCGATCTCGGAATCTACTGTCGGTGCATCTGTAAACAACCGTCTAGTCACGTTAAAATCGTCAAGGGTATCGACGTGAATCCTATAATAATCACTGTGACGGCCTGAATACCGGCCAAACACATTCATGGTGAAGGTTTCTCTACCGTTAAAGGTATTATTGGTTCTTCCTTGTGAAAACTCGGCTGCCTCAACTGAATCGAAGCGACCATTAGTATCGATTTTTTCATACTCTTCAATCGTAACCAATCGAAAATCACCGGTTTCGCCATTATTGTTATGACTCGATGTTGCAATCTGTGCATCAGCAAAGTAACGAACTGTACCTTCAACCTCTCTTTCACTAATAATACTCAGTGATTCAAACGAGAGCGTTCTTCCCGTGTGTTGTTGATTTCGACCCGTTCGTCTAATATCTTCCTCAATATACTGGCCGTTCAAAGTAATCACATTTCCCGCGGATACTGGATTAACAAAAGAACAGTTAGACATGCGAAAAGTGGTCTTCTCACTTGTTTCTGACAAATTAAAGAAACCATCGCTTTCAACGCTACTGAAATTCGATTCAACAATATCCAATGAGCCACCATTAGCGCATTGATAGTTGGTTTCTTGCAGGACAGTGACTATCGAAACCACGCTATTTGAATCATCTACCGTTTCAGTGATATCACCAACCTGCTGAGAACTAGAGCTAACCACCGCTTTTTCAATAGAACCCACAGCTTCAATAGTCATTAAATCAAGACCATTTCCAGCCAATAAGCTCAACACATTGCCTGCGCTTTTATGCAGCACTTGAACCTCCACCGGCTGAGACCAACCGATAGCCTCTTCGTACTGCTCCCAAGGCTCAACAACGTCAAACGTCAGTTCACTGTTAGATACAGTCACATTAACTGTTGCTGAATCTCCGTTGTTAGCGTTAACCCGTACAGAGCTACCATCATCGGCGCTAATGACCAACGCGCCAGTTTCATAGCTTAACGGCCTATCCAATGGAGCTGAAAATTCAAACTGTGTGGTTACGTTAACCGTTGAACGATTCAGTGAAGGTGGCTGCATTGAGAAACTTCCACCCATAAGGCGAGCTTCAGCATTAGCGAATTTGTAGGTGGAAGAATCACTTATTACTAAGCGCCCAGCTGAAAATGTGAAAGCATAATCTAAATTCACGGTATGAAATTCAGGTGACTCAACGCAACACTTACGATTATATTGCCCGTCAACATGCATCTGAAAATCATCATCTTGTGTTGATGAAAAATCAGTAAATATTAAATTAGAGGAATCGAAAACAAGATTGCGTACCAAGCTACCATTCAACATCTCACCACCGAGCACACAGTTATTATAAATACGCTCATTCCCTCGACTGTCATCAACGTTACCGGAAGAACAAACAATAGGATCTATACTTTTTGCGTACTCACTATCGTTTAGTCGCGCATCAAACGCTCGCCCTGAAAACACTTCGAAAGCCTGCACAATTAGTTCGTTGTAATTGTCAGAATTTATTAACGGCTGAGGGGTTTGCTCATTGTCTGCAATGACCAAATCATCTGCCTGCTCTACCGCACTAACAGATTCAGCCTGATCATTGCTAACGTCAACTGATGGAACAGCTTGATCAACAATCGAATCATTGTTGACGACACCACTCTCATCAGAATCGACTAGCGATTGGTCATCCACCGGTGGGGCAGAATCATCAACTTGTACAGTTTCTGTGTCGCTACTGGCGACAATCAAATCACTATTTTCTGAAGTTATGTTCTGTGATTCACTACCTCCAGAACTACAACCCGCCATAAAGACCATGAGTAGCAGAGCACAGCTTTTACGAGCACCGGTCCTGGCACTTGTTTCAAAATATCGTTTATTGGCTTGCATAATATAGAATCCCCGCCACCGAGCTTGATAATCGAATTTATTACTTAAGGCCATACTGTACCCACTGCCCTTGTAAAATTCGTTGCATTACTAACGATATCTTCGGGTAATTTTACCCAAGGCCGCCGTTGGCGTAATGCATCCATCGCACCCTTAGCCGCAGCTTCAGAACCATTTAGATGTCAAGGCCAGCTATCCCGCAAGGCCATCCTAAGTACGCTGCTTTGTTTGCCAATCAGCAGGCTCCCAAACCGGCACATCAATCGCTGGCAATGAGCGCCCGCGAATTAAATCCGCAGCCCATTCTGCCACCATCATGGTGGGCGCATTTAAGTTACCGTTTGTGATGGTAGGAAAAATGGAGGAATCCACCACGCGCAAATTCTCAATCCCGCGCAGGGAGTATAGGAAGAATAAACCGCCTATTACCAACTAAGGCGTCAAACCAAAATACCTACCATCACGATACGTTAACAGTGAGACGGCTACCCATTTGCCGCACCGGCTGCGCCCCGTCAACCCTCTCGATCACACATCTGGCACCTGATCAATATCCACCGCGCAGCCATTGCTCTGGCCGGGCGCCCCTAGCCGGGCGCCCCTAGCTGGATGCACCTAGCTAAATGCACCTAGCTAAATGCACCTAGCTGGATGCACCTAGCTGGATGCCGCGAGTAGCGTAAGACAATGAATTGATCATTGCGTCAAATCCTTTGTTGCCAGTGCTGGCTGAGCCCGCTCCAATGATGCTTTGCGCACCAGTCGCTGGTGTGAAGCTAATACCGTTGTAACCACCGCTGGAAAACTGATAAGTGTTTGTACCTGCCGCGCCGCCGTTCGTGATCGTAACGGGATTTCCGCCGTTTACTGCAGTAGACCACTGTGCCACTCAGAAGCTGACTCTTTCCTGTGGTATTGACTGCATTGCTCCAACTGATTGGTGCCGCAACAGCGATACCTGCTTGAGCAACGAAAAACAGAGTCACAAAAGCTTGCAGTGTTTTTAAAACGTAATTTTGATTAATGTGCATGATGATTCTCAACAAGCGCAAGAACCTAGCGACCAAAGTTTAACAGTTGATTTTTACAAATAAGCAGCTGCGAAAACAACAAAGCCGAAGTCAAACACTTCGGCTTTGTTGAATAACGATTTACTGCGGATTAACGCTACCGGCAACAGCTGTTCATTGCGAGCTTGCTTGCGTGCTTGCCGCTGCACTGCCAACACCCATTACCTGAACTTCTGCCAGCGATAGGATCCCTGTGCCACCAATTCGAACCATGACATAGCGACCTGAGATGCTTACTCCTGCAATAGTCTGCACCGAGGTGCTTCCAGTCAGCGTTCCCACTGCTGTGTAGTCCGATGGATTTGTACTGTCTACATTGCCAACATATACCGTGGCCCCGTTGAGGCGACCGAAACAGCAATTCGTTCTGTTGAATATGTTTATGTCGAGTACATTGAAGCTTGCCCCTAAATCAACACGCCACCATGGATTGAGCGTACCGACGTCACTGTTTCCATTGGTATGTGTTACCGACCCTGCGCCGAAACTGCCATTGGTATTACCGTCTACAGCTCTGAATGCTTGTCCGCCATTACTAGTGGATGACTGTGTAGCACCCTTGTTCAGCGCAACGTTTTGCGCTGGTTGTGGAGGTCCTTGTTCTGGCATGCCAGTCAAAGTTATCCGAACATTGTCGATAACAACGCCTGACCCGTCTGATGACAAGCTGCTGAAACCAAAGGTTTGCTGGCCACTTTGTGGTGCGATAAATGTAATCCTTGCCGTTTGATAGTTCGGCACACGCATATTGGT
>JALZWO010000103.1 GCA_023300375.1 Granulosicoccus sp. | reverse complement strand
GCGGACCTAATATTCACCGTTGATATCGGTCGACTTGATGGCGCGGTGCAAGCAGGCGTTACTCAAACTGTCGAGAATGACGTGATCAATGCCAATATCCCGGCAGAATTTCGTGATCCTGATGGGCAGTGGTTTGGACTGACTAATCGAGCTCGTCTGATCGTAACTTCAAAAGAGCGGATGGAAGAAGGTGCCATTACCTCTTACGAAGATTTAGCGAACCCTGAATTCAAAGGTAAAATTTGCACAAGAAGCGGTAAGCATCCCTACATGATTGCACTCACTGCATCGATCATTGCACACACCGACGAAGAGCAAGCTACTCAGTGGCTGGCTGGTTTGAAAAACAATTTAGCTCGCAAACCACAAGGCGGTGATCGACCACAGGTCAAGGCGATTTCAGAGGGCTTATGTGATATCGCGTTGGTTAATTCCTACTATATGGGTTCGATGATGAACGACGAGGAGCAATCAGCTTGGGTCGATTCTGTTCGTATCGTATTCCCCAACCAAGATAGCTATGGCACCCACATGAACATTAGCGGTATGTCACTTACCAAGAGCGCACCTAACAAAGAAAATGCCATCAAACTCATGGAATTTTTGTCTAGTGATATAGCTCAACGTATGTACGCAGAACAGAATCATGAGTACCCGGTTAATCCGGATGTTACGCCATCGGGTTTGGTTCAGTCATGGGGCGATTTTGAATACGACACACTTCCATTGTCAGAGATTGCTAAGCATCGCGTGGATGCCAGCAAGATGGCAGATCGCGTTGACTACGACGGCTAAGAGATTTATTAAGCTCTAAGAATCGCCTAAAAACGTGTAAAGAAGAACTGTGAAAACTGTCGTCAAAAGCAGAACATAATGACGGCAGTTTTTATATTAAAAAGAAACAAAGAGTTAAAGCACAAAACGATAGCGCAATATTTCATTCGCAATAAAACAACCAATACGGCTATCAAACGCAATATCGAGATAAGCCACTAAGAACGATACATACTGACAAAAGAGCTGAAGAGGTAACGAGCGGCCATGAATCAAGTCATCATTCCACTCGAGCAGCTCAAATGTTCAACGCGCTCTTTCACAAAACCCACCGAACAAACTATCTCCAAAAAAACACGGTTCTCTGACCTGTCACTACCCGCACGGTTATTGTTAGCAGTGCCGCGAGTACGCGGCCAAAAAAACACGGCGCAATTAGCCGAACGCTATGTACTCGATACGCTGGGCAGAGTCATTGATGCAGGCCCTGAGCGTAGCCAGACCATTGAAGCTGTCAACCTTCTAGCTGAAGTACTCAACACACCAACTCGGTTTGACGACGACTCCAAACAACCCGACCAGCAGTGGCTATCGGCTACAGAAAATGTAGTACTTTGCGTACTATGTAAAGTAAGCAGTGGCCAAACAGAGCAGGCTAAGCAGTTAGTCCAGCATTGGCTGACAAATTTTTCAAGCGACGACTTTATCACTGCCGCCAACGCACTGTGCGATTCATCGTGCTTTAAACGCAGTGGTCCACACGTATTTACTCCCAGTTGCGCGGGTGCGGTGCCAAGCAGTACTACCATAAAGCATCGTTCTGTTACTCAAACAAATCAACTATCACTAGGCGAGTCCCTGCTACTCAACGCCATCAGATTGCGCATGCGCACACTAAACTACACAAGGATAAACACACGTGTTTTGCCACTTATGGGGAAGAGCTTGGCACTACCCAAGCTAGAAGCACTAGTCGATGCTCATCTAGTGGAAGCATTGCAATACAGTGCTGGTTCTTTGAACATTCGATGCTTGTGCTGCTCAACACTATCCTCTGATGAAGCTCGGCTGCTAACGGCTTTTGCAGTTATATCCACAGGAAATATTCATGAAATCAGAACCCAGTTAAGCTCGTGGCTTCCTATCGAGTCTGTAAAACGTTTGCAGCACCGAGCCCCTGAGGCTAAAACCACACTTCAGCAGTTGGGCAGCTCTCTTCCTCAACGCAATTGGGATTTTCCAGAACTCGATGCTCAAACGAGTCTCATCGGTGATTGTCAGCACGTAAGCGAAATTCCCATATTTCACTAGCCATATTTCATCAATGTGGAACACAAATCATGAAATATCCTTTTTCAATTGACGCACTAACTGAACTCACACCCGAGTTTTCTAGCGAAACACTCAACGCGGCCCAGCCTATGACAGTACGTCGTACGCGCTACAAATTGTGGGAACTTCAATCATGTTGGCATTGATAACCAACCCTATGGTCACAAGAGACCTCATCGTGGATGTATTCGGGGAAGTGCACATGATGTCGCATCTGTCAGGTGCCAGTAAATGTGACGATAAGAGGCGACTCACTGTACAAGAGAGACAGATTACAGAGTTAACCGATGAGCTGGAAAAGACACGAAGACAAACCAATAAACTGAGGCAAACACTTGACGAGAATAAGCATTGCTTGGATTCGACACAAGCACTTTCAAGAAATCTTGCTGCTCAGCTAAAACAGGTTCAAATTAATCCTCCTGAAACGCGCCTTAAGCCAAGCTATCCTGTGGGACTTGTTGACGAGCTTCGTAGCAAGATCACATTGCTGCGACAAGAACTTAACCAACAGCTCAAGCTTAATCAAAATCAGTCTTTAGAGGTAGTGCGTCTGCAGCGCTTATTCGCTGCACAGAGGCGAAATAAGCAGAATCAGGTTAAAGATGAAGCCCTTCAGTTATGCGGTCAATGCGTATTGTATTTAGGTGGTAAGGCAAACCAACGACGACATTTTCAAGCACTGGTAGAATCCTGTGATGGTCGTTTTCTGCACCATGACGGTGGTCGTGAAACCTGTCCGCATCGCATTACAGAACTCGTTAGTCAGGCGGATGTGGTGATGTGTCCAACAGATTGCATCAGCCATAGCGCCATGGAGAAAGCCCGCTCTCTTTGTGCAAAACAAGATAAACCCATTGTTTTCATGGAAAGAGCGAGCTTGTCCACTTTTACGAAAAGTCTGCACCAAGCACTCGGCTAGATCCACAATCCTCAACCGAACATCGCCCTATCTGCTGAAGATAAATACGCGGCGGTAGACTCTTGTGCAATCCCTGCAATCCCTGCAATCCCTGCAATCCCTGCAATCCCTGCAATCCCTGCAATCCCTGCAATCCCTGCAATCCCTGCAATCCCTGCAATCCC
>JALZWO010000102.1 GCA_023300375.1 Granulosicoccus sp. | reverse complement strand
AA
Source organism: Granulosicoccus sp. (assembly GCA_023300375.1). Classification (GTDB taxonomy): domain Bacteria; phylum Pseudomonadota; class Gammaproteobacteria; order Granulosicoccales; family Granulosicoccaceae; genus Granulosicoccus. The sequence goes on along the minus strand of JALZWO010000102.1, from coordinate 2,756 downwards.
AGGAGCTAAAGACCGAGTTGTCACCCTTGCCTCTTCCATTGAGTCGTCGCTTGTCAATCAGATTCAATGCGCGAGAGCTATCCATACTCAGGATGTAAGGCAAGGCTTTGGATATGCGCCAGCGCCCTACGCACTTAGAAGGAAGCTTGGTATGTCCCTTAGATCAGCTGAGTGGCAATTTATTTTCCCATCTGCAAATCTCTGCTCGATTCCAGACACGGGAGATACGGTGCGTTTTCATCGCCACCCCGACAATGTCAGTAAATCGATTAAAAAAGCGAGCAGGCTTTGTAATATTCCAAAGCGAGTAACCACTCATGTGTTTCGACATAGTTTCGCAACCCACTTGCTTGGAAGCGGTGCGGATATTCGAACAGTGCAAGATCAACTAGGACACGCCGATGTAAAAACTACTGAAATTTATACCCATGTTTTAAAACGTGGTGCTATGGCCGTAAAATCACCACTGGATTTACTCAATAAGTCTTCATAGAGGTGCCAAAAGTCAGGTTTCACAGCCTTACTAACAAACACTACATTCAGGGCCCATAGAATCTAGCCTGTTCGCTCGCCCATAGAACTGCATAAGAATCTCCAACACTACTTCGAACCAGCCCATTTAAATGGTTCTTGATGCATTTATTGTCAATACTAACGACCTGTTCAAACACTTTGGTATCATAGTCAATGGCAGTGGTCTCTTGGTTGTGGAGACTAAGCTTGGTAACTCAATCTTATTAACCTGAAGTCACAGCCTCAAAATGTACAAACCCTTTCGCAAGCTACAGCCAAATCGGCAAGTATTGGCGTTCTGTTCTACCCGCATGAACAACGGTCGCACCGAGGCTGTATATGTGTTGTTGAAACGCGCATCTTAATGAAATTACGGATACCTATTCGCTTCGTCACCGTTTTTGGCGTAACTGCTCTTGTTGCAGTAGCTGTTGGCCTTGTTTTTTATTTAGGTTTCGCCAGCGCTACTAAAAACACCAGGCTTCTGATGACAAACCAATCCGAGGGTTTAATCAGTTCCATGGAGCAGGACATTGCGTTGTGGCTGAGACCTGTGCAACTGCAAGCAAACTGGGTGGCTGAATATGTTTCCAGCAATGAGCAAGATTTGTTGGCTCTGGAAAAATTTGACGATTTCATGCTGGGCTCTTTAGCGGCGACCAGTCAGGTAGCAGGTATCGCGATCATTAAAACTGATGGCACAATTCGTAGATGGTCGCGATCCTTTGCCGCAGCAACAACAGAAGACTGGTCCACGCGAACGGATATCATGCAGTGGATTGCAAGTGGTGAGACGCGCACTGAGCCGTCGTGGGTAGAACCGTTTTTCACCCAAACTATAGATAAAACAGTGTTGCTTCATGACATGCCCATACGGAGCAAAGATGGCAGTCTTCTAGGCATGCTAGCGCAGATTGTGCCTGTTGAAGAGTTGTCGAATCATGTAGCGAATGCCACCCCACGCGCTGGCATTACACCTTTTATACTTTATGGCAAAAATCGAGTGCTAGCCCACCCTTCGTTGTCACGGCAATCCAATGACGGCACTGCTTACAAACCATTGATGGACTTGAATCGACTAGACGATACGGTACTGGATCGCCTCTGGTCACCTGACACAGAAAATCTGTTCTTGTTCTCTGAAGAAGGTGAATTTCACACCTCCGGTACATTCATTGAAGAGCACGATCGCTTCTATGTCTACATCTACAAGTCTGTTGAAAATTATGGCCCTGTTCCTTGGGTTTTCGGTGCGTACCTAAATACCGATCTCTATGGAGGTGATGAAACTCAACGTCTTCTTCGTGCATTAGTGGGCAGTATTTTGGTGCTACTAGCTGCATTGGCTGGTGCTATTTATCTAGGCCGCTATATAACTCGGCCCATTACAGCTATTGCCGCAGCCACACACCTTGTCGATGCCAACAAACTCGATGAAATTCCATTGCTTCCACGCAGCCGGATGAAAGAACTGGACGATGCGGCACAATCGTTCAATCAAATGATTGTTGATCTTCGCCAACGCACATTGATTCGCCAAACACTGGGGCAGTTTGTACCAGAGGAAGTCGCTCGAACTTTACTCTCCGAAGGCGGCAATTTGACATCGAAGACAACCGTTGCGACCGTGCTTTGTTCTGATATCGAAAATTTCACAGGCATGACTGAGTCACTGGGCGCCAACAAAACAGTAGACGTACTGAACGCGTATTTTTCAGCCATGGTGGACATAGTGGAGCGGCATGATGGTGTTGTAACTCAGTTTCATGGCGATGCTCTCATTGCCACTTTCAATATCCCCATAGACAATTCCGAGCACGCAAAGTCAGCAGTTTTAGTTGCCTCTGAGATGCTGGGCACTATTGAATCTCAACAGTTTGCCGGCCATTCCCTACGTGCGCGTATAGGTATAGACACGGGCACTGTAGTCGCAGGCGCCGTTGGTGCTGCTGGCAGACTCAGCTACACGGCCTATGGTGATTCAGTGAATCTTGCCGCAAGGCTTGAGCAACTCAACAAGAAATTTGGCACTCGCGTACTGATATCTGAAAACACGGTAAAGCTTGCAGAAGATGCCATGCAGTTAATAGCGATGGGGCGAGTATCGATCCGTGGCCAAACGGCACCCGTGCAAACTTACTCGCTTGAGTCAGATACATTGTCTGAACAATTTGCGCTGAACTCGCAAAGGCAGTCTAAGTTAGCGCTTACGCTTAAAACCAACAAGCCGCCTAAACCATGAC
>JALZWO010000101.1 GCA_023300375.1 Granulosicoccus sp. | reverse complement strand
CGCGAAGGCGGGAATCCATCCAGATTCAGCGCTAGATTCCCGCCTGCGCGGGAATGGCGGTTGGGTAGGCGGGAATGACGATGCTTACGTGGTAATAACGACTCAGCGACTAACTAAACCGTGTAGCCAGAGTGCCGTGCATGGATTCCAGCAGCTCGACGGTAGTGTCCCAGTCAATACAGGCATCGGTAATGGATACGCCGTAAGCAAGATCTTTGGGATCTTTGAGTGATTGGTTACCAGAATGAAGATTTGATTCGAGCATGAGGCCAATGATGGATTCATTGCCCGCGGCTAGTTGTTCTGCTACATTTTTAGCCACCAGCGGTTGGCGCTTGTGGTCTTTATTAGCGTTGGCATGTGAGCAATCAATCATGATGCGCTTGGGCAAATTGGCTGATGCCATGGCTTCTTCAGTTAAGGAAACATTCACCGAATCGTAGTTAGGCTCTTTGCCACCGCGCAAAATCACGTGCCCATAAGCATTGCCGCGTGTTTTTAGAACAGTAACCTGACCGTTGGCATCTATGCCCAGGAAACTGTGCGGGTTAGCAGCTGATTGCATGGCATTTAATGCGACGTCGAGTCCGCCATTGGTGCCGTTCTTGAAACCTACTGCCATTGACAAACCACTAGACATTTCGCGGTGGGTTTGCGACTCGGTGGTGCGCGCACCGATAGCAGCCCATGAGAATAAATCTGATAAGTATTGAGGGCTGATGGGATCAAGTGCTTCGGTGCCTGTTGGCATTCCGAGTTCTGCCAACCAGACCAGCAGTTCGCGTGCTTTTCCAAGGCCTGTCTCTATGTCGAAGCTGTCATCAAGATGTGGGTCGTTGATTAGGCCTTTCCAGCCAACTGTGGTGCGTGGCTTTTCGAAATACACCCGCATGATGAGCTCAATGCGATCGCTTAGTTTTTCGCGCAACGCCATCAGGCGCTCGGCGTACTCTTTTGCAGCACCCACATCATGGATAGAGCAGGGGCCTGCAACCACTAGCAAGCGCTTGTCGCTGCCATCGAGAATGGCTTCTACGCTGGCACGGCCAGCCTCTATGGTTTGCGTCGCTTTTTCTGAGCGCGGGTAGCGCTGGCGCAAAGCGTCAGGAGAACTTAACGCTTCTTCGCTGAGGATATTGGTATTAGAAAGAGGGCGGTTTAGCTGTGCTACGTTTGACTGGTTCATCGCGGGACTGTCTTTACATTCAAATAACGAATAGGGGCGTTAAAGGTACACGCCCTCGCGCTAAGAGTCCACGTTCGTTAGCATTCGCTTTTCAAAGTAATTGCGCTCTTAGCACTGGCAAGTGACGCACGACCTTCCAGCAGGGCACTCAAATCATCCCCAAGTAATGGATCTCGCCATCCTCGGAGGGCTGCACGGCCGTCGCCCGTGACCATTTTTTCCAGTGTTTTCTGTGGAGCTAGCAGCCCTGGAGCGATGCTCAGTTCAGCAGCTCGTTGATGCACCCAGGCATTGAGCAGCTGTACGCGAGCAAGATTTAACGCGTTGAGTTTCTGCTTTTTTACAAAGGCGGGCAATGGCACGGGCGTCGCGCCTCTATTTTGCACAACGATCTGGATTAGCTCAGCACCGAAGCGATCTCGCGTCTTTCGATCAAGGCTGCGGATATGACCCAGCTCCTGTTCACTGTCGGGAAGTTGTTTTGCCAGGCTAAGAAGCACATCGTCTTTAATCAACCAGTTGCGGGGCTTATTAAGTTCGCGTGCTTTGATCTCACGCCATTCAGCCAGTTTTTGAATGATAGCTAAGGTTTCGCCTTTGTAGCGCTGGATATTACGAATTTTCTTCCAGCGTTCCGCTGCAGGTTGATCGTACTTTTCGGGCATTTCCCATTCTGCAAATTCGGGCTGTAGCCATGGTAGACGTCCGAGCTTTTCAAGTTCCTTATGCATATCGAGGTATAGCTGTTCGAGGTAGATAACGTCATCTAGCGCGTAGGTAATTTGATTTTCGGGCAATGGCCTGCGTGTCCAGTCGGCACGTGTGTGGCTCTTTGCCAGTTCGACACCCAAAGCTTCATTGACCAGATTTCCGTAGCCAATTTGTTCGCCATAGCCCAGCAGTGGTGCAGCAATCTGTGTGTCGAAGATGGGCTTAGGTACCGATTTGCAGAGTAAGTAGAAAATTTCCAGATCTTGGGACGCTGCATGAAATACCTTAAGCACAGACTGATCAAGCAGAAGATCAACTAGCGCCGATAAGTCTTTTATTGCAATGGTATCGATGCAGGCAAGTAGTTCTTTGTGCTTGACTTGCACTAAACACAGTTCAGGCCGATAGGTGCGCTCGCGCAGAAATTCGGTATCGATAGCGATATAGGGACGAGTGCGCAGGGTTTGGCAAAGTTCTGTCAAAGCCTCGGTCGTGTCAATGTATAAAGGTTCTGTTGTTTCGTTCATTCGGTAAATGTACTCGAGCCTGTGGCTCTCGGTGAAGCTTATTTTGATACTTAATTTTGGAGCTTGTTTCGGAACTTACTAGAACGGTATTGATCCCCACTTTTGTGAGGATGACGAGCATCTGCGGAAGTATCCGTCATTCCCACGAAAATCTCAGTCATTTCCACGAAACTTTCCGTCATTCCCAAGAAAATTACCGTCATTCCCGCGCAGGCGGGAATCCATGTTTGTCGCAGCATGGATCCACACTTCAGTAGGGGTGGCGAGCACCTGTGAATGACGAGCTTTAGCGAGAGTAAGGATGATAGCGCAGGCGCTAGAACGAAAATGAATAAAACAGATCAACGGCTTGTTGTGCACCTTGGGCAGCTTCAAGATACAGCTTGCGCGTTAAATCATATCTTAAGTAAAGCGTACTCTCGGCATCAAAAGCGCCACGGCCGTAACGTAATAGCAATCGATCGTTAACCCTACCGCTTACGATGAGCTCTGTGTCGTCACCACTGCCACGAGTCTCAATGCCAAATTCTTGAATGCCTAAGGCATCGGCAACGTTGTTACCCACGAAGCCACCGCCTTTAATCGCCAGCGCCAGCATGGCTGTGGCGAGTAGATCCGCCTCCTGGTCACTGGCTTCATTGATGTCTCGACCTAATATGATGTAGGAAAGAATGGCATCTTGGGATTTATCATCAGGCTCAGTGAACAATGTGATTTCAGGCGTTTTGGCAGTGCCGGTAATACGCAATCCGGCAATGCGATCTTCGTTGTTGATCTCTCTTACCGCATCAATAGCCAGGCGCGTATTGTCCACTGGACCCACAAATAGGATCTGACCTGCAGCTTCCAGATCTTGTCCGTATTTCTTGAACACACCGTTAACCACGTTGATCTCACCGCGCAATTCTGGTGGTTTGTTATCGCGCACTCGAACGTCGAAATCGCCAGCTAGATTAGTGGTTAGGCCGTAGGCTGCCAGCGAGATGTCTTTTCCCAGAGATATAGCAATCTCAACTCTCATGTCGAGCGCACTTTCAACAGCCTCAGTGAACTCTGCCTCCACGTCTTCTGTCAGTTCTTCCTCATCTTCAATAATGATGACATCGCCGGAGACAGTTTGACCGCCTTGGGGTAGCTCTGCCACATCAATCACAGCCATTGGAATATCAATGTTGCCATTGACAGACAGGCGCTTGGGATCAATTGAAATATTAATACTGTGATTGACGATGGATTCTTGCAGAGGGTCACTCTGAAGGTTTAAATTTTTGCCTTCCAGATTGACTTGCGCTTCCCAGTTTTTTGGGTCAAGTGAGCCACGTCCGGTGATGTCAATCTCGCCTTCGTCGAACAGCAATACACCTTTTAAATCTAGTCGTTGAGCGTTAATTTGTGCCGTGATGGTTCCTCCGGTAAGCGGTAGAGGAAGCACTTCAGCTTCAAGCCTGGGTGAATCAAGTATGACGTTGCCGTTGTATTGAGGATCATCTATTGTGCCTTGCAGCTTGCCGGCGGCGCTGATGGTGCCGTCAACCACATCGAAATCGGGCAAAAATGCTTTAGCAATTTCTATCTTCAAACCTTGCAGGCTCACATTACCCGTTAATGCGCTTTGCGCATCGGATGGATCGAATTGCGCATCTAGCTCGGCAGTGCCTAATGAACTTGAGTTCAGCTTTAGGGCCGCTTGTGCAAGCGTTGGTGTGACGTTGGCGTTAAGCGTGATGTTCTCGTAGGTGAAATCCACGTTATCGCCCAGTGCATCCAAGGTTTGCACGTCAAGATCTTTAATGCTGGTTTTTACAACTGCGCGCCGGTTGGACGCACCGCCTTCATTCCAACTAAGCGCTATGTCGCTGGCGACTTCGCCGTTCAACACGGTACCTTCAGGCAGGAAGCTATTGATTTGCGCTAGCGAGTAATTATCGAGTGTTATGTTTGCTGCACCGTCACCGGTGCTGACTAATTCATTGTTCAGGCAAAGCTCTGATTGTGTGGTCAGATTCCAGCAGTGAGGTGCTACACGCACTTGTGCTTGTTCATTGCGCCACTGTATGGCGGTGGGCTCTGCAAGGCTTATGTTATGCGCAGGTACCTTCGCTTGTAATGTTTCTAGCATGCCATTCCAGTTAAATACATCATCAAGAGCACCACTGAGTGCAAGGTCAATTGCGGTTTGTTCTGGGCCGTTGGCAGCAATGGTTAGGCGATGCTCTTGGCGAGAGCCGTTGATAGACAAGGCAGTGTCGCTAACCACATTAGTACCCACTTGCACTGAGTCTACGTTGATATCTAGCTGGCTATTGTTGATGAATAGCTGACTGATATCACCCTTAATGCTCAAGGCGCGCACAAGGATATCGTTGAATTTAATAACGTCGGCGTTTGCCTCCATTATGATGTTTGGGCTTTGCAATTCGCCATCAATCTTTATTGTGGAGTTGTATCCGCCAGCCAGTCCGGGTACAAAATTTTGCAACTGTGGCAGCTTGATGTCGGCATCGATATCTAGCTGATTGTTAACGATGCCAGATAGCTGCACCTCGTTAAGATCATTGGCAAGATTAACGCGTTCAATAGTCCACTCATCGCTCAATGTTTTTTGCAATTTTGCATCGAATAGAAAGGGTAGTTCGCGCAACGTGCCGTTGATCTCTGCTTGGTCTAGTACAAGAGACCAACGACCATCATCGACTGAGCCTGAGGCTGAAATATTGCCATCTAGTTGCCCAGTTATATTGGGCACCTGAACGGACGGGTCAATATCGCGCAGCTGCCATTGCGTGTTCCATCGCATAGGTGCTGCCAATGTGACGAGCGCTGCGCCTGTGGCATTGCCGTTTAGGGTATCAATGCTGATGTGCTCCACGCTTACTCGCTGTGTATTCGCTATGCCATTGATATCAATGCCCGTATTGGGTACTTGTTCACCTGATACCTGAGTGGATACGCTAAACGTGTAGTCATCCATACTGCCACTGGCTTCGATGCGCGTGTCGATCGCAAGCACTTGCGATTTTGACGTAACAGGCCAGCCAAGAGAGTCGCTACTCAATGTTATTGACAGCGGTAAATCAACTTCCAATGGCTGAACACGCCCCACAAGCTGTGCAGCTGCGATGCCATCAGTTTGTGTGCTTATATCCAACTCTGCCAGTGTATTGCTGAGTCGTGCACTGACATTGAGTGGTTGCAAGCCGGTACCTTCGGGAGCGCTATCGGGCAATACGTCGTTGGCAGATACATTGAGATCGAGATCAAGAGGGTATTGATCTTGTAGTGCTATTTGCCCCTCAATTTGTACTTTGTAGGGTGCATACACCAATGATAAATCTTGAATGTTAACCACTGAGCCCTGGTCGCTATCAGACGCATCGGTGGTGTCGGGGTTTGCGTTGTTTTCAAGAGCACGTGTTGTGGCGCTGACATGAATGTCATTAATGATTTGTACAGCACCATCACCGGGTGGTTGAAAACGTACAGTGCCGATGCTGACGTCTGTGATATCAATCTCTATGGGTAGGTTGACGGTGGGTAGTTCAATGGCGCTAGTACGGGCAGGCTCCTCAGGTTCAGGCTCATCACTGGCAAAGGTGCTGACGTCTAGTTCATCGATGTGCAGTGAGTCGAGGCAAAAACGACGTTGGAGTAAACAATCTAGTCGCCAATCTGTGCGCAAATTAGTCGCTTTTAGATCAATGGTGTCGTTGGTAAAAGAGACCGTACTTGCATTGATACCTGAACTCAGATTACCGTTGATCCCGTCAATGGTTAATCCAGGCACACGCTCGTTAGCGATAGAGGTGATTCGGGAAAAGCCCGAGTCGCTACCGGCTAGCCAGAACACAATGGCTAGAATAATAACGACGAGTAAAATCAGCGCAAGCACTGTCCACAATAGCCCACGGCACGTGCGCATAAAAAAGCTGCGCTTGGGCTTGTTGGGCTTGATATTGTCCACTTCAATTGTCTGTGTGCTGGTTGACACTAGAAATCTGGCCCTAGAGATAGATGAACACGAAATCCATCTACGTCATCGTCGTCGATGGGATGGGCAATGTCTATGCGAAAAGCACCCACTGGTGACTGCCACCGTACACCAACACCAGCACTCAACCTGTAACGCTCATCAAAATCATCAAAAGCACGGCCTGTGTCGGTGAATAGTGCCGCACTCCAAAGATCGGCAAAACGGTAGTTGTATTCAAGGTTATAGACTTCGAGGTAGCGTCCGCCAACGGCTTCACCCTCATCGTCAAAAGGGGAGATATCCCGAAAAGAATAGCCTCTGACGGTACGATCTCCACCGGCGAAAAAGCGTTGTGTTGTGGGCACGCGATCGAAATCATCTGTGGTGTATGCACCGAGCTGCACGGTGCCGATCAAGGTATTGCGAGGCGATATTGCCCGAAGGAAACGAAACCTGCCTGCGGCTTTTAAGAAGTTGATTGTTGAGAGCACATCTCGGCTTCCAGCCACCAATCGAAAGCTCACAGATTGCCCTCGCGTGGCGAAAGGTGTGCCCTCGCTGCGGCTTCGTGAATAACTGAAACCGGGTAGTACAAGATCGGTTGTTTGCTCTTCATCGGATACGTCGAATGTTTCCCTTTCCCAGCGTATAAACAGTGCTTCGGTCCACCCGCGTTTTGTACGCTTGACTCGCTGAAAGTTCAATGTACTTATGAAGGTGTCAAAGTCGGCTTCAGTATCATTTTTTAACCCGAACTCAATACCCCAATAGTTGAACAAAGGGTCTTTGTTACGGGGAATACGGTACTCGAAGCTGGCGCTTTGCTGATCAGCGGACAACTGGGTGCCGATTTCGGCCGAGTGTCCGTGTGAGTTAAGCAAGGGCTTGCCCCACGTCAATTTGGTTCTGAAATCAGTGTCGGTGGAGAAGCCAACACCGACGGCCACCTTATTGCGATCACTTTGCGTCAGATCAACAGACACAGGCACGGTGTTTCCATAGCGTGGATCAATAACTGGGCGGACACGTACGCTGGAAAAATACCCGCTGCCTTGTAGTGAATCGGTGAGTTCGCCGATTTTTTCCGCTTGATACGGGTCGCCCTCTGCAAAGGGCATCCAACTGGCCATAAAAGCCTCGCTGAAGGTTTGCTGTTGGAATATCGACTGGCCAAAGGTATAGCGCGGCCCTGTGATCGCGGTTAGAACGATCGTGGCAGAGTTGTTACGACGGCTGACTTTGACTTGAGTGCTGGTAAATTGGAAGTCGAAGTAGCCAAGCTGTTGTGCAGTGTCTAAAAAACTGGACTTGGCGGATTCGTATTCTGAAGAGACAAATACGTTGCCCGTTGCCAGTATTTCGCGCGCCGCTGATTCGGTTTCGTCAAAGTCAGTGGCATGTTCGCTGTCTGGTTCGACTTGTAGTTCAAACGAGATGATGCGAACGGGATCGTTGGGTACCACGTTGATGGTAACGCGTGTAACCATTCGTTCTGAAGCGGGTTCGCCATCTTCATCTTTGTTCTTGCGAACTTTGTTCTTTATTGATTCTACCGTGTTAGATGCAGTACTTTTGGTGGAAGACTCGAGTACCTGATCGACATCGATGCTGGCTTGGGCGGCATAGTAGCCAAAAGCGCTCATGGCACTAATGGCCTGCTCGGGTAGGTCGTTGATATAGCTTCTGAATCTGCGCTCATTGTCGCCATCAGGAGGCTGTGCTACCAATAGACGAATGTTTTCTGCCAGTTCACCTTCAACGCCTTTGATGACAACGATGGAGGCTGCAAAGCTTACGCCCACAGATACACACCACACTAGCGTGGCTTTTATCAGCAGGCTGTTTATCCATCGAAAATTAGTCATTAAGAGGATAAAATTCTGTGAGGGAATGTCCCAAAAGACAAGTGAGCGACTGAAGTTTATGGGTCACATTCGTCAGGGTATTTAGACGCCCATTCGGCAAATCCGCCGTCAAGACTGTAAACCTCGTCAAAACCTTTCTCAGCCAGCCAAGATCCGGCACTTTGGCTCATGTTGCCATGATAACAACACACTATCAGTGTGATATTAGTATCGGTTTTGTCTATGAAGGATGGGATGTCGGCGTTTTCCAGATGCACAGCGTCGCAGATATGTGCGGCTGTGTAGCTCGCTTCATCACGAATATCAACAAACGTGACAGGGCCATCGAGCATTTTCTGGTAGGCGTCCTCCGGACTAATACGAGCGTAGCGAGACATTGCGGCGGTTTTGTGGTGGCAGAGATGCGCTATTGTAGCGTCAGACGTCCTCCTCGTAGCGCTATTCATGTTTGAAAATATTACTAATCCACCGGTTGCCCACGGTGCCGCTTTGTTTAGCGCTGTGCTTAAGCAGTCTGCCACAGACTTTCGTGTGCACGAGATGTTGAGCATTGATTTCTCGGGTGATGGTGAGCATCTGTATTTACAGGTTGAAAAGGCATCTATGAATACGGACGAAGTGGTGGAAAAGTTGCAATCCGTGTTTTCGGTGGGTTCGGCTGACGTTGGTTTATGTGGTTTAAAGGACCGTCACTCGGTATCGACCCAGTGGTTTAGCGTGCGGACACCGCTAAACGCTGATGTTTTTGTGACGCATGCGCTTGAATACAATGAGGCCCAAGTGTCGCAGTGGGGCGAGGCCGATACCCAACTAAAATCCATGCGACTACTACGTGATGAACGCCATTCTCGTAAGTTACGTCGTGGCGCTCATCGTTGTAACGAATTTGATATTACGCTTCGCGATATTCAAGCTTTGCCTGTTGATAGCGATGATGATGGCATTAGCGATGATGCGTTGTCCGTGGCGGTGGCGGCGAGAATTGACGTGTTGCGACGATTCGGGTTCCCAGCTTACATAGGACCTCAACGTTTTGGTGTGGGCGGTCGTAATTTACAACGTGCGAGCCAATGGTTTGCCAGTCCGCGTAAGCGCACCTCCCGGCAGCAACGTAGCTTGTGGTTGTCTTCGGCTAGAAGTGCTGTGTTTAATTTGGTGTGTGCAGCTCGTGTCAAGGATGGGACTTGGCAGCAGCCTTTGCCAGGCGAGCCGCTTGTGCTTGACGGTAGCAAAAGCTTCTTTGTGCCCGATAATGAAACAGATCTGAAACCTGTAGCGGGTGGTGATGCTCTGGTTGAGGAGAGAGAGCATCCGAAGGGGGGGCGGGAAAACGTTGCGTCGCCTGACGATGGTATGCGGCTAAGTACTGCTCAACGTGTTGATCAATTCGATGCACATCCTAGTGCGCCGTGGTGGGGGCGGGGACGATCGCCAGCAATCGGTGAGTGCGCTGAATTCGAGACGCAAGTGTTGCAGCCAATGGCGGCTTTTCTCGATGGACTCGAGCGTGGAGGATTTGATCAAGAGCGCAGAGCGATTCGTGCTGTCGCATCAGATCTGAGCACCCATTGGGTTGAAGAAAACGTATTGCAATTGAAATTTTCATTGTCACCCGGTGTGTTTGCGACCACTCTGATTCGGGAGCTAGCGAGTGTGACTGAGCCTGCTCGTTAGTGTGTGGTTTTTGTAGAGCCAAGGACCGCGTCGCTACGACGAAGAGTATCCGTCATTCTCGCGAGAGTATCCGACATTTCCGCAAGATTATCCGTGATTCCAGCGCAGGCGGGAATCCATGGCTTTTCGTGAGGCAATTCCCTGTAATTTGCCGCTCAAGAAGCTAAGATTTGCGCTCATCAGTTCAAGCCAATTAATTTAACTGCAGACAATTTAACTTATGTGGGGAAAACTTCTCGGTGGCGCATTCGGCTTCATGATCGGCGGCCCTTTGGGCGCTGTTCTAGGTGCTGCATTGGGCCATACCTTTGATAAAGGCTTGCAGGCGCAACTCACGCACGATTCGCTCGAGGATGATTTACCGCCTGGTGATGCCGAGCGCATCAAAATGGCGTTTTTCACCGCCACATTTTCTGTCATGGGGCACATTGCCAAGGCCGATGGTCATGTGCACCCGACCGAAATTGCATTAGCCGAAGCTGTTATGAAGCAGATGCGACTCGACAACGAGTTGCGCAAGGCAGCTATCCAGTTGTTTGAGGAAGGTAAGAAAGCTGATTTTGACGCTGAGGCCTTGGTTCTGCAATTTCGTAAAGAGTGTCAGCGTCGCACCAATCTTTATCGCATGTTCTTGGAGATACAAATTCAAGCCGCTTTAGCAGATGGAATTATCTCTCCTGAAGAGGATGAAGTGCTTTTGAAAATTGCTGCTGTGCTGGGTTTTACCGAAGGTACCTTACGTCAACTAGAGATGCTGGTGCGTTTTAGCATGGGCATGATGGATGGCGCTAGTTCGGGCGAAAGTGCTGATGCTAATGGCAGTCATAGCGGTGCATCAGGGGCAGGCAGTCAGCGTCGCCAATCTTCAAGTGCCAACACTGCGCAGATGACAACGCGAGGGGCTTACAAAGTATTGGATGTTACCTCTGCCGACGACAAAGCCACCATTAAGCGGGCGTATCGTCGTCTTATGAGTCAGCATCATCCTGACAAGTTAGTGTCGAAAGGTTTGCCTGAAGAAATGATCAAACTGGCCACGGATAAAACTCAACACATTCAAAAGGCGTACGAAAAAATCAAAGAGAGTAGGGGATGGTAGGGCTGTTGTGTATCGACATTAGAGTGCTGAAGAACATAGGGGCGCAAGTTGCTTGAGCCCCCTGACGAATAGCTACAGCGGATAGCATTCACGAACCACAACATCACACTTCCTTCAATCGCGGCATCAGCATGGCCAGATTGCAGGGCTTGGTGCGGATATCCAATTGCTCACTGATGAGTTTTTCCCATGCTGTTCGGCAAGCACTACTGGAACCAGGCAGCACGAAGAGATACGTGCCGTTTGCTACACCTGCCAATGTGCGCGATTGCAACGTAGACGTCTTGATGTCCTCATAAGACAAGACGCGGAACATCTCCCCAAAGCCCTGGATCTCTTTGTCGAGAAGAGGCTGCACAGCTTCGGGCGTGCCATCTCTGCCAGTGACGCCTGTACCACCAGTTGTGAGCACGACGTCAACATCGGTATCGCTAATCCAGCGTGACACCACGGTACGAATATCGTACTTATCGTCACGCACCAGCGCCTTGTGGATATTGACATGTCCGGTCTCTGTGAGTGCATTCACCAGAAGTTTTCCAGAGATGTCCTCTTCCTCGGTACGAGTGTCCGAGACCGTGAGTACGGCGATGTTAAGTGACTTGAATGCGGGTGTTGTCATGGTGTAAGTGTGATTTAGTCGAGCAGGTTGCTAGTAGAGTGTTAAAAGAGTTCAATTGTTTCAACTCTTTGTTCATTTACGGGGTAATGCTAGAGCCTTGTGACTGATAGACTCTCACAAATGGCGGAAAGACTGCAAAAGATACTAGCGAACACGGGTTTGGGTTCACGGCGAGAGCTGGAAACCTGGATAAGTGCGGGCGAAATTCGACTCAATGGCGAGGTGGCTAAATTAGGCGACCGGGCATCATTGAATGACGATTTAGTCGTCAAAGGCCGCTTTTACAAGGTCGTGAGCGATGATCAGCAGCTTCGGCGCGTGCTGGTTTATCACAAACCACTGGGTGAGGTCACCACGCGTGACGACCCCGAAAAACGCAAAACCGTATTTGATAATCTGCCACGCCTGCATCATGGCCGATGGATTGCCGTAGGACGTCTGGATATCAATACGCTGGGTCTGTTGCTGCTAACCAACGATGGTGAGCTGGCCAATGCTCTCATGCATCCGTCGGGTGAGTTTGACCGCCAGTATGCTGTGCGCGTGAATGGCCGAGTAACTCCCGAGATCATTCAGCAACTGGCAGATGGTGTTGAGCTAGAAGATGGGCCTGCCAAATTCGACAGAATTGTGGCAGAAGCTGACAGTGATGTGGCAAACCAATGGTTTCGCGTAACGCTCAAAGAGGGCCGGAACCGGATGGTGCGACGTTTGTGGGAGTCGCAAGAGATGCAAGTTAGCCGACTGATCCGTACTCGATTTGGCCCAGTGATCTTGCCAAGATGGTTGGCTAGAGGAAAGCTTCATGAGCTGGAAGCCAAAGAAATTGAATCTATTGCGCAAGCGGCCAAGCTTCCGCCTACACCTGCGCCCAAACTGCGGATTATTCCAGTGCATCCGCGACATAGACGCAAAGCTCAACAACGCAGTAAACGTAAATGACAGATAATTCCGTCTTATATAGAGTGCGTTTTATTTCTGAGGAGAAAGTGTACGAAATTTATGCTCGAGAAGTCTATCAGGGCGAGCTGTATGGTTTCGTGGTGATCGAAGACCTTGTTTTCGACACCAACACCACGTTAGTGGTGGATCCTGGCGAAGAAAAGCTGAAATCAGAATTTGAGGGCGTTACCCAAACCATCATCCCCATGCATTCTGTAATACGCATAGACGAAGTAGAAAAACGCGGCAAGGCCAAGGTGATTGAAAGAAACAACAATGTAACCACATTCCCATCGCCGATTTACACCCCACGCAACACACCCGAGAGCTGATTACGGGTAGAATAATCTACTGCCAGCATGGGGCAGTCGAGTGGCTGAAGGCGCCAGAGCTTTCACCCGACTGGCAAGTTGGTATACAGGGTAACTTGTATCGAGGGTTCGACAAAACTGCGAAAGCGGTTTTGCACAAGCGGATTTACCCGCGCAGCCCCTTTCGGGGTGAAGCCCGAAAGGGCTGAATAATCCCGAACGGATTGTTCAAGGTAGGTAGTTGAAGTACGGAGAGGTGGCCGAGTGGCTGAAGGCGCCAGCCTGGAAAGTTGGTATACAGGGTAACTTGTATCGAGGGTTCGAATCCCTCTCTCTCCGCCATTTCATTCGCAAGTCAAAATCCCATTAAAGCGCGAACATCCCGCCTTACAAGGATTATTCAGCCTTTCAGGCTTCACCCCTAAAGGGGCTGCGCGGATAAATCCGCATGTTCAAACTGCGATGCAGTTTAGTCGAAGCCTCGATAAAAACAACCGTTCGACAAAAGCCGCAGGCTTTTGTGTGATGACCACGTGTGGGCATCAGCCCGAAGGGCCGAGTCGCGTAGCGGCGAGCCATCCCTCTCTCTCCGCCATTTCATTTGCAAATTGGATGTCTCGCTTGGTGTCAGCTTTCGTTCTCTAATCGACT
>JALZWO010000100.1 GCA_023300375.1 Granulosicoccus sp. | reverse complement strand
GGCGCTCGGGCATTCATCCTGCTGCGCAGGCGCGCCCACATCGTAGCGGTGCACACCCTTGGATTGCCCAGGCACTTTCAACTTCTTAGCTGTTCTGGTGCCTCTGCTAGAGACCAAACTAAGCCCATTAGCGCGAGCTGCAATGTTCGACTGTTCGATAGCGTTGTTCTAGCAATAGCTCTGTTGTGAACTGACCAGACAACACGACTGGCAACGCATTTCTTACCTCGCAGATTGTATTCAGCTGCTTTCGTGAGGAATTGGGACGCAACCCAAGTCATTAGCGTGCTTAACCAAGCGTCAAAGCTAATTAAAATTCGAGCTTTGAATTCAGCCATCGTGTGCGTGCTACACACATTCCAACAAGCATCGCAGTGAAGAATAGCAATACAGTTTTTGATGAGCTAGACACAGCGGCGAACGCAGGTCCGGGGCACAAACCCACAAGACCCCAGCCAATACCAAAAAGAGCGGGGCCTGCAAATAATTTGAAATCTATGTCAGTGCGCGTTGGCTTTGTGAATTCCTGTGCGAAAAGGGGTTTTTCTTGATGGTTGAGTAGTCGATAACCCAGAGATGTGACTGCCACTGCTCCACCCATAACAAACACTAGAGAGGCGTCCCATACTCCAAAGACATCCAGAAAACCCAATACTTTTTCAGGGTTTATCATGCCCGAGACGATTAACCCAGAACTAAAAAGAAGCCCAATACAAAATGTGCTTACTAGTCGCATAGTCAGGCTCCTAACATGTGTCGAGTGATGAAGACGGTAGCGAATGCGAACAACATAAACACGCCTGTGGCAATGAGCGATCGAATAGACAATCTGGAGAGGCCGCACACTCCATGACCCGAGGTACACCCGTTCCCTATGACTGTGCCCAGACCAACCAAGAAGCCGCCAATCACTAATAGACTTGTATTGCTTGTTATTTCAATGGTTGGCTTCGAATCCATAACTAGGCTAAACAGAGGCGGGGCTGCGAAAATGCCGGTTATGAAAGCTAATCGCCATTGCCAGTCAGTTGATAAGGGAGGCATTAACCTACTTGCAATACCACTTATGCCTAGAATGCTCCCGTTGGTTGCCATTAAGAGAACTGCTGCCAGTCCAATCATGGCGCCGCCCAGCAGGGCCATTATAAAATCATGCATGTTCTGTTTTCCATGTGAAGCGCGGGGACTACTGATGCTCCTACCCTAGAGCTTGTTATCCTCTCGTAAACTGGGAATCCTTAAGGCTATAAGCCCTGTTTTCTTAGCATTCTCAGGAATGACGTTTCCTAGTATTTTCGCTTAGGTACGTGCCATTCAACTCATAAACGAAGACCACCATCTACCTCTACAACACGCGCAGTGAAATAATCATTTTCAAACATATAGATAGCGGTGTGCGCAATTTCATCAGGTTCAGCCAGACGCTTGAGCGGAATACCGGCCTTTGCCTTTTCCAGTATGTTTGAGCTCATATCAGCGACCATTGGCGTGTTGGCAAATCCTGGCGCTATCGCGCCAACACGAATGCCGTAGCGTGCAAGCTCTTTGCCCCAGGTCACGGTCATGGCGGCAACACCTGCTTTAGCCGCGCTATAGTTGGTTTGCCCGATATTTCCAGCTCGCGAAATACTGCTGATATTGATGATGACTCCAGGGCAACCGAGTTCAATCATCGTTGCCGCAGCTTCTCGACCGCAAAGAAAGACGCCTGTTAAATCAACATCAATCACAGATTGCCAGTCACTAAGTGCCATCTTTTTGATGACCTTTCCATCTTTCGCTTTGACCAGTAATCCGTCACGCGTGATGCCTGCATTATTGATGGTTCCATCCAGCCTGCCAAATTCTGCAGCCACATCGCTATACACTTGCTCTACAGCCGACTCATCTGCTACGTTGGCGCAATAAATTTGTGCGCTGCCGCCAATTTCACGGCATAGTTTTGCCGCTTCATGAAGACGCGTTTCATCAATATCCACCAGTGCCAACTTTGCACCTCGTGCTGCAAATGCCTTGGACAGGCTGAGGCCAAGTCCACTACTGGCACCGGTTACGACGATGACTTTATCTTTAATGTTCATTGGTATTTTTCACAATCATTGTTTCTTATTTGTCAAAAAACACTAAGGGGCTACGAGCAACTATGAAGCAGTTGGCTGAAGGTGTGGATCTTGAATTCCCGCATACTATTGATGACGCTGAAAATTGATGCTTCTGAAATTCTGAATGAATTATCTAAATTAATTCACCACGCTGGGCACCTTAGATTGAAGTAACTGGCCTGGTGTATTCATAATTTTTAATCATGAAGAATGTAGGCTGCGGCTGCGCACTTGGGTATCAACTTCAGCCAGTGCACGCCCTTACCGAACAGGCGGTGCGTAAATTAACCCACCTTCAGTCCACAGGGCATTGATGCCACGCGATAAGCCAATAGGTGTATTGAGTCCAACGTGCTTTTCGTATACCTCTCCATAATTACCCACTTGGCGAATTATGCGTGCACACCATTGTGGATTCATACCGAGTTGTGCTCCAGCTTCTCCTTCTTGGCCCAGCAAGCGTCTTATTGAGGGCGTGCTGCCAACGTTAGGGTTGTCTACATTGGTACTAGCAACGCCCAACTCTTCAGCGTTGATCATGCAGTTTAGCGACCAACGAACCACGTTCTCCCATTCGCTGTCATTCGGCGGGACCATAGGCCCTAGTGGCTCCTTCGATATTACCTCAGGCAAAATGACGTGTGATTCAGGCTCGCTCATTGCACTGCGCTGTGCTGCCAGCCCAGAGCGGTCTGTGGTAATGGCTTGGCAATCACCATTGATATAACCAGACAGTGATTCAGCTTCGTTTTCAAAAAATATAGGGACGTAGCGAAGATCACTGACGGTGAAAAAATCTGCAACGTTGAGTTCTGATGTGGTCCCACGACCCACGCATATTGGCCGGTTGTCGAGTTCCAGTGCGCTGCGAATGCCAGAACGCTTGTTAACCATAAATCCTTGGCCATCGTAAAAACTGGTGCCAGCATATTCTCCAAACAGGGCGTTCCTCTCGAGAGTCCATGTGGTGTTGCGAGACAGTACATCGATGAGTCCTTCTTGCAGGGCAGGAAAACGCTCCACACTGGACAATGGAAACATGTCGACCGCTTCGCTGTCATTGAACAATGCGCTAGCAACTGCCCTACAAACTTCAATATCAAACCCTGAGTATTCCCCCAAGCTATTAGCTTTGGCAAAGCCTGCCAGGCCTGTGTTAACCCCGCAACGCACGGCACCTCGCTCACGCACATCGTCGAGCGTTGCAGCTTGAGCTGCGCCAGTGATGAGGGCGACGCTGGTAAGAACAGCCGCACCTATTATCTGCAGTGCTCTGCTGGGTAGTTTCTTCATTGGCTTTACGAGGCTGATGGTCTGTAGTGAACCAATTCTACAGGTTCTGGTGAATCGTCAGAGGAGTGCCGGTAGCTTGCGCGAGCACAAGGAGCAATAAACGTGGATTCTTGTGGTATTCCATAGCCAAGTAGCTCTTGTTCAACCCGAATCGCACGGTTCAAGGCGGCTGTATTCTTCCCATCGGCATCCAGACAGGCTTTTATCAGCAGTAGGTCGTTGTCACTGAACTCTCTCACTAGCAGGCGAACTGCCAGTTTGTTTGCACTCCCCATGATCTGTGAAGTGCTGTCTTCGAAGATCAGTACAGTGCGTCGATGCTTGTTGTATCGATCTAATCTTGGTGCTGTTTTGTTAGCCTGGATCTCAAAAAAACGCAGGCGCGCATTATCAAATATTTCGTTTTGAGGCGTGCGTCTATCCATGGGTATTTCATCGTACGATCTGACGTCTACGGTTCGCACTGCGAGGTTAGGATCTGGTTCACCCATCAATTGCACTCCGCTGATAAATGAATCGTTGACTCCGCCTTGCTCAGCAAATATGGCATCAGTTAATTCAATGTCAGCGATCAATACTTCGCCGTCGATATTCATCAGCGATGACGGGTATATTCGGCTCCCCTGTACGCTGTATTCGCGTTGTAAAGTGACCTTGCCAGCTGAGAGTTCATAGTCGGTTACAAACCCAGCTTCAGTTTCTGATAGTCGCTTGCTGTAAGACACATAATTTCGTCCTTGGTCAGCTGAGACACGTTGCAAACCAAAACCAGCATCTTCGAGCGCACGCACAATCGCGTTACCGTACGCAGTTTTGGGGTCGTTTATTTGTAACGTGATTTCGCCAGAACGCATGCTTGGTATCTGTACAAGGGTGGACACCATATTGGTGGCGATAAGTTGTAACTGGGCACGCTCTGCAGCGCTAATCTTGCTGAGCGCTTCGATGTTGCCGCCTAACCTTGGTGTAACTGATTCAACACTTATCCCAGGGTCAGGAGTG
This sequence comes from Granulosicoccus sp., assembly GCA_023300375.1. Lineage (GTDB taxonomy): Bacteria > Pseudomonadota > Gammaproteobacteria > Granulosicoccales > Granulosicoccaceae > Granulosicoccus. The sequence continues at coordinate 43,948 of JALZWO010000100.1, read as the reverse complement.
GGAGTCGTTAATGGTTCTGTTTCTGGTTCTGGTTCTGGTTCTGGTTGTGATTGTGATTGTATGCTTGCACAGGCACCAAGCAGTCCCACGAGAGCTACAAGAGAAAACCTAAACATTAGGTGCCGGCTTGCTGATTGCACGGTTGGAATAATCATGTGTTTTGCCTCCAGATTTCAAGCATCACACCGCGATTGGGAAGATCGGTTGCACCGGCTTCAGGTGCCCAACAACCCTCATCAAGTATTCGTTCGCGTGCAACACCTTCGGCTAACAGCGCCTCGGTAACACGTTCGGCCCGGCCAAGCGCCAAGCCTTCATTGCCGATGGTTAGCGACGTCGGCCCGGTGCTGCATCCAATGATATTGATCAGATCAGAAGTTTGTAATTTTTGAAGCACAACTTGTTCGAGAAGTAATTTATTGGGTCTCCCGAGTACTAGGGAGTCGTTGCCAAAAACGATAAATTGCTGAGACACGAGCTGGCGATTCTGGAGTATGGAGGCAAAATTTGACTCCCCTGTATGAAATATATTGCCAGTTTCAACACGACTTGAATTGAGTCCACTAAAACTGGGTGAGTCTGAGCGCACGCCAGCACTGCTTGAGGACACTTGATTGACGATATCGTTGGTGATCAACGATATTAACGGTGGTGCTTGCTCATCAAGATTAAGTGAAGCGACGTAAACGACTTTTGAAAAGTTATTGTCGCTTGCCTTGAATTGCTCTGTTGTTGTGTCGGCTACCTCAACTGGCATACGCGTTCCCGAGAGTCTGACTGCACTGGCAGGTGAAATTGTACCGTTGCTCGCAACTCTGTAATCTCTGCTTACTACAGCTCCGCCAATTGAGGCGTTGAGTTGCAGAATAGGAACATCGTTTTCGTTCGTTTTTTCGTCTAGCGTGTAGGTGAAATGGTGCGATCCTTGGTCGGCATTTACCTGCTGTATGCCATACCCTAAACTGGCAAATGTGAGGGCAAAATGCTGCAAAAAAAGATCATTTTGATTCGACGTGAATTGCAGGGTCGTACTGAAGGCTGGAAAAATTTGTTCAGTGATCTGCACAATATCTGAGGCGATAGCCTCATTGACAGCAGAGATACTGGGTTCAGGTTTTTGACTCACAGGCTCACTTATTTCGCCTGCTTCGGAGGCAAAATTGGTACTGCCGCAAGCGCTTAAAAGTAAGGTGCCAATGACGAGGGGCAGGGCTACCCACGTCCGAGATGTGTCTGATGATGTTGCTAGCATAAGAAAATTCCGAGAAAAAAGTCTGGATCGGTATCGCGAAGTTGGCCCTAGTGTACTCGGCAATTGCTTAGGTTTGCAGGTGCTTGGCCACAACGTGCGCCGGTTAACTAATGAACGTGTCCAATCGTGACTGAGTTTACTGAATCACATCATTTCTCGATTGTATAGTTGCGTCACGGTGGCAACGAAGGCTTCTGCAGGTCTTGTGGACTGCGATCACCGGGACGTGCAGGAAAAAACAACGGAATCAGCCGCTTTATGATGAAAATACCCACGCTCGTTATTATAGGTGCTGCCGTACATCTTGGTGGCTGCGGCATTGTGGATAAAAAGGTTGAATCGCCAGAGAAGTTGGAAGCCAGCTTTAGCGAAGTCATGCCTCAGCTAGACCTCATAGCCACAGATTTTGTTAATGCATTGAGACAGCTCGATGCCGTGCCTGCTTTTTCAACCACGGTTGCCTTACAAGGCTCACTACGCAACGATCAATTCACGCGATCCATGTTATCGGCTTTGCAAAAGGCCGGCTACGCCATTCGTTGGGTCGAAGATCAAGGCACTAATCTGCTTTTCCAGTATCGACATTCCGTTGAAGTCACAAAGCAAGATCAGGGGAGCGATACCTATGAACTCGCCATCGGTGCCATAGAAATGCGCCGAACTTACACCACAGCGGGCCCGCAAGTGCAGCCATTGACGCCACTTTACGTGCGTGGAACTGATGCAACGGGAGTTGTCTTGAATGATGATTTGTTTGTTCGGCAAACAGAAGGTATTGCAAATCGACGTAAACAGAATAATTTGCGTGAGTCTTACCGCCCTGTTGAAGAGTTGCAGGCTGCGCGTGTCAACCCGGTGCCCCTTCAGGCTAAGGCTCAGATCCAACGGAACACTTCACCGGCCTTGGCTCTACAGAATTCATCCAGTTTGCAATTGCCAGCGGATGCAAACCCATTGAACCCTTTGATTGGGCGGGTTACTGCCAATACCGCAGGGACTTTGTCCCAGCAATTAGCCGTGCTTCCCCGTGAAGAAAACGTGTTTGTGCTGGGCGCTTCAAATTTTGAGGATGCGTTGTCAGGACACAGAGTGGTTTCAGAAACTGTATTGACCTTTGCAAACGACTCAATGCGGCTTGGAGAATCAAACAAAAATCTGGTAGAGCGGCTAGTGAGCCGGTATGACCCCAGAACTGATGTGTTTTCGGTGATCGGTTGCTCGCTGGGACATACCACTGTGAATGGCGGTAATGCGGCTCTGGCGTTGGGGCGAGCTGGCCGAGTGGTTGAAGCATTGCGATTTGCTGGTGTTGACGATGGTCATATTCTTGACGAAGGCTGCTGGGCAGGCGACGGGTCATTGGATAACTTGCCCAAACGTGGTGTGGTGCTTACACTAAACCGCCAAGTGTGAGGTAACCGTTATATACTTCACGGAACTTGACTGTTAGTTCGACAGTCATAGAGAAACTAACAAGCTCGGAGATGTCATTTTGTCAGCCAAAAGATTGCGTAGTTTTGTTGTCAACACAGGAATACTGTTAGCCTCATTGCTATGCTCAGCTTCAGCGCAGGCTTTTGTACTTCAGGCTGAAAGTGGCGAGCGTACTAATCTGCTGAATTTCGTTGGTGACGGTACCTGGACAGTTGTCATGATCTGGCAACTCGACTGCTTGATTTGTGAAGAGCAGAAACCGGCCTTAAATGCGTTTCACGAGAAGTACAAAGGTAACTTGGCTCGTGTGGTAACGGTAGCCATAGATGGCGTTGAAAAAGAGGCGGAAATAATTGAGCGTATTGAGCAGCACGCGCACAGTTACGACAACTTGATCGCTTTCTCAGACGTCTATCGCAGACAGTACCAAGAGCTGACAGGTAAGAGTTTCAGAACAGCGCCAACGTTTATGTTTTTCGATCCTGCAGGCAATTTGCAGGGTACAAATTTTGGCTACATGGATTTTGAAGGTATCGCTCGCAGCATGGCTGCTGCCAGTGGTGGAAGTTAAGCGGTATCTTCAAGACATGAGCGGCTTGATAGCGCTATAAGTGGCGCGGTATAAATCATGTTGCTGATCAAAGGCTGAGGCTTGGCACTCTGGCTCGATAGCGTGTGATAGCGGGGGAGGTGTGCAAACCTTCAAAGGGTCGCTGTTGTTAGCTGCGATCATCCCTAAACGAGCTGCTCCCAAACTTGCTCCGTAATCTCCATCTTGAGCTACATCCAGTGGTATCTGCAAAACACTGGCAAGTAGTCTTAACCAGTACACCGATTTGGCTCCGCCACCAATAGCCGTTGCTGTTTTTATAATGGTGCCAGCTTCGCTTAAGGCCAGCTGATTGTCGCGAAACGCAAATGCTACCCCTTGTAATACGGCTCTAGTCATTTCGAGCACATCGCTAGTGTGTTTCAGACCGATAAAAACGCCCCGCGCATTAGCATCATTAACGGGTGTGCGTTCGCCGCCTAGATACGGTAGAAAAATAATATCAGTGGGCTCAACTGTGATGTTTGCTACCGCTGAGGTCAACGCTTCAGGGGTCTGACCGGTGATGGTTGATAGCCAGTTCAACGCGTCTGTTGCTGCCAGAATGACACCCATCTGGTGCCAAGTGTTAGGTAGAGCGTGACAGAAAGTATGTACTGCGCTGGCAGCATTGGGTTGGTAGCTTGCGTTAGCAGCAAACAGCACGCCTGATGTACCAAGAGATAAGAACGCACTACTAGGTTCGACGGTTCCCATGCCGCAAGCGCTTGCGGCATTGTCACCAGCTCCACCGGCAACCACCACGTTAGAAGACATGTTGTAGCGGGCGCAGAGTTCTTTACGCAGGGCACCCGATACGTCGGTGCCTTCAACCAATGATGGCACCTGCTCTAAGCGCATTCCTGATGCCTGTAGAAGCTCATCTGACCAGCCACGTTGCTCTACATCCAGCCATCCCGTACCAGCAGCGTCTGACATCTCGCCAACATATTCTCCGGTCAACCAGAGGCGTAGGTAATCTTTAGGCAATAGCACCTTGGCAATACGAGCAAAAACAGCGGGTTCGTTGTCTGCCACCCAGGCAACTTTGGGAGCGGTGAAACCGGGAAACAGAATGTTGCCCGCCAACTGCCGGGATCGCTCAGTATCAAGCGTTTGCGCCTGTTTGTGACTGCGGGTGTCGTTCCACAACATACACGGCCTTATGATCTGGTCAGAGTTGTCTAGCAGGGTTGCACCGTGCATGTGGCCGGACAGGCCAATGCCACGAACAGCGGATAGGGCGTCTGAGTGTGAAACGGCTAATGCATCCAGAGTTTGTTCGACGGCTTTAATCCAGTCGTTTGGGTCTTGCTCAGACCAGCCGTCGTGGGGTCGTTCAACTGTCAATGGCACAGTGTGGCTACCCACGATAGTTTGTTCGTCGTTCATCAGAACGCTTTTGGCGCTGGAGGTGCCTAGATCAATTCCAAGGTACATAGTGGCTCTATTCAATTGTTTTGTTGCTGTACATCACGCCCGCAAAGCCCCGTCACGCCAGCAAAGTTTCGTCATACCCGCAAAGTCTCGTCATACCCGCACAGGCGGGAATCCGCCTATGCTAAACGGCAGATTCCCGCCTGCGCGGGTATGACAGGAATTAAGCTAGTACCATTCTAGTTAGTCTAATTTTTCAACAGGAAACCACTGCAGGGCAGTGTCCTGGTCGCGTTTTACAATAACGTGATGGTTCGCAAACAACTTGTACGGAGCGCTCCATTGTTCGTCTGGCCACTGTACACGCAGCGTAGCGCGTTCAGCCACGCCTAAACCAACATGGACAAACCCTGCGCTGCCTGAAGCATGTCCGCCACCCACTTGCACACGGCGTGTTTGCACAAGATTACCCGTTTTTATCGATACCGTCGCCCCAACGGCGTGTCTGTTAGCGCCGCTTTGCTGCAATTCTATCTTTAACCAATTTCCACCGGCTCTAGGGCCATCATCATGCTGCATGCCAGCGTGCCGAAACAAGCTGACATTATCTTCGCGATTGACGACAACGATATCCAGAAGGCCATCCGCGTTTAAGTCGACAACATTCGCTCCTCGCCCTCGCGTGTCTTTGGCCAGACCCGCTTTCTCACCTTGTTCGCTGAACGTATTGGCTTGAGTGCCCAACAGTAAGTTGTCAGGGTCAAAGTTGGCGAAGTCTTGCATGTTCTCGACATTGCCTTTAGCAATAAAAAGATCGGTACGTGCATCATTGTTAACGTCGGCAAATTGCGAATGCCAGCCAGTGCTCGGCTTCAAGTCGTCGCCGGTGTATGGGCGATGAGCCGTGGCTTGTCTTGCCCAAGCCATATCTTCATAGACGGGTCGGTTCTCTTCAATAGCTTGTTGCAGATCCAGAACTTGTAGTTTGGTATCGCCCATGGACGTTAATGCATACTCGGGGTAGCCATCGCCGTTGAGGTCGGTTTCTGCTATTCCCATTCCCCAAATCACCAAAGGCTCCCAACCTTCTGCCCGTGAAAAAAGCCTGGGATATTCTCCACTGTCGAACCGCCATAGTTGTTCCTGACCTCCACGATAATAGTGCCGATCGTTAGTGACTCGTAAGGAGTCGGTGCCACTTTTGTTCCAGTCAGTGAACAGCATTGACAACGCACAATAGCCTGGGGTTAAAGCTTGATGGTTATCGTACTGAGGGATGCCCATACTGTTTTTACTTTGGCTTTCTGCATTGTCCTCAGCTTGAGATGTTGAACGCGCAGCTGGTCGGTGCAGTTCGTTTGCATCACAGGTGCCCCAGGGAGAGCCGGGTGCGGTTCTATCCACATAGTTACCGATGGCCAGTGAGGGGAAGTCGAGATCTTTCTCAAAATTTGCGCTGAAAGCGGTTGTCCATGCATTGCCACCATCAAAGTTCCACAGACTGTTGGCAGGAGTGAAGGTGCAATTTTTACCCCCTTTGAATAACTGATTAGCACCGAGTCTAAGCACTACTAGGTCGAGATGACCATCGTTATCAATGTCTATAGGGTAGCTGCCCAGCACATCTTTCAGTGCAAGACTGGATGTCTTGTCTTGTTCAAACTGCAGTGATTGGCCAGGCTTACTACGGTTGATATATAGGCCCGCTGTTGCTTCGCCTCCTGCAATGAAGAGATCTGGGAAACGATCAGCATTGCAGTCAAAGCTACTGACACCCCCACCCACAAAAAACTCCCAAGCTCCGGAGTATTGATGCTCTATACCAGCTTCTAGCGCTTGTTCCACGTAATGGGGAATATCTCCAGCATAGTCTATGTCTGAATCTTGTGCATGGATGTGAGTGGATAGCATTGTCGTACACGATAATAATAGCCCTATCAACAAGCCATAGCGTCGCTGGTGCGAGTAGCAAAAAGGTCTCATTCTGCGCTTGCCTTTACCGGGTCGATTATGAGTGTTTTTAGAAAAGCGATGACGTTTGAACGTTGTTCCTTTGATAACGATTGCCAACTATCTCGTGAGGGCCGTGCCTGACCTCCATGCGCGTCGATAACTTCACTCAGTGTGGTCATATCCCCTCGATGACCATAGGGAGCTGTAGAAGCCGCACCCCAGAGCTCTGTTGTCATAAAGACATTGCGTTCAACGAATCGCTGACTTAACAACTCGTTGCCTAGGGCGGCTACTTGCTGGTCAGAGATGACATGGCGTTTGAGGTCGCCAAACAACGGAATTTTATAGTGACCATTGGCGTCACGTTCTAGTGTGCTGGCCCATGTCAGTAGGTTGAGTGGGTACACTCGGCCGTTAACTTCTGAGTTGCGCAGGGTACCCGCGGCGTCGAGTGGACCCGGGTCGTGGAAGTCTAAGTTTTCGAGCAGCAAATAGGGTTTGTGGCAAGCTGCACAGCCTATGTCGTTGAAGGTTTGCTCGCCGGCACGGGCGGCCGCTTGCCACGGTTTATTATCTGTTTTTAGGGTACTTGGCGGTGGAAGGCTTGCTTGCCAAGCAACCAATGCCGACACTTGAACCTCGCTCATTTCATTTTCGTAACCATCAGCGTCAAAATCGGCGTTATCGGTCCAACGCGCTCCAAAGCGTTCTATCGCCTGAATACCGTGATGATGATTGAGTGCGTTAACAGTAAACTGACGAAGTGATGTCATCACTCCTTTGTGACTGAAAGGACGCACCACTAAATCTATATCAACCCCTTCCACATTCGCAGTATCAATGGTGCCGTCGGGAAAGGCTTGCAAACTGCCAAAGCTGACGCCTTTGCTTTGCAGTGTTTGTTTGATGGCTTCACCAGAGGTTTTTGCTTGTTGCAAGGCTTGTATTCGCGATGTTTGTAAATCGCGGCTCATTTCTCGGGCTAGGAGTTCGATGAGTCCTGCACCAAACAAGTGGTTGGTGTTGCGTTCGTTCGAGAATTGTGGGTCTGTGGTATCGAAATCACTTTGTACAAAGCCTTCCGAAACAAAGACGTTGGCTGAGAAATCTCCCGCACCGCCTATTACAGGCACATTGTGGCAACTGCTGCACGCATTAGCGTCCAGTCCTGCGGTTCGTGAAAATTCGGTTCGTGGTGCACGTTTGCGTTTGGTAGGAATAATTGCCTGTGTCGCCATAGGGCGACCAGCGCCGTCTAGTGTGGTGAAGCGGGCATCGAACAATAGCTCACCATGTTCAATAAGCTGTTGCAAGGTCGCTGAATCCAGTTTGCCTTGCTTGTTTAACGTGTCAGGAATTGCGGGTATGGCGTGCTCGCTCCATAACGTGTTTTGATCGCTATGCGCGCTGATGCTCAGGCTGAGCAGGAGCATCAGGCATGACAATTGGAAAGGCGTAGCTGAAAACATGTTTGTCAGATTATTAAGCAGAAATTGTGGCTGTAACTTGGGTGGAATACGCATGCGTATGATCAAGCCTGGATAAGGTGTTCATGGCAAGACCTGCCTCGAGTAAAGGTTCAGTGGCATCAAATCGGTGCAGTAGCTCGTTAATATTCTGGTCTAGAGCATGATCACGAAAAGCTGAATTTATACCAGCTTCCATCAATTTTAAGCAATCCCTGTCTCGTCCTACTAACGCTACAGGCATAGGCCCAAATAGAGTAAACAAAGTAGATAGGCCTTCACCAATGGCAGCACCGGCGATGGCGAATGCTTGCATTGCGGGCATATCTTTATCCTTGGCTGCTTTGCGAAGGTTTTGAAATACGCTGGGATCGACACGTCCAGAGGGTGGTGTATCTATTGAATCACCAGCTACCAGACGTTCGATACCGTAGTCCGCAGCATACGCTTCAATACAACCGTTTCTGCCACAACGGCAAAGTGCCCCGTTGCGTTCAAATGTCAAGTGACCAAGCTCCATGGCTGAAGAGTTCTTGCCTAATAAAGGCTTACCATCGACAAACATACCAAGGCCAATGCCATGCGAAAATACCAGCGTGGCGAAAGTCCCACCCAGCGTGCTTTGATGGGTGTTATTTAAAGCCTCTGCAATCAGACAACAATTGTTGGTAATACTGACTGGCATGTTGAAACGGCGTTTTAGTTCGCTGCCAAGCTCGATGTTCTTGTGAGCAACAATGGGCGACCACAAGAGTGTTCCATTAGCGTGATCCGTTGCTCCGGAATACGCGATGCCTATGTGTCGAGCTGTGACATCACGCTTGAGGTTTTGTTGGCACAAACAAGCATCGATAGCATTGCAGATGGCACTAATGAGTTCGATTTCGGATAACGAACGTGTATCGAGTGTCACATGGTGTTCGTACAAAGTGGCACCCGTGTAATCAAGACGTTGAGCTTTTAAAAAATCGATAGACAAGCTGACGGTGACAATGTCTCCTGCATCGGCATTGAGCTCAACAAGTGACTGCGGTCGGCCACGAGCGTTGACGACAGATTTGTGTTTGCTACGACCACTGGCAACAACGTTCTGTTCCACTAGCTGGGCGGTAAGTGATGATATTGATGCTGCGCTCAAGCCTGTGTTTTTGGCAAGTTCGGTGGCGTGAGAGCGACCTGTCTTGCGCAAACAAGCCAGCACTCGGTGACGATTGCTATTGCGCAAATCATCACTTCGGACAATGACGTTTTTGTTCATCTGCGACTTTTGGTAATGAAACCTATGGCTTTGTGGAAAAACAACTTGACACATTTTGAAGATGAAGTCACTATTTATTCCGGTCGTGAATTAAATCGACTCGATAGGTGAAGAGTCAACCTGACTCTGCCCAATAAAAACACTTGGAGTGAGCATGAAAAAAACTGGAGCCCTTATTCTCGCGGCATCGGTAACCGCTGTACTATCAGGCCCTGTTATGGCCGAAGGCAAAGTTATCGGTGTCTCTTGGTCTAACTTTCAAGAGGAGCGTTGGAAGACTGACGAAGCCGCTATGGTTTCAGCCATCGAAGCTGCTGGCGATACCTACATTTCTGCGGACGCTCAATCGTCTGCTGCCAAGCAACTCACCGATGTTGAAGCACTGATTGCTCAAGGCGCTGATGCCCTGATCATTCTGGCTCAAGATTCTGGAGCCATCGGGCCCGCGGTAGAGAACGCTGTTAACGAAGGTATCCCTGTCGTTGGCTATGATCGATTAATTGAAAACTCCGACGCGTTCTACATTACGTTTGACAACGCTGAAGTAGGTCGCATGCAGGCGCGCGCTGTTCTTGAGGCCATGCCTGAAGGTAACTACGCATTTATCAAGGGCTCATCTGCAGATCCTAATGCTGACTTCCTGTTCGGTGGTCAGATGGAAGTGCTTCAAGAAGCTATGGACTCCGGCAAAATCAATAACGTAGGCGAAGCCTATACCGACGGATGGAAGCCTGAGAATGCTCAACGCAACATGGAGCAAATTCTTACTGCTAACGACAACAATATCGATGCGGTAGTGGCGTCCAATGACGGAACTGCTGGCGGTGTTGTTGCAGCCTTGGCTTCGCAGGGTCTTGACGGTACTGTGCCTGTTTCTGGTCAGGACGGTGATCATGCTGCACTCAACCGAGTGGCTCGAGGATCTCAAACTGTGTCGGTCTGGAAAGATGCTCGCGTGTTAGGTGCTGGTGCTGCAACTATCGCCACTCAACTGGCTGACGGTGTTGCTATGGCAGATGTCGAAGGTAGTGTTGAGTGGTCTGGTGGAGCAAATGGCGTCGCTATGTCAGCTGTTTTCCTCGAGCCTGTACCTGTCACCGCTGATAACCTGAATGTCGTTATTGACGCTGGCTGGATTGAAAAAGACAAGGTCTGTGAAGGTGCTGCAGATTCTGTTGCCGCTTGTCAGTAGGCGCTTTATGTAGGCGCAGTCGCCGTGCAATCCGCTCGGTGGTACTGCACTAAAAAATTTAGCAGCCCTAGCAGTATAAGGCTGTTTCTCACTAGGGGGGCTTGGCTGCTGATTCGATGCAGCCAAGTGCTCCTTTTTTTTGTATTCAAGTCTACTGTTTGCCCATCTAAAGAGAACCACTCATGAGCGATTCACCACCCAATTCGGGCACTCAAGATCACGCCGCACAGGCGACTGAATCGTTGCCCAAGCGCCTGTTGCGTGCTACCGAGGTCGATACCCGAATGTTGGGTTTGATTGGCGCATTGGTCATGATTTGGGTCTGCTTTCATTTCCTGTCTGATGGCCGCTTTCTTACACCACGTAACTTGTGGAACCTGTCTGTACAAACGTCATCAGTTGCGGTAATGGCCACGGGTATGGTGCTCATTATCGTGACGCGGCACATCGATCTATCAGTGGGCTCTTTGTTAGGGTTTGTCGCCATGATTATGGGGGTGACACAAACAGCATTCTTACCCGATGTAATGGGTGTGGGAAGTGACTGGATCTGGGTGGTGACATTACTCGTTGGTATCTGTCTGGGTGCGTTTATCGGTGGTGTGCACGGGTTTATTATTGCGTACGCAGGCGTCCCTGCCTTTATCGTGACCTTGGGCGGGTTGCTTGTTTGGCGAGGCCTTGCTTGGTGGGTCACTACGGGTCAAACAGTATCCCCCATGGACCCCACGTTCAGGCTGATTGGTGGTGGGCCGTACGGCTCTATTGGTGCCTTCTGGAGCTGGATGGTTGCCATCGCTGCCTGCGTAGGTATTGTGTTTTCTATAGCCATTGGTCGTATTAACCGTAAGCGCTTTAACTTTCCACTACGCCCCATGTGGGCTGAACTTACTATGGCCGCAATCGGTTGTGCCTCCGTACTGGGCGCTGTGGCTACTGCCAATAGCTACCCTTGGCCACGTGGCATAGTCAAACGGTATGCAGAACAGAACAGCATTACTGTGCCTGAAGGTGGATTGTTCATAGCGCACGGTATTGCTATCCCGGTGCTCATTGCTGTTGGTGTCGGAATTGTCATGACGTTTATCGCCACGCGCACACGTTTTGGTCGCTATGTTTTTGCCATGGGTGGGAACCCCGAAGCTGCCGAACTGGCCGGTATCAACACCCGCTGGGTAACCATGAAAATATTCATTTTGATGGGCGTACTATGCGCTATCGCTGGCGCTATCTCCACAGCCCGACTCAACGCATCAACTAATGCGCAAGGTACGTTGGATGAGCTTCTGGTTATTGCGGCCGCTGTTATTGGGGGAACATCGCTCAGTGGGGGTATTGGAACAATAGTGGGTGCCATCATTGGCGCCTTAGTTATGCAGTCACTGCAATCGGGCATGGTGTTGCTGGGCGTGGATGCACCTTTCCAGGCGGTTGTGGTGGGTGTCGTGTTAGTGCTAGCGGTGTGGCTAGATGGTTTGTATCGCAGTCGCAGCGTTTAGGAGATCATCATAATGAATAGTAAACACGAGACAACGAACGTGTCTGATTCAAACAGCATCACCAAGCAGACAGATGAAGCTGCAACCACCGTTATTGAAATGCATGATTGTTCCATCTCCTTTGGTGGAATTCATGCAGTTCAAAATGCATCACTCAGTCTCAAAAAGGGTGAAGTGGTTGCTTTGCTAGGACACAATGGTGCTGGTAAGTCCACATTCATCAAGTTGCTTTCTGGCGCTTACAAGCGTGATACAGGGGTTATCAAGGTTCGTGGCGAAGAGGCCACCATCAACAATCCTCGTGACGCTAAAAGCTATGGTATTGAAACGATTTACCAGACGCTTGCATTGGCAGACAATGTGGATACAGCCGCCAATCTGTATCTTGGGCGTGAGTTGCGAACCGTCTGGGGCACGTTGGACGATGTGGCGATGGAGGCCAAGGCACGCGAAGTCATGGGGCGATTGAACCCGCGATTTCAACGATTCAAGGAGCCGGTCAAGGCGCTCTCCGGCGGTCAGCGCCAGTCGGTAGCTATTGCCCGGGCAATCTTGTTTGATGCGCAAATATTGATTATGGATGAGCCAACAGCGGCGTTAGGTCCACAGGAGACTGCTCAGGTTGGAGAGCTCATCAAGCAATTGAAAAAAGACGGCATTAGCATTTTCTTGATCAGTCACGATATCGAGGATGTCTTTGAGCTAGCAGATAGTGTTGCCGTTATGAAGAACGGCCAGATGGTGGGTACCGCGCCCGTTAGCGATGTGACGCGTGACGATGTGCTGGGCATGATTATTCTGGGCAAATGCCCACCGGGAGCTGTGCGGGGACCAGGTGCAATCGACACGGAACTTGCTTAGTTTGGTAGATTAGTCGTGAGCAGATGCCGTGATGCTCCAACCCAGATCACAGTATGAAATTGCTCTAGTGTGACTACGATTAAACGTCGTTGAACTTGCTGAGGCGATACATGTTCTTACACAACGGTGTCTTGTAAAATTTACTATCCTGAGGCTTGTGTCTAAAGGCCTCTATCAGGAGTTCATGAGAAACGTGAAAATGTTGTCAGCAAGAGTGTCTCAACGGGCGCAAAAAAGTCTCGGTGTCAGGTTTAAGTCGACGCTTAAGAGTACGAGTGCTGGTGTCATCTGTCTGTTTGCAGCGGGGGCTGCTCAGGCTGAGCTGGCGATATGCACGTCACCTCAGCGCCCTGATTGCCCTATGGCGCTCACCTCGCAGGCCGATCAGGAGTTCACGTTTTCACGTCTCATGTTCAACGACAACCAGGTCGCCATAGAAAATCTTGGTGACCGTATCGGCTACCCGCACTGGCAGGCTGATTGTTCTGAGTCAGAGCCCCATTTCATTGCTGCCATGAAGCGATTAACGCGTGTTGATACTAATACTCAGAGTCAGTCATTGTCTTTAAGCGATCCGCGTATCTACGACTTCCCCATGATGTATGTGGTGGAGGCGGGGTTTGCCTCATTTACACAAAGTGAAGCGGATAACCTGCGAGAGTATTTGTTGCGCGGCGGTTTCTTATTAGTGGATGACTTTCACGGCGCGTATCAATGGTCAGAATTTGAAGGTTGGATGTCGCAAGTTTTCCCTGATAGGGACATCGTGGATATTCCGCAATCCCATGAAATTTTTAACGTGCATTTCGCCATCGACGAGTTTATCCAGATCCCAGGCTTACGAGCCCTGTGTTTGAACCCTGGAGAAACATGGGAATTGCCGATTATGAAAACGGCTGCAGTAAATGAGAGCAATGCGTCTCGACAAGAACCACACTGGCGTGGCGTTTTAGATGACGATGGCCGCGTGATGGCCATCATCAATTGGAACATGGATCTGGGCGATGCCTGGGAACACGCTGACATGGAAGAGTACAACGCGCTTTACACTGCAACGGCCTACCGTTTAGGCGTTAACTATGTCATTTATGGCATGACGCACTGATGATTTAAAGCGCGGTACGGCGTCGGGCCCCCCCGTGGTAGAAGGGGCTCTCGCCGGCGCCTACAAAGGCGCCGAGGCTGTGTACTTACGCGGGAACGTTAACGATATGTAGTCCTAGCATGTGTTGCATGCAACGAAGCACCTGAGTGCTATAACCAAATTCGTTGTCATACCAGACGTAAAGCACGCAACGGTCACCTTCAACGATAGTTGCCACCGAATCAAATATGGCAGGTTCTGGCGTACCGACAAAATCAGTTGACACCACTTCTGTGCTGTAGGAGTAGCTGATTTGTTGTCGAAGTTCTGAATTAAATGCCACCTCACGCACATACTCATTGAGTTCATCACGCGTTGTGTGTTTACCCAGATTCAGATTACACACCGCCATAGATACGTTCGGTGTTGGCACACGAATAGCGTTGCCGGTTAATTTTCCTGCTAGTTCGGGTAGGGCCTTGGCAACAGCTTTAGCAGCACCTGTCGATGTCAGCACCATATTCAGTGGCGCACTGCGACCACGTCTTTCGGCAGGGTGATAGTTGTCTATGAGGTTTTGATCATTGGTGTAGGAGTGAACAGTTTCTACATGACCGTTGAGAACACCAAACCGATCGTTAATTACTTTGAGCACAGGGGTAATAGCGTTGGTTGTACAACTGGCAGCACACACGATCTTGTCGTGTTCTTCAATCATGTGTTCATTAACGCCATACACAATGTTCTTGATGTTGCCACCAGCGGGAGCCGTGAGGAGTACCTTGGCGGCACCTTTAGGCACGAGATGACGAGACAGACTTTCTTCGTCTTTAAACACACCGGTGTTGTCTACGATCAGGGCGTTGTCTATTCCGTAGTCGGTGTAATCAATATCTTCGGGCTGGTTTGCGTAGATGACCTTGATAAAGTTTCCATTCGCGATGATGGCGCTGTTTTCCTCATCAATGGTGATATGACCATTGAACGGGCCATGAATGGAATCTCGCCTGAGTAAGCTGGCTCGCTTACGCAGATCGCCGTCACGTCCGCCCCTGACAACAATAGCCCGTAGGCGCAATGGATTGCTGGAGGTTGTGCGTTCGATCATCAAACGAGCCAATATACGTCCGATGCGACCAAAGCCATAGAGCACCACATCACGTGGCTCATCAAGAACCGATGGGCTATCCGGTATATCGCTGATGACGGAGGCAATATAGTCACGTAAAGCTGCCGGGTTACTCAGTGCATTGAGCTGACGAGCCTGATGGCAGAGCTTACCTATATCGATACGTGAGCTACCGGGTTGCAGGCTGGAAACAACATCGAGCACCGCGCTGGTATCGACAACACTTGTCTTCTCGCCAACCACTTGTTCGGATTGCTGGTGCGCCTTGATAATATCAATAGTAGAGGCGTTCATCAGCTTTCGGCCGAACACGGTCACAATGACGCCACGGGTTCGATAAAGCGACCCTACGACAGGAATCATGGCTTCGGCAAGCCCCTGTTCCTGAATGTAGGCTTGAAGGTGGGTAGTTGATTCTGTCACTAGAAGGTTCCTGCCTGTGTCTGGTGAAATTTATTGAATACTAAGGTTTTTTATTCAATGCAAACGCTTTGCCTAAGCGTAGGGCAAAAATCGTTACATTTAGCAAGACACGGCGAATCCAGTGTATGTTGGGCTTGTGCCCATCATTTTGCTCTGCCACAAGTAACCTCTTAGCCTTAGTATCGTCATCGCTATCATGGATTACAAGCTTTCAAAGCGACTTCGGCGTAATGACGCCGAGTCTTTTTGAATTTGTTTGTAGTATTGAACGTAGTCGAAGAGCTCACAGGCTTCTGGAATGCCATCGAGGCAAGGTTGCTCTACGTCGTAGCCACGTTCCTCTGCCGTGCGCATGTGTTTCCTTAGTATCACCATGGCGTCATTGCCAAATTTCCGCAGCAGTGTTTGCGACATCATGACATCGCAAGATGCCTCTTGCATGAGGTCGTGAGCCTCAAAACTTTCGGGCGAAGAAGTGGGTGTTTGTAGCCAAACCTTATAGCTAGCCTCATAGCGATGCCAGCTACCGTCTATGTACAAGGCATCGGCTATCGCCTTTATTAAGGAATGCTGATGTTTTTTCACTTGATGATCGCATTCGCAACCGCGTCGATCACAGAATGCTCGCTCCTGAGCCTGTTCTGGTATTTCAAACCAACTTTCATGAATGGCGAGTGGGTAACCATTACTCGCTTTGCTAGCAGGTTTGAGCGATTTTTTGAATGGACATGGCGAATCTTGATACACCATGTCCTGTCCTACCTGGCAAGCATAAATAGAGCCATGAGTGGGCTCACTGTAGCCAAGAATCAGCAGAAAAACGAACGCAGCCGCTGTCGCTGACATTGCGTATTGTAGCTGTGGAATAGTAAGTACATGCATACTCGGTCATCGGCGCGATCAAGGCGTCCTGCATGCGTTATGCGTCACAATTCTGGCATTGTCAGCGCTGAGCTCAGAGCTTTAGCTAAAATTTGAGCAGTCTAGGGCGTTTTAACGGGTGCGCTTAGTCCGTGGTCTGTGAAGCTGCTAACAAATTTCACGGTTTTAAAAAAACTCTAGTGGTTCAGAGTTCTGTTGATGAAATGATCACAGTGAACAGTGAACAGTGAACAGTGAACAGTGAACAGTGAACAGTGAACAGTGAACAGTGAACAGTGAACAGTGAACTAGCCTTTTTTTAGTTCTAGATCCGCCACGAGCACTGCCCACCACCCGCGAGCGCACAGTGCTTAGTGCGTATATCTGTCTCTGTGATGCCCGTGTACTGAAAGGCAGTCAATGATAAATCTTCAAGTGCGAGAGGCGCGGGCAGGCCACCCTGATTAATTAAGAACCGCAGTGCCCATAAACGAGGGGTTTCTGAAGGTTTGGTCATTGTCTACATTGACCCTCGATGGGTGTATCCAGCCCCATTTCTCATCTCTTGCACCGCCGTCGTTGTCAAGATTAAGCTGCACTTCTAAGCCGAATGGAGAGCCGGGTGCGATACCGAATTCTGCCAATGGAATGCGTACTTCCCATGTGTGCCGATCGCTGGTACACAGGCAGGTGAAAAATTCGAAGCTGGGCAGAGGGGCAGAATTGGGCCCAGCTTCAAAGACGGTGGAGTTTGAGCTGAGATCAGTGGGATTGGTAATCAGGGGAATCAGAAAATGCCGATCATCTATTCCATCGTAGGAGGTGCCCTTGCTGTTGTTACCGTCTATGAATATATCGAGTGAGTCATCTTGGAAAACGGCCGTTGAATCACGCACTGGAGTGGCGGTTTCGAAAATCTCTCCCAGAACGAAAACGTATAGCCACGTATCATCGTACGTAGCGAGCCAACGAAGATCGGTGGCTCCATCGCTACGAATTGCCGATACACCTTGGTCAACCATCAGGTTGTCAATGGCCAGTGGCTCACCTCTGTCATCGTTGAATTGAGCACGATCGTTATAAATGTCGTCGTACAGTCCATCGATAATTGGCGCATCGTCGGGATCCACAAAGCCAATACGCACATCAATTGCACCGCTGGGAGTGGTGGGCACGTCACTGACAAAAGGGTCGGTGCCCGCTTGTCTTTCGGCCAGATTTGCTGTGCCGTCGGAATCAGCGTCCAGAAGAGCAATGCCATCGATTTGGTATTCGTCAACATCGAGATTGATCGTGCTGTTGCTCTCGATGGGTGCTGTGGTCTGTGAATAGATGGCCAGCAGCAACCCATTGCCATCGCACGCCTCTGTGTTGTCGAGGGTTTCAAACCAATTGATTTCAATGGCTAGCGTCTCGCCTTGATTGACCTGGACGGTGGTCTGCTGCCGAGCATCAAAACTCGACGGGTTATTGGGGTCGGGTTCAAAGCACAAGGGTGTCCCGTTGTTGAAAGTCGCTAAAGCATACAAGCCAGAGATACCATCTGTTGCCGCTCTTCCCATGACGTTAGCCAGACTTCTAGGCAAAGCCATGTTTAGTGGAATAGAGTTGTTCAACGCAGGATTCGCATTTTCTGCCAGCAAGTTTGCGTTGTTGTTATCGGTGCCGGAGCAAGCACTGATGATCACAGTGCAGGCGAGCAATGGCAAAAGACAAAAATTGTTGCCAACACGGAAGTAAGATAGACGGCTTGGAATTGGCATTGTGCTGGCTGGGTTGGTTGAAAAATGGCTCTGTTCAGTATGATGAATGTGCCCTGATCACGCTAACGAGCAGGTGTGCTATTCAGTAATCACGAAAATATTGATTAATCAAGTGACAATTAGTTAAGGTTTGGTCAATTAGTGGGTACAATAGCGTCAGAGCGCCATAATGTATACCGCATTATCCGTGAATTGAACACTCACTTGGTTCCTACCTTGTGAAAACAATGTTAAAAAACATGTCTTGCAGTCTTAACAGCCTATTTACAAAATGTGAAAATGTAAAATATCAGCCTACTGCCGTCAGGTCTGACTATCCACTAATGCACGTTGTTATCTGGTTTGGAGATAGGGTCCTGTTTTCGTCGCATGCAAGCCGATGATCACCAGACCATTCTGTCGCCGGGCGATATGCTCGGCAGTTACAGGATTGACAGCTTTTTGGGCCAAGGTGGTTTTGGAGTCACTTATGTTGCTCGCGACACGATGCTGGATATTCAGGTTGCTATCAAAGAATATTTACCTGAACGAATCGTACGGCGTGCAGCGGATAAAACCATCCAGCCGCGCAGCGAAGAACACACTGAGCTTGTCCGCAAAGGGCTAATCAGCTTCCTTAAGGAGGCCCGCACACTAGCGAAATTCAAGCACCCGAACATTGTTCGGGTCATGAGTATTTTCGAACTTAATAACACGGCCTATATGGTCATGGAATACGAGCGTGGCCATGAGTTGAAGTTGTTGTTAGATCAGCGAAAGAGTACCAATGAAGTCGCTTTGAAGGCACTGTTTGTTCCCATACTCGATGGCCTAGAAGAGGTCCATCGACACGGATTTATCCATAGAGACATTAAACCTGCCAATATTTTGGTTAGAGAAGATGGATCGCCTGTTTTACTCGACTTTGGTTCAGCGCGTCTTGCCTCGGGGCACCAAACTGAATTGTTGACCGCCATGGTAACAGCTGGCTTTGCGCCCCTCGAACAGTACAGCGGTTTGGACGAACAGCAAGGGCCTTGGACTGATATTTACGCCTTAGGCGCCGTTCTATACTATGCAGTTATGGGAGTAGCGCCCGTGGACTCGACCTTGCGCGGTGCCGCGGTACTAAACGACAACGTTGATCCATTCCACGGCTTGTCAAGCTTGAAACCCGAGGGATACAGTGTCGCTTTTTGTCGTGCTGTTGATTGGGCGCTGCAATTTAAGGTGTCGTCTCGCCCACAATCGTTGCAGCAATGGCGTAGTCGTCTCTTTTACGAAGAGTTCGGCGAGGCTGCCCTTACCAATAATCAGGGTATTTCAGATCAACCGACTCTACGAGTAAACTTCGCGAAAACTGCACTCGATTTAGCCCAACAAGGCGCTTCTCAGGTGGTCTCGGCCCAAGCAAACTCGGCCAAACAGGATACCTATGAACATCAAACGGTAAATTTGGTAGAGACTGATTCGAATTGGGATATCTCAGATGTCAGTTCTCATAGAAAAAAACATCGCAGAAAGGCTCGCAGTGGCCTCAAAGCTTGGCTGTTCGAACACGTATTTTTGCGCAAAGCCCTACTCGTGGTGTTCTCTTTGGTTGGTGCCTCAGTATTAGCCCTTGTTGTTGGTAAGCAGCCTGCCGATGTAACTGCAGCGCCCACAGTCGTTAGTTCTGGAACTAGCGTATCGAGGACCTCTTCTTCGACAGATACTCGTATTGCAGAGGATCTAGAGACGACAATCGACAGTGGAAAAACTGCCGAGAAACCCAAAGCGATTGATGATACGCGTGCCAACTCGTCTAACGATAAAAGGGCTGCTGAGGCTGAAGTTGCTCGGTTACTTGCATTGCGGCAGCGCGCAGAATCACAAAATGCGTTGCGGTTGGAGTCAGATCGCCGTGTACAGCGTGAAGAGGCTAGCCGGCAGGCGGAGATTCAGCGCAATCGCGAGGAACGCGAAGCTGCCGATGTGGCCCGAGAGGTTGCGTCTGCGCAGCGTGCAGCGGCGCGTCAGGAGCGATTAGCACGAGCGGCTGTTGAAGCTGACGCTGAGCGACTGGCTGCGCAAGAACGAAATCAGTTTGTCCAAATGCCGGATACCACCATCAAACCGGTTATTGCAGGGTCAGATATGTCTGACGTGCTGACGCGTTTCAATAGTCTGTCTAACGCCCTTCGTGAACGAGACGGGGACGCGATCAGACGTTTAACTGTGGAATCAAGTCGCAAGAATGCCTATTTCGATTATGTATTTCGCACCTTCGACACAGTGGAAACACGCATAACGAATATCAGCGCCAGCAGACAAGACCAGACTATTCGCGCTACGCTACGCGTAAATAGATTGATTAGGGCTAATGGAGATATTGCTATTCCGCCCGAAGAGTACAGATCGATACCCATTTATTCGAGTAAGGAGACGCAGTGGTCAGCAATTCATTGGTGAAAAGAATTTCACGGTTTTTAGCTGTTCCTGTATCAATTTGGTTTGCTGTGTGGTGCGTGATCGCGGCGATTGTGCCTGCTCAAGCCTTTGCTCAATCGTCAGCTCAGCATCTGCTAAAGGTGCAAAACAATGGGTTCGATGAGACGACCCTGCCTGATTTCGAATCGCCCATCATTGAACATATCGAGCGTGAAGGTGGCCCACTGGGTTCACTAGAAATCTTTGGCGCAACCGTTGTCGACAACGATGACATTGAGTCAGTCACACTCTATTATCGATTTAGTGGGGAGAAAGAATTTGCTCAGCGATCCATGCGCGAGATAGCCACGTCTTCGTTCTATTCGGTCAACGTGCCTACGTCGAATGTGCCGCTCGGCACCGACTCCATAGAATATTACCTACAAGCGGAAGATCTGTCAGGCAATTTAGTACTCAAGGGATTTGCTTTTCAGCCCCTAGTGCGATTTTTTGAACCTGTAAAAACAATAGTTGATACAACACCGGTAATCGAACCGATCGCTGAGCCGGTTGAGTCAAAGGGTGTTAACTGGCTGTACGTGGGTCTTGGGGTTTTGGCTGTAGGCGCTATTGCTGCGGCTGCTAGTGGTGGTGGTGGAGGAGGTAGCAGTGGCTCATCAGACGACTGCGTGGGCGGTTGCGATGTGACTGTGACGTTTCCGCGGCCTTAAGGCCTGGCACTTGCATTGTGCTGCCGAGCAAATGGACCGTACTTTTGCTCGTTCAAGTGCGTGATTGGGCGCCTTAACAGGCGCCCAAAAATGAAAGGCTAAGACTCTACCAGTACGCTACAAATGGCATCAGCCAATTTATCCATACCGGCTTCAGGCAAGCCTGCTACGTTGATTCTTCCATCACCAACAATGTAGATACCAAAGTCATCTCTTAGAGTCTGCAGCTGCTCTGTGGTTAACGGTAGTCTGCTGAACATGCCTTTTTGCTGCGCAATGTAGTCGAAGCGGTCTGAATTGGATCGTTTACGCATCGCCTCACTGAAGGCTTGTCTGAGGCCTATCATGCGTAGCCGCATGTCTTCGAGCTCGGTACGCCAGGTTGCATTTAACGCGGTATCAGTCAGCACAATTTGTGTTGCGTTGGCACCATGATCGGGTGGCATGGAGTAGTTGGCTCGGATAACACCACCGAGCAAGCCATGGGCTCGTGTTGCTTCAGCCTCATCTTTCGCCATAAGCATAGCGGCTCCAACTCGCTCACGATACAAGCCCAGATTTTTAGAGCAACTGGCAGCTACCACCATTTCAGGTAAGCGCTGTGCCATCTTGCGAACCGATTGTGCATCCTCTTCAAGACCATCACCAAAGCCTTGGTAAGCAAGATCCACTAACGGAAACAACGCTTTTCTTTCGACTAAGTCGATCACCTTATCCCATTGCGAATCGCTAAGATCAGCGCCGGTTGGGTTGTGGCAACAGCCGTGCAACACAACGATATCGCCTGCCTTGGCTTTTTCTAGGCTGTTTAGCATGCCTTCGATATTGACTGAGCCGGTCGCTGCATCGTAGTAAGGGTAGGTGTGTAGTGTGTAACCGGCAGCACTAAGTAGAGGCACATGATTGGGCCAAGTTGGGTCGGATACCCACATATCAGCATCTGGTCGGCCCTTTTTCAAAAGATCTGCCAGTACACGAAGAGCGCCACTGCCGCCAACAGATTGAGCTGCACGAATACGAGTTTTGTCGGCTTTTTCACCAAACACTTGAGAGATCATGGCTGCGCAAAAATCACTGCTGCCCAAAGGGCTTACGTAGGCCTTGGTGTCTTGCGTGGCGAGCAGGGTTTCTTCTGCTGATTTTATGGCCTTCATGACCGGTGTTTTGCCCACTGAATCCTTGTAAATGCCTACACCCAAATCAAGTTTATCTGTACGTGTGTCGGCACGAAAGGCTGCCATTAGGGCGAGGATGGCATCTGCTTTGGGTTCGGGTAATGCTTCAAACATGTTGTTGGCTCTTAGGTGGGCTATGTGGCAGGAACAGCCGTTCCTGCCACAGGGGCGGTTCTTAGTTAGTTACTCAATTTCCACTTGGTGGCAAGCTGATCAAAAAAACCACGCTCTTGCTTGAGTTTGATCCAGGTATTTAGATAATTAATCCAGACTTGGTCTTCTTGCGGAACCAGCATAGCGATAGGCGTGCGAGCACGCCCTTGTTTTACTGGTAGTACCATGAGTTCTGTGTATTTTTCGACCAGTTTGAACGCCTCAACATTGGAGGTGATGTGTGCATCTGCTCGACCTGACAGAACTTCTTGAAAGTCTCTTGCAGGGGCTTCAATGATTTTCTTTTGAGCATTCGGGAAAAATTCTTTTACTTGTTGCTCCTGTGTTGTGCCAAGAGTGGCAGCAACAGTGACGTCTTCTTTGTCCAGATCGTCCCAGTCTTGAAAACGATCTGCGTTTTTCTTCAATGTTAGCGGCACGGTGTTCAGCGCAAAGTAGCTATCGGTATAGCCTGCGGCCTTAGCTCGTGCTGGGCTAATCGATGCGCTGCCCGTCATGTGGTATTTGCCGGCTGTTACGCCACTAACGAGTGTTTTCCAGTCAGTGGGCACAAATTCCACTTCAACTTCTAGATCTTTGGCAAGTTCTGTAGCCACATCGATGTCGTAGCCAACATAGGAATTGGTTGCTACATCTTTCATGGTCATTGGATCCCAATCACCGGTAGTGCCGACTTTGAGCTTGCCACTGGAAATAATATCGATTAGCACGGAATCGGCGGCGATAGCGGGTGTGCAGAGGCTGAAAAACGCACCCATTGCCAAGGCTGCACCGGCGAGTAGGGAGCTGCTGGTTCGCTTAATCATTTGTTTCAGATATATGTGTGAGAGAGACAAGTATACCCGCCTCAGCGGCTAGGAGGATCAGCGAAAACAGCCCACGCTACATCGCATCAGCTAAGCTATCAATGATGAACAGTGAAAAAGTGAATAACGAAGATTCTCAGCCCATCATCGAATTGGTAGGGATCTCGCGTTTTTTTGGGAAATTTCAGGCGCTGCACGAAGTATCGTTGAGTGTGAATGCGGGCCAGCGAATGGTTATCTGTGGACCTTCGGGTTCTGGCAAATCCACATTGATTCGTTGCGTAAACCAGCTCGAGAAACACGATGCCGGAAAGGTCATCGTTAACGGGATTGAGCTTGGTCGTAACAAGAAAAAGCTGCGAGAGGTGCGTGCAGATGTTGGCATGGTCTTCCAGCAGTTCAATTTGTTTCCGCATTTGTCTGTGCTGGACAACCTCACCCTCGGCCCCATGCGCTCGCGTAAGCTGAGTAAACAAACCGCTACTGATCTCGCTATGCGTTATCTTGAAAGAGTGCGTATTCCTGAGCAGGCTGACAAATACCCTAGTCAGCTCTCTGGTGGCCAGCAGCAGCGCGTGGCTATTGCTCGTAGTCTGTGTATGGAGCCCAAGGTCATGCTGTTTGATGAACCCACATCAGCGCTTGATCCTGAAATGATTTCGGAGGTACTAGACGTTATGGTTGAGCTAGCGAGTACCGGTATGACCATGATGGTGGTGACACACGAGATGGGCTTCGCTCGAAAAGTGGCCGACACGATGGTCTTTATGGATGGTGGACGAATCGTTGAGACATCACCGCCTGAGAAATTCTTCACAGCACCTGAATCTGAGCGTGGAAGATTGTTCTTGCAACAAATTCTCCAACACTGAAATAGCGCTGCGGACATAGATTTAACATGAATAGTGTGATCAGGCAGTATCGACTCTGGATTGTTTTATTAAGCAGTGGTTTTTTAGTCAGCTGTGGTAACAGCAATCTTCAATGGTATGTAGTATCGCCCATGACCGAGACAGGGCGCACCAACCTGATGTTTCTCGCGGGTGGTCTCAAGTACACTTTGTTGTTATCCATAACGGCCATTGTGGTATCCGTTGTGGTGGGCCTGTTGGTGGCGCTGCCGGGTCTGTCGTCCAACCCGCTTTGGCGTGCGTTTAATCGCGTCTATGTAGAAGTCGTGCGAGCAGTACCTATCCTCGTTTTAATTTTGTGGGTGTATTATGGCCTACCCATTGTTATGGGTATTGCGGTGTCGGTGTTTTGGGCAGGCGTTATCGCTTTGGCGCTATCCGACAGCGCCTTTGAAGCGGAGATATTCAGAGCCGGCATACAGTCCATTGATCGAGGTCAGCTTGAGGCTTCAGATTCCTTAGGTTTGGGCTATATCGATCGCATGCGATTTGTTGTGCTGCCGCAAGCCATTCGTCGCGTGTTGCCGCCTTTAGGCAATCAGTTGGTGTACATGCTCAAAATGTCCTCGTTGGTGTCAGTGATTGGCATGGAAGAGCTTACTCGACGTGCCAATGAGTTAGTGACGTCTCAATACCGTCCATTAGAAATCTATACGGTACTGGTGCTCGAGTACCTCATTCTTATACTGGTGGTGTCTGCTGGTGTACGCTGGTTTGAGCGTCGGCTAGAGCGCAAGGATTTACGTTGATATGATCATGACCAACAATGCCTTGAGCGACAATGTCCCCGAATCTAGGACCCACAATGCCATGATCAACAATATCCCCGAAGCGATAATCAAGCTTAAAGAGCTGCTTGGGAGCAGGCTCTCCACTGGGCAGTCGGTGTGTGAAATTCATGGGCGCGACGAAGCTTACACACCGCCTGCTTTGCCCGATGCGGTGGCGTTCCCGGAGAGCACCCTTGAGGTGTCGCAAATAATGCAGATATGTTCATCGATGCAATGTCCCGTCATCCCTTTCGGTATCGGTACCTCATTAGAGGGGCATGTTGTGCCTGCGCATGGAGGCATCAGTATAGATACTAGCCGCATGAATCAAGTACTCGACATTCACGACAGCGACTGGGATGCCGTTGTGCAGCCAGGCGTCACTAGGCAGCAGCTTAACGAGGAGCTACGTGCAACGGGTCTCATGTTTACGGTTGACCCAGGAGCCAATGCAACCATGGGGGGTATGGCTGCAACGCGTGCCTCTGGAACGAATACAGTGCGCTATGGCAGCATGCGTGAAAACGTTATGAGCCTGGAAGTCGTGTTGCCCGATGGAGGCATTATTCGTACTGGATCCCGGGCGCGCAAATCATCATCCGGATATGACCTGACAAAGCTGTTTGTGGGATCAGAAGGAACACTGGGCATTATCACCGAGTTGACTGTCAAACTCTATGCCATACCCGACACTATTGCCGCGGCTACCTGTGCGTTTGATTCAATAGATCAAGC
This sequence comes from Granulosicoccus sp., assembly GCA_023300375.1. Classification (GTDB taxonomy): domain Bacteria; phylum Pseudomonadota; class Gammaproteobacteria; order Granulosicoccales; family Granulosicoccaceae; genus Granulosicoccus. The sequence continues at coordinate 18,117 of JALZWO010000100.1, read as the reverse complement.
CGTGAATGCTGTCATCATGGCGATTCAATCGGGCATACCCATGGCACGCATCGAGTTGCTCGATGCGTTACAAATGCAAGGTATGAATATTTACAATCCAGAATTAAAGATGCCTGAAAAACCGCATTTGTTTCTTGAATTTCACGGCACAAAATTAGGTGTAGATGAACAAATTGCCTTGTTTCGAGAAGCCGCACAGGAAGAGGGTGCAAGCCACTTTGAATGGGCCAGTAAGCCTGAAGATCGCCAACGCTTATGGCATGCAAGACACAATGCGTATTATGCGGGCAAGGCACTTCGTCCCAGTGCTCAGGGTTTGGTCACTGATGTTTGTGTGCCGATATCACGATTGGCTGAAGCAATAAGAGAGACGCAAAAATTGATAGACGCCTCTGGACTACTGGCACCTTTGGTTGGGCACGTGGGGGATGGCAATTTTCACTTGCTGATACTGATTGATCCAGATAATGCTTGTGAGATGCAAAAAGCGACCGAACTGGCAGGTGAGGTTAATCAACTCGCCTTAGCTTGCGATGGCACTGTGACCGGTGAGCACGGTGTGGGCAGTGGTAAGAGAAAATACATGCAGGCAGAACATGGTGAGGGCTATCAGCTCATGCAGTTGCTAAAGCGGTCAATCGACCCACTCAATATTATGAATCCAGGAAAGCTTGTCTAAGTAGATTAAAGCCTATGGTGTGATGAATGATAATCGTAGCTCCCAGTACATAGGCATTGACAGACAAGTAGCCTGCGGGTGAGACTGGGACGGCCTTCACCATTTGAGGCGAGGAAAACAACTGGAGAAATACATGAAGTCACCACTATTGCCTGTAGCTATTTCCGCGGTCATAACTTTTGCATCAACAGCCCATGCTGCGGATCTGCGTTTATCTCACCAGTGGTCTAATAAAGATATCAGACATCAGGTCGCTCAAATAGTGGCAGATGAAGTCGCCGCTGCCGATGTCGACCTGGATATAAAAATATTTGGCTCTGGGTCATTGTTCAAGGCGCGAGAACAGTATCGCCCATTAAGCCGTGGCCAACTTGACATGTCAGTTTTGCCATTAAGCTACGCAGGTGGACAACAGCCTTCCTACAATCTAACGCTAATGCCAGGCCTAGTCAAAAACCACGATCACGCTGCCCGACTTAGCTCATCACCCTATATGGCGGCACTAGAAGAGACCATGGCCGAAGATGATGTCATGGTGTTAGTGCATGGTTATCTGGCTGGCGGCTTTGTCGGTAAAGACAAATGTATAACAAAACCTGAAGACGTTGCTGGCTTGCAAACACGTGCTGCGGGCAAAGCCTTTGAACAGATGCTTGCTGGCGCTGATGCCTCGATTACATCAATGTCGTCAGCAGAAATCTACAACGCCATGCAAACAGGCATTCTCAATGCCGCCAACACGTCGTCCTCATCGTTTGTGTCTTATCGAATTTATGAGCAAGTGTCGTGCTACACCCCGGCTGGTGATGTGGCTTTGTGGTTCATGTATCAGCCGTTGCTGATGAATAAAACCACTTTCGAGGGCTTGTCTTCAGAGCAACAGGATGCCTTGCTGGCAGCCGGTACAAAAGCCGAAGCTTTCTATCTTGCGGAAGCCAAGAAACAAGATGCTGCCTCAGTAGCGGTATTTGAAGAAGCGGGTGTCGAGATTGCAGAGATGTCGACAGAAGACTTTGATGCATGGCGTGCCCTTGCACAAGAGACCTCCTATAAATTATTTGTTGAAGAGGTGCCCGAGGGGCAGGAGTTACTCGATATGGCTTTAGCCGTCGAGTAAACAGAGTCACTGTCATTATGTATTGTTTGTCTTGGCTATACTCGTAGCGGTGTATAGCTGGGACAGATGCTCACAGAAAAAATCTGAGTTAAAGAACCTCTGAGATGTCTGATCACGCCCTAAATACAGATTCACGTGCAACCGATAACTTATTTTTACGCGTTGTAGCGGTGTTATCAACCGTCGCAGGTTGGTGCTCTGCTGCAATGATAGTTTCTGCAGTGGCAATTACATGCCAAATGATATTCGTCCGTTTTGTTCTTAATCAATCCACGATATGGCAGACCGAAGCGGTCATTTATCTTGCCATTGCTGCCACACTGATTGGTTTGCCTTATGTGCAGAAACTACGAGGTCATGTCAATGTTGACCTAATACCTTTGTGGCTCTCTCCAGGATCGCGATATGTGTTGTGTGTGATAACGCTATCGCTATCAATTCTAATGGTGGCTATTTTGCTGTTCTATGGCTATGAGCATTGGAGTCTTACCTTCGAACGTAACTGGAAGTCAGATACTATTTGGGGCGTTAGGCTATGGATTCCGTACCTTGCCTTACCCGTGGGATTTGGTCTGTTTTTATTACAACTGATTGCTGATCTATTAGCAGTAATACTGAAAATAGAAAAGCCCTATGGAATAGAGGACAACTAATGGATCCTCTCACTCTAGGTGTATTAGTTGCCGTTGTGACCATAGTGGTGCTTTTCTCAGGCGTCTCTGTAGCCATTGGTCTTTTGATTGTATCAACCGGTTTTTTGCTCGTCTTTGACGGACTCCGATCACTTGAGCTACTCCCCGAGATACTGTTTGGCAAACTAGACAACTTTGCGCTGCTGTCTATTCCCATGTTTATTATCATGGGATCTTCAATTGCGTCCACCCGAGCGGGAGCTGATCTCTATGAAGCACTGGAGCGCTGGCTTACTCGCGTGCCTGGTGGGTTAGTCATTTCTAATCTGGGGGCCTGTGCCTTGTTTGCTGCCATGTCTGGGTCGAGTCCTGCTACCTGTGCAGCCATTGGTAAGATGGGCATACCCGAGATGCGTAAACGTGGTTATCCAGATGGTGTTGCTGCTGGGTCAATCGCGGCGGGAGGCACACTGGGAATTCTTATCCCACCTTCGGTAACCATGATTGTTTACGGTATTGCCACAGAAACATCGATAGGTCGTTTGTTTCTTGCTGGGGTGGTACCGGGCGTGCTGCTTGTAACGCTGTTTATGATTTGGTCTTTGTATTCCACGTGGGCGTCTGGCAACAAACAAGTCCTGAATTCAACCTCTTATACTTGGAAAGAGAAGTTCGAAATACTACCGCGTGTATTGCCGTTTCTAGCCATTATTGTTGGTGTGCTGTATGCCATGTACGGTGGGATTGCGACGCCATCAGAAACTGCGGCAGTAGGTGCTTTGCTATGTCTATTAATTGCGGTAATTATTTATAAACTTTGGCATCCAAAAGACTTATGGTTGGTTCTTCGAGACAGCACTAAAGAGAGCGTAATGATCTTGTTCATTATTGCCGCTGCTGGGGTTTTCTCGTATATGTTATCCAGCCTTTTCATTACCCAATCGATTGCCGAATGGATTGGCACGCTGGAGGTTAATCGTTGGGTGTTAATGAGTTTTGTCATGTTGTTCCTCTTAGTCGCAGGCTTTTTTCTACCCCCTGTCGCTGTGATTTTAATGGCTGCACCGATATTGCTGCCCATAATTACGTCGGCAGGATTTGACCCTATTTGGTTTGCTGTTGTGTTGACCATCAATATGGAGATCGGGCTCATATCACCACCGGTAGGCTTAAACCTTTATGTTATAAATGGCATTGCACCCGAAATATCTTTAAAGACGATTTTGATGGGGTCATTGCCTTTCGTAGCGTGCATGGTTATTGCCATTATCTTATTGTGTATTTTTCCTGGGTTGGCCACATGGCTACCTGATACTGTCATGGGCAAAGCGATATAAACGATGTGTACAATTGAGAATAACAATGGCTAATCCTCTCTTCGATATAGCCTTTGGGCAACATGTAAGCAAGACAACACCCTTTTTACGGTTGCCGGATGGGGAGGTTATTACACACTCGCAATTTTTGCAGTCAGTGTCTCGATACGCTCACTTGTTCGTACAGCTTGGACTTCAGCCAGGTGAAAGGGTAGCAGTACAGATTGCTAAGTCACCACAGGCGCTTATGGTCTATGCAGCTTGTGTTCAGAGTGGTGTCGTGTTTTTACCGTTAAACCCTGCTTACACAGCTGAAGAGGTGTCATACTTCATCAATGACAGCGGTGCCAGACTTGTTTTATGTGATGAGCGCTCACTCGAGTCGATAAAGGCGATTGCACACTCAGCGTCTGCACTTATCGAAACTCTCAATGCAGATGGTTCTGGTAGCTTTACACAGAAAACCCTGAGTTTGCCTGGAACGTTTGATACGGTTTCACGATCTGAAGATGATCTAGCGGCATTTTTATACACCTCCGGCACGACAGGCCGGTCTAAAGGGGCAATGCTCACGCAAGGTAACTTGCTGTCTAATGCCCGGGTTCTGGTAGATCAATGGCAGTTCACCAGCGACGATGTGTTACTGCATGCTCTGCCAATCTTTCACACCCATGGCTTATTTGTTGCAACCAACGTTTGTCTATTGGCTGGGTCCAGCATGTTGTTCCTGCCCAAATTTGAACTGGATGTCGTATTGAATCTGATGCCAACGGCTACGACAATGATGGGTGTTCCTACGTTTTATACTCGCTTGCTGAGTGATCAGCGCTTTACGCGTGAGCTAGCAGGGCATATGCGGCTCTTTGTGTCAGGAAGTGCGCCGTTGCTCTCCGAAACACACGTACAGTTTGAGGAGCGAACTGGGCATCGAATCCTTGAGCGTTACGGTATGACTGAAACCAACATGATTACTTCTAATCCGTATTCTGGGGACCGGCGTGCTGGAACCGTCGGGTTTGCATTGCCAGGGGTTGAAATTAAGATAACTGACAGTTCAAGCGGAACCAGTCTGGCTCAGGGCGAGATTGGCGATATCGAAGTACGTGGTCCTAATGTGTTTCAGGGCTATTGGCAAATGCCCGAAAAAACGGCAGAAGAACTGCGTGAGGATGGGTTTTTTATTACGGGTGATTTAGGGCAGATTGACAAGCAGGGTTATCTGCAAATAGTAGGACGTAACAAAGATCTTATTATTTCTGGCGGCTACAACATCTATCCGAAAGAAATTGAACTGATTTTGGATAAAGAGGCAGGCGTGCTCGAAAGTGCAGTTATTGGCGTTCCACATCCTGACTTTGGTGAAACCGTGGTTGGCATACTGGTAGCCGAAGAGCAGGTGGTTCCAGATTTGGATGCCATCAAGCAGAACATTGGACAATCGTTAGCAAAATTCAAACACCCGCAAAAGTTGGTGCTGATGCCTGAGCTACCAAGAAATACGATGGGTAAGGTTCAAAAGAAGGCATTGCGTGAGCGTTTTAACGGTTTGTTCTCATGAGTTTGCGACGCGGTGAACAGTATTGTTGGTTTATAAAAGGGTATCGTTGTATTTGATCCATATGTTCAAGGGAGTTATTACGTAGTGAGTAAGATTACCTACCTTTCAGACATGCTTACGTCGGTTTTTGCCCGTCAGACGACTAGCGATGAGCAGCTCAGTAAAGGATCATTTGACGAGCTGTGCGATGCCGTTCTCTCGCACAGAGGTGAAAGTTCTGGAGGGCGACTCGCGAGTCGCTTATTGAGTAAATATAAGCACGCCAACGATTCTGAGCGCCTCGAATTTTTTGAAATGCTTGCTGATCGTTTTGACATCAATGCGGAGCACACAATAAGAGCGGCTCAGCATTATGCACAAAGCCGCACAGCAGAAACATTGACCATTCTCAGCGAAAGCGTAGAGTCTCGCCGACAAGAGCTGCTCAGACGCCTTAATCGGGTGCCCGGAGCCACGACTGACTTGGTTAACATGCGAGCCGACTTGCTCGTGGCTTGCAAAGCCAATGAGGAGCTACGCAGAATAGATGTTGACTTCCAGAATCTGTTTCGTTCTTGGTTCAACCAAGGATTTCTTGTGATGCGGGAGATAGACTGGACCACGCCTGCCAATATACTGGAAAAAATCATTGCCTATGAAGCTGTGCATGCAATAAGCAGCTGGCGTGCATTACGTAAGCGTCTGGAGCCATCAGATCGGCGCTGTTTTGCATTTTTCCATCCGGTTATGCCCGATGAGCCTTTGATTTTTGTTGAGGTGGCTCTAACAATAGATCCGCCCGAGACCGTCGCCAGCATACTGACAAGTGATCGGATGCATATTGCTGAGCAAGACGCCACAACAGCGGTGTTCTACTCGATCTCCAATTGCCAGAAAGGATTGGCAGGCGTGTCGTTTGGTAATTTTCTGATCAAACAGGTAGCTAATGAGCTTTCGCTGTCTATACCTAGCCTGACAACTTTTCGAACACTTTCGCCTGTGCCCGGGTTATCACTTTGGGTGCAACAACAACTGTCTGTCTTGCCTGAGCAGGCTACTTCGCAAATTGTGGACAGTGAGGAAAGCGTTGATGATGTGCCCATCCAGTGGCTAAAACTTGCCGATAGAGTGATGTCTGCCACTGAATTTGAATTTAGTGAGGAGGAGAACTCACAACTTCAACAGCTTGTTGCATGGTACTTGACACGAGCTTGTGGATCAGAACAGCAATCGATTGATCCTGTGGCACGGTTTCATCTTGGGAATGGTGCGAGTCTGGACAACATTTTGCCCAGTGCAGATTTATTTGCCAAGGGTCTGGCTCAGTCAGCGGGGGTCATGGTCAGTTATTTATATGATCTTGATAAAGTCGCTGACAATCATGAAGAGTATGCCGAGCAGAGAACGATTATCGCGTCGGATAGGGTGCTCAGCTTGCTGGAACCAGACAAGCGCAAACGTAGCAAACTAGCTTGAGTTTAAGGATATTTGCTGCGCAGAGTTAGTGCGGCTTGTATTCTTTCTTACAGTGTGACTGGCGCTTTTGGCTCGCACGTTGGTTTGTGTTTACGGAAGTTTCAGAATTGGAGCTGGGAAATCCCTTTCCCAGCAACCCCTGAAATGCCTGATGTACCTCTAGGTTTGAACGTAAGGTTCAACCCTAGTAACCGACATGTCACTGCTGATTTACTCAGCAATTTTGCCATTCTTAGCGATGGCTTAAAAGGGGTAACGACGCCACACTCAAGATCTGAAAGTGAGCTAGCTCTTTATGAGGCCTTCAACTACTTACGACTGCCGATAATGCGAAAGCGTTAGAAAAACAGATGTTTTCCGGTGCTTTAATTGAGAAGTGCTGAGTGTCTGCGTGCCCGAGCAATGGCTTTACCAGGGCTGGGGGCCTTCGTAATAGCGACTAATTCATATCCGCGGTTTTCAAGTTTTTCTGCACGCCACTGGTTGCCATAGCGAAATGGCAGGTATATGAGACCCACAAAAGCGATTAGAGCAAACCCTATCGTGCAAGCTTGAATAAGGGGTGTCACCGCTGTTCCCGAGTCAATCCACGCCAAACCGGCTATGGCTAAGCCACCTAGGCTGATTATCCAAAGAGTGGCATAAACCAGAGCTGTTCCAAACAAATGCCTGTAGACCAAGTAGGGGAATGTAAGAAACAGTGCACTCCAAGACACGCCTGATTTCACAGCCTGAGCTTTGACATCTTGCCGATAAATCTCGTACTCACGGCCTTTGCGTCCTGAGGTCAGATCTAGCGGTAATTCCAATTCTGTGTGTGAAACAGGACGGCTCGAATCGTCAGTTTTTCCGTATTCTTTAGTTACGGGCTCGGACAGATCAGGTGCTGAGGCAATGCCTGAGGCTGCCACCGCTGCCACCGCTGCCACGGCAGCCGTGGCACCGGTACCCACAACACTGATGGATTTGTCTGACTCGCTTTCAAGGCTGTCTTGAACGTGTGCTTCGGGCTCTTCTGACAAGAACTCATCGAGGACAGGTTTCTTGTTGATATACGATGAATCAGGTTCTTCAAACACGCGTGCTTGATCTTCGAGATCTTGCTTCATGCTGGCCAATTCACTATCAGGCGCATGAAACCCTAATTCATCAGCTTGACGATTCAGTTCATTAGCGAACGTACTATCTTCGTACACCACGGGATCTTCCTCATGATCCATCACCGCTGCAGTTTTTGGCGTAGGTGGCCGCTGAGTGACATCGTCGTTATCAAGCCAGCTCATGTCTTCGGCTACGTCTTCGACGGATCCCGTGTCTTCTGTTGACTGCTGCACATTCGCGAGCATGTCGTCGAGTTCGTCGATATGCTCGTCGAAGACCTGAACGTTAGCCTGTGTCAGATCATTAGATTGTGTCAGCTCGTTAGCGTGTGTCATATCACTGACTTGAGTCAGATCAGCAGAGTCGTCTTCTTGGTTGTACACAGCTGCGTAGTCGTCAGACTCACTTTTAGCATTAGCTATGGCTTCCGCTAATCCTGCGGTGGTGAATCCATCGTTAGTCGAGGATTCTTTGACAGCGTTGGCGGTTGATTCATGGTTGTCAGAGCTGTCGCCAATTGGGTCTTGATTTTCTCTGGCTACTTCTTCGAGCGCTACTGCTACATCGTCATCACTGACAACAGAGGTGCCTTCGAAGGTGTCGTCAAAATCACTGCGCATTTCCGGGACATAATCCTCCATCAGCGTGGCGTCTGGGTCTGGCTCCTCACTAATGGGCTGGTCTAGGCTCAGAATATCTTCGCTGGCATTACCGTTGTCCATGCCAGCGGGCGCTGAGAATGATCGTGGGGCATCTGCCGTCGTCTCTGACGGCTCGAATTCATCCAGAAATCCAACAGGCTTGCTTTCAACAACTGTTGCGTCGAGAGGTTCTAACGCTAGAGTGGCATCGGCTTCGGCTTCGGCTTCATCTTCTTCGAAGGGAGAAGCGGTAGATTTCACGGTACGGTTTTCAGCCAGAAGCTCTTCTACCCGAAGATTGGTGTAGAGAAATCTCGCTTCGTCATGATCGTCGCTGGCGAGCGCGCAAGCGCGTGCCCAAAGAGCAGATCGGCGTCGATCTGAATTGAGTTCATCTGCTGCCTGTTGGTAGAGGTCTTCGTCAATCATGTTCGTCAGTATTTCTCATCGAAGTCGATGCGCCCTTCTTGGCACATCCTGCGTCTTGGCCGGCGTGTGTATTGTCGGCTGTTGCGTGTCAAATCTCAAGCGTGCAGTGAGTTTAATTAACAGCATTCGTAAACTGTGCCCTTGAGGGCACAGCACTTCTAGTGAATTTGTACGTTTAGGGGTTGATATTCGCCGGATGATCGGCGCTTGAATTCAACGGCAACACTGGGGTGGCGCACTGGAGCTTGGTTCTCATCAAGCAATAGGTTTTGTTCTGACACATATGCCTCGTAGACAGATTCTTCATTTTCTGCATACAAATGGTAGAACGGCTGATCTTTGCTCGGCCTGACATTTTCCGGGATGGCCTTGTACCAAGCCTCGGAATTGTCAAAAATGGGGTCAACATCGAATATGACACCCCGAAAAGGGTAGAGGCGGTGTCTCACAATTTGCCCGATACTAAATTTGGCCGTCTTTTTCATTATTCTCAGTGTACCTGTATCGAAGACAATTGCCGTCGATATTTCATGCCGATACGCAGTAAACTTCGTAGATGACTAAAACTTCTTCAACAGCTCTGAAATATGCCATCGTTGGCACTGGCATGATGGGGCACGAGCATCTTCGAAATCTAGCCCTCGTCAGCGCTCTGGAGGGCATAGCCATTGAGGTGGTAGCTCTAGTTGACCCCAATGTTGAGATGCTGGAGTCGGCTACCGCATTAGCCCGGGAGCTGGGATACGTCACTGCGAAGGGCTATCGTGAACTCGACGATCTGCCTATCGAGTCCATCGATGCGTTTGTGGTCGTGTCGCCAAATTTTACGCATCACGATATCATCGTGAAACTGCTGCCGCACGGTAAAGCTATTCTGGCTGAAAAGCCGGTGTGCACCAGCCTTGCTCAATGTGATGATTTGCAGCGTCGTCTGCGAGGCTACAGCGCACCTTTTTGGGTCGCTATGGAATACCGCTATATGCCGCCCACCGCGCTTTTTCTAGAGCGTTTAAAGGAGCAGCAGATCGGTACCTTGAGAATGTTGAGTATCAAAGAACATCGTTATCCGTTCCTGGAAAAAGTAGAGCACTGGAATAGATTTTCTGAGAATACGGGTGGCACGTTGGTTGAAAAATGTTGCCACCATTTTGACCTTATGCGTTTGATTACAGGCTCCGAAGCTGTCAGTATTTTTGCTAGTGGAGCCATTGATGTGAACCACTTGAACGAGACATATAATGGTAAAACACCCGACATTATCGATAACGCCATGGTCATTGTGAACTTCGAAAATGGTGTTCGAGCATCACTTGACCTATGCATGTTTGCCGATGGTGCAGAACCTCAAGAGCAGCTGTGTGCCATCGGTGAGAAAGGCAAACTCGATGCCTTTATTCCAGGCCCTGACAGATTCTGGCCTGATGCAACAAAGCGCTGCGCCAAGCTGGTTTTTAGCCCTCGTGATCAGTCAAGTCCAGTAGTTAACGAGGTGCACGTAGATGAGGCGTTAGCGGCCGCTGGTGATCATCACGGATCTACCTATTACCAACACGTTAAATTTGCACATGCAGTGCGTAGCAATACGCCGGTTGAAGTGTCTGCCATTGATGGTATTAAAGCGGTTCGTATGGGGGTTGCCGCGCAAGAATCCATACGCACAGGCGAGGCGGTAAAGTTATCAATGTAGCGCCACGATTTAGCGGTACTTTCATGATTACAAGGTATGATTATTTTCGCAACACATCCACACAATGTCAGGAGTTAAGTCAACAATGAGTATCCCTTCCTTGCGGGTAGGCGCAACCGGACACATGCCTGTCATCGGTCTTGGCCTTTGGAAAATTGATAAGTCTCAGGTTGCTGATGTTGTTGTAGAAGCTATTCGCTGCGGTTACAGGCATCTGGACAGCGCTTGCGACTACGGCAATGAAAAAGAAGTGGGTGTTGGCATTGCGCGCGCGCTTGATGAGGGCCTGTGCAAAAGGGAAGACCTGTGGGTAACATCCAAATTGTGGAACACCTACCATCGCGAAGAGCACGTCATCATGGCTATGGATCAGACACTGCATGATCTTGGCCTAGATTATCTCGATTTATACATGGTGCATTTTCCTATTGCATTGGAATTTGTCCCCTTTGAAACCCGCTATCCGCCAGAGTGGGTATTCGACCCAGCTGATGATCTACCCATGATGAAGCCTGCCTCTGTGCCATTGCAGGAAACCTGGCGTGCAATGGAGTCATTGGTAGACAGTGGCTTGGCTAGGCACATCGGTGTGTGTAACTACAATATAAGTTTGTTGCGCGATACGCTCAACTACGCGCGCATTGCACCAGCTGTGCTACAAGTTGAGTCACACCCCTACCTGACACAAGAAACACTGATGCGTTTTTGCCGCGAGCAAGACATAGCAGTAACCTCCTTTTCGCCGCTGGGTGCGTTGTCTTATCTTGAACTGGACATGGCCAATGCGGGTGAGTCGGTTCTCGAGCAGCCGGCAGTTAAGACCATTGCCGAACGTGTAGGAAAGACGGCCGCTCAAGTGGTGCTGCGTTGGGGAGTGCAGAGAGGAAATGCCATTATTCCTAAAACCATAAAACCTGAACGTCTTGCCGAGAACAGTGCTGTGTTCGACTTCGAGTTAAGTCAAGACGATATGCAACACATTGGCGCATTGAATCTCAACAAGCGCTTTAATGATCCGGGCGTTTTTACTGAAGGCGCCTTCAATACGTTTTTCCCGATTTACGAGTAAACCTCGCTTAGGAGGTAGTCCCTGAATAGCAATCAATATGTCTATTTTGGGCCAGCCTTCCGATAGTCCATACATCTGGTAATCTCAGCATCGTTAACCCAAACCTGAATCCATACCTATGAACTCTGCTAATCGTCTCTGTCCTTTTCCTGTCGTCACGGCCGTAGGCCTAGCCGTGGCGCTTTGTTGTGGTGCAGTGCAGGCGGAAGATTCCGTCACTATCTTGCATACCAACGACTTTCATTCCAAGGTCGAACCCATCACCAAATACGACAGCCCTTGCAATGCTGAAGACAATGCAGCGGGTGAATGTTTTGGTGGCTATGCCCGATTGGTTACAGCCGTTGAAGAGGCGCGCTCACGCAACCCTGATGCCCTGCTTTTCGATGGTGGTGATCAATTCCAAGGGTCGCTGTTTTACACCTATTATAAGGGTGCGGTGGCTGCAGAAATCATGAACAAGCTTGGTTACGATGGCATGACAGTGGGCAATCACGAATTCGATGATGGTCCTGCTGTGCTGCGAGGATTCATCGACGCGGTTGATTTTCCTGTAGTCATGTCAAACGCTGATGTATCAGATGAACCTGCGCTGGCTAACAAAATCATGAAATCCACCGTGGTTGAAAAAGCGGGGGAGAAGTACGGCATCATCGGTTTAACACCAGAAGACACGGTTGACTTGGCAAGCCCGGGACCCGGTGTTAGTTTTTCTGATCCAGTGGCGGCTGTGCAGGGTGAAGTGGATGCACTAACAGAGCAGGGCATTGACCGTATTATTGTGCTTTCACATTCTGGTTATGATGTTGACCAAAGAGTGGCTGCTGGGACAACTGGCGTGGATGTCATTGTGGGTGGACACTCTAATACGTTTCTCTCTAATACCGATGAGAGCGCTCGCGGCCCGTACCCCACCATGGTGGGTAATACAGCCATCGTTCAAGCCTACGCCTATGGAAAATACGTGGGTGAATTGAATGTTTCGTTTAACGATGCGGGTGAAGTTACGCAGGCGCAAGGCAGTCCTGTTTTGGTTGATGCAAGCATCGTTGAGAACGAAGAAGTGGTTGCGCGAGTGTCAGAGCTTGCACTACCTCTGAACGAAATCAGAGATCAGATTGTGGCGCAAACCTCGGCTGTGATCGAAGGTAACCGCGACGTGTGTCGTGTTGAGGAATGTGCCATGGGTAATTTAGTGGCCGATGCCATGCTAAGCCGAGTTAGCGATCAGGGCGTCTCCATTGCTATTATGAACTCCGGCGGTTTACGTGCATCTATCGATGCAGGTGAAGTCACTATGGGAGAGATTTTAACGGTACTACCATTTCAGAACACGTTGGCTACGTTTGAAATCACGGGTGCTGATGTGATTGCTGCTCTAGAGAATGGCGTTAGCCAAGTTGAGGAAATAAAGGGTCGCTTTCCACAGGTAGCAGGCTTGCAGTTTACATGGGACGCCTCTATGCCTGCCAATGAAGGGCGTATTGTTGATGTCAACGTCATGAAAGAAGGCGAGTGGACAGCTATTGACCCAGAAGCCACATACGGTGTAGTGAGCAATAACTTTGTACGCAGTGGCGGTGACGGCTACAGTGTGTTCGCAGACAATGCCACTAAAGTGTACGATTTTGGCCCGAATATGGAGACAGTGGTTGTTGATTTTATGTCTGCTAACCAGCCTTACGAGCCGGTGCTTGATGGGCGCATTAGTGCTAAATAGTTAATATTACGCGAAGGATCGTTGTCGTCATTCCCGCGAAGGCGGGAATGATGGGCCTGCGGGAATGACGGTACTTGCGGGAATGGTGGTACTTGCGAGAATGGCGGTACTTGCGAGAATGACCATACGCAAGTATTTCCGTATAAGGTGGTGCCATTCATCCCAAGCGTAACCCGCTTTTAATGTGTTTTAAATACTCAGTAGAGGTGTAGTGTGGATTTAGGAATTAAGGGTCGTAAGGCCATTGTTTGTGCATCATCTCGTGGTCTTGGCAGAGCCTGTGCTCTAGCTTTGGCAGAAGCGGGTGTTGATATTGTGATCAATGGTCGTGACGAAGCGCAGCTGGCGAAAACCGAAAGTGATGCGCGAGCGTTTGGCGTTAACGTATCCGTGGTTATGGCGGACGTCTCAACGCCTGAGGGTCAGCAAGCCTTGTTTGCAGCATGCCCCGAGCCAGACATCCTTGTGAATAATAACGGCGGCCCACCGTTCAAAGATTTCCGTGAAATTGATAGAGAAGCCATGCTAGCGGGTGTGACCATGAATATGGTGACGCCTATGGAGCTAATAAGAGCCTGTGTAGACGGCATGGGTGAGCGCGGTTTTGGCCGTATAGTCAATATCACTTCATCATCAGTAGTCTCTCCTATCGCTGGACTTGATTTATCTAGTGGTGCTCGCGCTGGCCTAACGTCCTTTCTTGCGGGTGTATCAAGAACTGTTGCCCCCACTGGTGTGACCATCAACCAGATAATGCCTGGTGCATTTGATACCGACAGGCTACGTGGGGGCTTTCAGTTCGCGTCTAAACGAACAGGAAAATCACCTGAAGAGCTTGCAGAAGCTCGCGCAAAATCAATCCCCGCTCAACGCTTTGGTCAACCTGAAGAGTTTGGTGCTGCCTGCGCTTTTTTGTGTAGTGCACATGCAGGGTACATAACAGGGCAGAATTTGCTGATTGATGGTGGGGCAGTTAATAAGGCGTTTTAGTTGTATTGAGTGGATGTGGGATAAAGTGCGGCGTTCTAGTTTGGTGCGTATTTTTCCCGCGTACCCTGTGTTGCAGTTTGTGTTATCGCTTGTTCTAACAAAGGTTAATAGCTCGATTCCTCAACTATTTAACGATGCCAACACATTACCCAGCATTATCAGAAAGCTATCGCGATGTGAGCAGTGCGTCGTATACACGCTCACGTACCCTGTGTTGTATTGCATAATAAACAGATTTTGCGCAACACTGTTTAATAGCGTGTGATGAACGATCCGCTGTGTACAACTGCGTAATAAAAGAAGCCCAGCGCTTCTTTCGTTAACATTAAATCCCGTAACTGCCTCTATGCCAGCACTCTGAATTTTTTACTACGTTCATGTGTGAATCACAACCTCAGCCCCCCCCAATTAGACACTTTGGCAATGGCATATAGACTTGACTTTTTTCAATTTTATGAGAGCATTGGCCGATTATTGTCTAGCTGATGTAGCTTGACAGGATAAGCCGTCATTTTTGTACGGCATTATGTTGAAACAGTCAAGGTAGACAATTTAGATGACTTACGGACTTACGGACTTACGGACAGCTTTCGCCTTGGGCGAAATAAAGGGTTCTAGACGCGATTTTTATTCTCGCTTTAGCAAGCTTAATCAAACTATTCGGCGACTCGTGGTCGTTGCATGTCTAATTTTAGGTATCAGTTCTTCATTACAAGCTGATGAAGTGTTGTATTACTATGGAAGTACGCTGCCGGGTGAGAGTATGCGGCCTCAATCATCGGATCCACAAGCCTTATGCGGCATCATAGCTAATGGGCAAGCGTATCGAGGAGATCGTGCAGAATTAATTTCGTTCGAATTGGTAGAAGTTGGCCGAGTCATACATGACCGCACACATTTTTGCCGCAGTATTTACGAACATTCGATTGCTGCCTTTAGAAACGCCGGTCGCGTGGCACACGCTACGAACACCATATTCCGAGTGTTCGAAACCGATGCTGCAAATATACATATGTGCCCTACGGGTGATGTAGTAGATCATGCAACTGACTGCCCAGTCCTTCCTCCATCAACCGATCAAACCGTATGCGCCGGAAATCCCATCGACTTTCGTGGTGGAATAAAACGCGAATCCAAAACTGATTATCTCGCTGGTGGTGCGTTTCCTTTACTAGTGCGTCGATATTACAGTAGCGAAGATCACCCACTTCTTGATGATTGGCGGTTCAATTATTCAACGGTTGGAGTGAGAACTCTACTCATTGCCCCGTTCGGCAAACTCGACACCGTGTGGGCTGCCTCACCCAATGGTGCAGTGCTCGTTTATACCTCTGGGGAAGGAAATACTTATACTGCAACTACTGACGTCATAGCTCAATTAGTACGGCTTGGAAACGGCTGGCAGTTCACCGATGAAGACGATAACGTAGCAACCTACGATTCTTCGGGAAAGGTTGCTCAAGTCACTACCCGACAAGGTCTCTCTCACTTCTACAGCTATGACGATGCTTCCGTAACTATTACAGACGACTACGGAAACAAATTGATAGTGAATAAGAATAACAATGATGAGGTTATCTCCGTGACGTTGCCGGACAATAATCGCATTAACTATTCCTACAATTTTGATGGGTCTTATACCTTTAAGGAAGTACTAGAGACAGTGACGTATCAAGATGGTCGATCCGTTACCTATCATTATGAAAATACGACTAATACTTCCTTTTTAACCGGCGTTACCGACGAGCGTGGTGTTCGCTATTCAACGTTTGGCTATGACGACAATGGGCGGGCCAACTCAACAGAACATACAGGTGGCGTTGATCGGTATAGCTTTGTCTACGGTGATATGGATGTAGCTGTTACCAGCCCGCTGGGTAAGGTCACCGAGCATACTTTTGAGAATATACAAGGTTCACCTAAAATTACCCGATCTGATCGCCTTGGTAGCGCCTTTTGTGGTGCATCTTCTGGTTCATATACTTTTGACGATAACGGGTATGTGAACAGCAAAACTGATTGGGAGGGCAACACCACGTCTTTCGTTAGAGATAATCTTGGGCTGGTTCGTAGTGCCACACAAGCTGACGGCACCACTATAGAGCGTACTGTGAGCACCCAATGGCACACCCAATTTCGCCTACCAGAGATCATTACCGAGCCAGGGCAGACAACCACATACACGTACGCTCCTTATAACGATCCTAACTACACTCAGATGCATGTAACGGACATAAGCTCTGGGGATACACGCACATGGAGCTACACCTATGACAGTGTTGGCAGACCACTCACGATAGATGGTCCGCGCACAGATGTCAGTGATATCACCAGCTACACCTACTACAACTGTAGCTCTGGCGGAGCGTGTGGGCAGATATCCACTGCGGTCAACGCGTTAGGGCACACCACAACCTTTGATGCCTACAATGTTCACGGTCAGCCAACACAGATCACGGATTCGAATGGCCAAGTTACAACGCTGAGTTATAACTCTCGCCAGTGGATGACTCAGGTGACAGTGGCAGGAGCGGTTACTACCATCAGCTACGACGCAAAGGGCAACATCACTCGCGTGACACAGCCCGACGGTGCCTATTTGAATTCCAACTGGGATGATGCGGATAGATTGACTGCGGTTAGCGATGCTGAAGGCAATCGTGTGGAATGGACGTTGGACGCAGCAGGGAATCGTACCGATGAGATAACTAAAGACCCAGGTGGGCAAATTCGGAAGAGCTTAAACACAAGTTTCGATGAGTTGAGCCGTGTTCGCGCTATGGTATACGCCCACGGTGGAACGGCAAACTACGCGTACGACAACAACAGTAACCTAACGACAAGTACCGATCCTAGTAATCGTGTGACTAGCTCCAATTTTGATGCATTAGATCGCTTAATTAAAACCATAGATCCACTTCTAGGTGAAACTGATTATGTTTACGACGATCGGGACAACCTAATTAGTGTGACCGATGCAGAAGGGTTAACAACAAGCTATACCTACAACGGCTTTGATGAGCCAGTCATTGTGCGGAGCCCCGATACTGGCACTACAACGATGAACTACGACAGTGCCGGTAATGTGGTGACCCAAACCGATGCGCGGGGTATTCAAGTGAGCTACAGCTATGATGCGCTGAATCGAGTCACACAAATGAGCTACCCAGATGCTGCCAAGAATGTCAGTTACAGCTACGATCAAGGAGCAAATGGAACTGGGCGATTAACGCAGATCCGTGATGAGAGTGGTTCAACCGATTTTGGGTACGATGCTCGCGGTAACACGACATCGGTGATCTATACCATCGATGGTCAGAGCTACGCGCAGTCTTACACATATAACGCTGCCGACCGACTCACAGGTATGACGTATCCCAGTGGTCGCTCGGTAAGTTATGGCTATGACATCAGCGCGCGAATCAATCAAGTCACAAGCGTTAGCGATGAGGGCTCGGAGATACTGGCAAGCAAGATCACACGGCTACCCTTTGGGCCAGCCTCAGGCTTAACATTGGGCAACGGGGTTAGTCAGTCCAAAACCTACGATCAAGACTACCGAGTACTAACGATAGCCAATGACAGTGTGTTTGAAAAAGGCTATGCCTATAACGCGGTGAACAACATCACAGCGATAACTGATGTTCTGGATACGGCCAATTCACAGTTATTCTCCTACGACGATCTGGATCGACTTGAGTTTGCAGCTGGCGGTTATGGGGA
>JALZWO010000099.1 GCA_023300375.1 Granulosicoccus sp. | reverse complement strand
TTGACGCTGGAGCTGCGAACCACAAGCGGCCCGTCTAATGCCAGCCGCACCGGTGGAGCACCATCGTCTTCTATTTGTGATAACAGTGTTGCAATGGTCTGTTCAACCATACGATTGGCCGGTTGCCTCACGCTGGTGAGTTTGTACGAACCCCAAGCGGCGGCCGGTACGTCGTCATAGCCAACCACTGCAACATCTTCGGGAATACGTAAACCCAATTCTTCTCGAAGCACATCCATGACAGCAATAGCCATGTGATCGTTACAGACGAAGACAGCGTCAGGTCGTTCGTCTACCGAAAACATTTGGCGTGCAGCCAACTTGGCTTGTTCGAAATGAAAGTTGCCTTCTTCACGAGCGAACAGCGTAACTCCCGCGGCAGCCAGAGCTTCGCAAAAACCGGCTTCGCGATCACGCTGTGTAGACGCACCACTCCAACCTGAAATGTAAGCAATACGACGATAACCGTTTTCGATGAAATGTTCCGCGACCTTGCGCCCTCCGGCTACGTTGTCAGAGGTAATAGATGAAAGCGAACTATTATCTTGCGTTCGGTTGAACAACACCACAGGTACGCCTTCGGCACGACACCGCGAGGCGAGTTCTGATGACATAGCTACCGATGCCAGAACAATACCATCGGCCTGATAGTCAAGTATTTTTTCAAGCACGTCATCGGTGTTGTTTGCGGTTTGTTCTGCCATCAATACCAGTACATGATATCCCTCAGCCTGCAGCCCTTTGGATAGTTTTTCCATCACATCGGGATAAAACTGATTGTTAAGGTAGGCAACCACTAAGCCAATAATACGAGACTTTCCGGTCATCAGAGAACGTGCCAACATATTAGGCCGGTAACCGAGTTCATTGGCAGCGCGGCGAACTTTCTCTATCGTTTTTGGTGATGCACTGGCACCTGGTGTAAACACGCGAGACACTGCTGACTGACTAACCCCTGCCGCTTTAGCAACTTGTGCAGATGTGACTTTCTCGCCAGCCATTAGTCAGCAGTCCAACCGCCGTCAACCATAAGTGCGGTGCCTGTGACCAAGCTGGATGCGTCTGATGCTAAATACAACACAGAACCCATGATGTCCTCAACCACACCGGTGCGACCAAGCTTGATCTTCTCCTTGATCCACGCCACACGCTCTGGCTGATCAAAGGTTTGTTCAGTTAGCGGTGTGCGAATAAACGTAGGGCAAATGGTATTGACTCGTATGCCAGCACTGCCCCATTCTATTGCCATAGCTTTAGTGAAGCCTTCCACGGCAAATTTGGACGCACAGTAAACAGCGCGATCAACTCCACCAACATGCGCCATTTGCGAGGAAATATTGATTAAGGAACCCGACTTACCCGACGCCTTAAGCGCCTTTGCCACGGCCGTAGTTAGAAAATAAGCACCACGCAAATTAACATTCATTACCGTATCAAAGTCAGCAATTTGCGTGTCTACTGCTGGACTATGAATCGCAAGGCCAGCACTGTTAACGAGTATATTAAAGGGCTGTTGATTCTCTAAGACCGCCTGAGTTGCTTCCACCTCTGCCACATCCAGGGCCAAGGCTTCACAGCTATAGCCAAGTTCACGTATGGCCTCTACCGTGCTGTTGAGTCGGTCTAGCCCACGCGCTGCAAGTACAACATGCGCACCTGCTTCGGCCAGTGCTACCGCACAGCCTTGCCCAATACCTGAAGAGGCACCAGTGACTAGAGCTCTTTGACCGTTAAGTTTGAAGGACGGGATACGGGGTAGTTGATCCATTAGTGTTCCAGCTGTTGTTGCTGATGCAGTGTTGTCATGCGGTGAAACAGATCAACGCCCATTTGATTAAACAGATCTATCATGTCAACGAATACCCAGTTCTCTGTAAACTGATTGTTGTTTTGGAGCCAGAAATCGATACCGAATATTTTTAGATTGGCCCCAGATGCGGGTTCTCCAAGGTAGGTACCGGTGTGAGTAGCTTCAACTCCGGCAATACCCGATGCGGCTAACAATCGACCTTCTGCAAACAATGACTCGATACCTACAACTTTGCGATCAGGAAATGCCGCTAGCCAAGGCTGTTGGTGAAGTTGTTCAAACTCTGTAAAAGACAAGCAAGCGCCAATACCACCCGGGCCATACCATTTTAAATTGGGATGAAAGTAATCAGCCATACCCATACTGGCCAGCGCGTTTTGGTCAAAGCCATTGAGTCCACCGTAAAGCAAAGCATTGCCAAGCTTCAGAGTCTGTGCGGTTTCAATGCTGCTTTGAGGCTCTGTTAGTACACCGTCATATCCGGTCGCGGCAGGATAGACATGTTCAGCACCGCGAGATTTGGGCAGCACGGGCAAACCGATTTGATCAAACCAATCGACGAAATCATAAATCACTTGCGATTCCACCATCACCTCACCTTGAAACCGAATGAATTCGCTCCAGCGAATGCGCAAGGGGTGATCAGTGGCGGGTATACCAAGAAAACTTTGTACAGCCGTACCAGTGAGATACCCAGTACCAGCAACCCAAAAAGCGTCTTTGGCCTCATCGCCTACGTGATCTGAAGACTGTCCTCCCATAAATAAATGAGTTTGTCTGACTAAATCAGGGATAGCAGACTTCAATGGCGTAAGAACCTGTGTCGCCAACGCAGCAGGGCCCGTCACCTCACCCAATGGTGAAGGGCCTGTCCAACAGAAGTGCTCTGGCAGATGAGCACTGGCGGCTGCGACCATGGTCTCAGGGCTGGCAGTATCAATCGACGCCCAATAGGCCAATGCTGTCAGTTTGTTAGTTTGATTGGTTGACACGTTGGGCTAGCCTTTACTGAAGTTGTTGGGGGCTGCTTCGCCGTACGGGATATTGGTTCCACCATAGCGCCTGACACGCACATTGGCTTGCTCCGCATGACCCACAAAACCTTCAAGCATACAAAGTCGCGAACAATAAGCACCGATTTCTGCAGCAGCAGCATCTGTAGTCACGCGTTGGTAACTGTGGGTTTTTAAGAACTTGCCAACCCAGAGGCCACCGGTATAACGACCCGCTTTGTTTGTGGGCAAGGTATGGTTGGTACCGATGACTTTGTCACCGTTTGCTACATTGGTACGAGCACCCAAAAACAAGGCTCCGTAGCACGTCATTTTTTCAAGAAACCAATCATCACGGTCAGTCATCACTTGCACGTGCTCACTAGCAATTTCATCTGCCATTTGCAGCATTTCGTCATAGGTATCGCATAAGATCACTTCACCGTAATCGCGCCAACTCACGCCAGCGGTTTCTGCGGTGGGTAATATCTTTAGCAGGTTGTCGATCTCTTTTAGTGTATTTTCTGCCAAAGCACGCGAGTTGGTCAATAACACGGCGGGTGAGTTGTAGCCATGTTCGGCCTGCCCCAACAAATCAGTTGCGCAGAGTTCAGCATCTACAGTGTCATCCGCGATCACCATGGTCTCTGTTGGCCCTGCAAACAAATCGATACCAACGCGACCAAACAATTGGCGTTTAGCTTCAGCAACAAAAGCGTTACCGGGGCCCACGAGCATGTGTACGGGTTCGATAGTTTCGGTACCTAATGCTAAAGCGCCTATTCCTTGAATACCACCTAACACATAGATTTCGTGTGCACCGGCCATGTGCATGGCGGCAATCACTGCAGGATTGGGTTGGCCTTGAAAGGGTGCGGTAGTGGCAGCAATACGAGGCACCCCCGCCACTGACGCAGTTAGCACTGACATGTGAGCTGAGGCTACCATTGGGAACTTACCTGCAGGCACATAGCATCCCACTGACTGCACCGGTATATTCTTATGGCCCAATATGACGCCAGGTAACGTTTCTACCTCTATATCTGTCATTGAGGCTCTTTGTGCCTCCGCAAAACCCCTGACTTGTGCCTGGGCAAATTTGATGTCTTTAATGTCGCATGGCGCAACCTGAGCGATCAGTGCTTGTATCTCATCATTGGTTAACCGATAACTGTCACGCGAATCTTTATCAAATTTTTCAGCCAGTTCACGTACGGCAGCATCACCACGCGCCTCGATATCAGCAAGATGAGTCTCAACCACCTGCCTCACAACGGCATCGTCGTCTGCACGTTCATCAAGAGGTTTACCACGTTTCAAATATTCAATAGTCATTACTGTGCGCTCAAATAAATTATCAACCTAGCAGTGCGTTTTATTAACTCACTTGCGCAGGGTTACGTTGGCCACGGTCATAAGCTTCCCAGCCTTCTCCATCGAACACGTCTTTACCCAGTTGCGCTAAGACATGAGGAAAATCGACCATTACCCAGTTGTCTTCAATTTTTCCATCAACCACCTTCCAGAAATCCATGTAGCGTATTTCGACTTTTTTACCAGTGGCGGGAATGCCCATGAAATCACCACTATGCACAGCTTGCTGACTACCAAAAGCCGCAGCCCACTCTCCCATATAAAGGCGAGCTTCATCAATACAGACTTTGTCTGAAAAAGCAGCTTGAAACGGTTGTTGCCAATTTTTTTGAAATTCCTGCAAGCCGTTTTTAGTGCCACAGCCGGAGTTTCCCATCCAGCGGAAGCTCTCTTTAAAGAACTCACCAATGTCACCGATACGGTGGTCGTTAAGACCGTCTACCATGCCTTCGATTACGCGGCGAGTGTCGTCAGTTTTACGAAGATCGGTGTCACGACTCAGGCTTGCCTGTTCTGGTCTACTGCCTTTCATATTCCTACCCTTTTACGGCACCAGCGGTTAAGCCGGAGACGATCTGACGTTGAAAAAACAGCACCATGACAAACAATGGCGCAGTTGCTGATACGACGGCAGCCACAGCGAACATGACGTTGCCTTTGGTTTGTGTAGAGCCCAGAAAACTCGATATTTTCGGTATCATGGTTTGATTCTCTTTTGACAGAATCATTGCGGTAACCGCGAAGTCGTTGTAGGCCAATAGAAAAGAGAACAGCCCTGTGGTGATAACCCCTGGCCACATCACCGGCACAATCACATGTCGAAACGCCTGAAAGCGATTACAACCATCAACCATGGCGCTTTCATCTAGGTCTTTAGGAATGTTCTTAAAAAACGAATGCAACATCCACAATGTGAACGGTTGATTGATTGCCACTAATACAATAATGGCAGTTGGTAATTTCCCCCACAGATTCCAATCAAAAAATACAGGCAGATAACCTGACACTAGGGTGATTGGTGGCATAGCACGAAAGATCAGCGCAATAATTAAAAACCAAAAGGCATATCGAAACGTGGAGCGTGATAACGCGTAGCCACCCAAGGTGCCAAACGTCAGTGAGATAGTCACTACAAACACACACACAATCATTGTGTTTATAGCCGCTATCCCAAACGCCTCTTTGATCCAAGCGCCGTGGTAGCCAGCACCAGTAAACAAGCCACCAGATTCTTTTAAAGTGAGCGGACCAGTTAAGGCGTTAGCCCAGTTAGCTTTGGAGAAAAAATCGCCTTCTACCTTGAACGAGCCCCATAAAGTCCATAGGAACGGGAACGCTGCCAGTGTCATCCAGGTAAACAATACCCCGATTAGCAGCAGATTGAGCGCACGGGACTTTTTTTGCGTGTTTGCAGTCATTAAGCCCACCTACTTTCTGCTGAAATCGCGCCAAGTGCGCACAAGCACCGGCAACAACAAAATACAGATACCCAAGATAGTCAGTACGGAGGTGGCAGCTGCGGAACTCAGTTGTCGGGTTTCGCCTCCTAAATCGTTATAAATTGCCCACGACAACGAAGTAGCATGCGCCTCTGCTGAGAAACTAACGATGGGTTCAAAGACTCGGAAGTTGTCCATCAACTGCATTAGCGCAATGAAAGTAGTTAGGGGTAGAAGGTGTGGAATGATCACATAGCGAATCTGTTCCCATCGACTAGCGCCGTCAATCATAGCTGCCTCTAACGTCTCTTTGTTGACTGACTGAAGACCTGCGTAATAAACAATGAATGCAAACGGTGCTGAATGCCAAACGCCATAGACCATTAACATGACCCATGTGAGAGGCGTTGATGCTTTAACTGATAGGTTTGGATCATCAGCTAAATATTGTAGGGCCGCACCCACAACGCCACGAGCGTCTACCATCCAAAACAAAATTAAAGCACCTACCAGAGGCGTGACTAACATGGGTAGTAGCGAGAAAAATATCAGCGGGCCACGCACCCACTTAACCGCACTGTTGACCGCTACCGCAATGACAAAACCAAAGAGGATGACTAGCGGCGTGACGATAAACGTATAGGCCAGCGTAAAGCTTAACGCCTTATAAAAAGGCAGATTCATCAACTGTTTGAAAAAATCACCCATACCATTATTGCTTCTCCATGCAGTACTGATCTCACCGATTGCTAGATGCCTACGATCTAAATAGGTGGTAAAACCGGCAAAGCGACCCAATGGATTGTCTTGTTTTAGTGCTTGAGTAGCTTCCTGGTCTATTGAGGAGATAGTTTCGCAACCAAACGGACCACAGTTTGTAACCTCTTTGATGACTTGTTCGGTGTCTACATGTACAGATTGGATCAACACTGAGACAATGGGAAAAAATATGAATAACAGCATCGCTAAAGATGATGGAAGCACAAACCAAAAAAACGTCTTGTGTTTCATGTGCTGTTGTAGGCTGCCTAATCGCGTAAGTGATTTGTGAGAGATGATTTATGAAGTGATGAGGCGGTAATAACTACCGCCTCATGCAGGCTGTGGCTTAGCCTATAAAAAGCCTTTTTCCTTAGCGGCTGTCGTGTAGGCGGCTTCTGTATCTGCTAGTGCTTGCTCAGCACTTTCTTTGCCTTGCAAATAATCAGACAAGTTATCGCCAAGGGCCGTGTGCAGTAAACCGTGGTATGGCAGCATGGGAAATGACTTGGAACCTGCCTTGATAGAGGCAAACACACCATCATTAGCTGCTGAAGGCGTGTAGCCCTCAAGCATCCACACCGCTTCGCCCATCGTGTCATCATTAAGAATACTTGGATCGATGCCATTCGCCATTGCTACGAAACTGGCTTCCGCATCTTCATCACTGATATTTTTAGCAATCGACCAACCATCCCACCACAAAGCAGTTGCAGGTGTAGTACCGCCAGCCACAGTCAGCGGCCCACCAGAAATAGTATTACTAAAAACAACTTCCTCGGCTCCTTCATTGTCTTGTAAGGTCGCCATTCGTGAACCCCAAATATTAATTAGAGCTGTATTGCCAGCCTCGAATTCAGCAGTAGCTGCGTTAGAATCGTGGGTTAGATAATCAGGGTTCATGTACTCAGTGAGAGCCTTCATCATCTCCAGTGTTGCAACGCCTTGAGGATTATTAATGGCCACTTCAGCTGAATCTGAGGCTTTGTAGTAATCAGCACCGTAGCCGTTGTACATGTTCACAAATTCAGTGGCCAGATTCCAACCAGCCTGATAAGTGCCTCCCACTGGATATTGCATAATGCCTTTTTCGCGAATCATTTCTGCTGCTGACAAAAGTTCTTCATAGGTTGTTGGAGGCTCAACGCCTATCTCGGCCAACACATCTTTGCGGTAAGCCAAATGCTGAGCATTCGCCATAAATGCAACTGCCATGACTTTTCCATCAATGGTAATTAAGTTGCTCTTTGGAATGTCTTGCCCATACTTTGCTATCAATTCATCCAATGGGCGAATCACGTCTTCGTTCATTAAGGCAACAATAGAAGAGTTGGTGATTACTGCTGTCGTATATTCAGCAGGGTTTCCTTGTAATCCGGGCAAATTAATTGTTTGATAGTCTGCGGTTAGATTAGATTCAACCGTAACAGAATCGCTAGCACAAGTAGCTGCAGCTGCAGCCACAGTCTGAATAGCTGGAAATTCATTTCCGATAATACTGACTCTACCGTTGATATCGCCACAATTGGCTAACACGACATTTGTTGATAACGCCAACGTAACGGCAAATGTTAGTTTCTTTAAAATCATGGTCTATCTCCCATCATTAAGTTGAGTGGTGCCGACGATATGACTGCACCGTAAAAATTAATGTACCGCTTTAAGCACTAAATACGTAAGCCAGATTCGACATTAAACCAATGGCAAAACTGAGATTCTATTTTTATCGACACCATTTCACCGATATCAGCTCGAAAGTTTTTGTCAGCCTTAACCGACACCAAAGCACCGTCGATACGTACAGAGATCATCGTAGCGTCGCCAAGTAGCTCGAGGGTGTATATCGCGGCGTGGATCTGTCCTGACTGGTCGTTGGCTAAGCTGGCGTCTTCCGCACGAAACCCTAAAGTGACAGGGCCATTAAAGGCACTTGTGTCAGGCACAGCTGTATGAGCGGCGGTAAATGTGCCATTATCGACATGCCCATTTATGAGATTCATCGCTGGTGAGCCAATAAAGCTTGCTACAAAAGCATTACTGGGATTGTCATAAATTTCTGTTGGTGTGCCCACCTGCTGAACGATACCCTCTTTCATTACAACCACTCGATCAGCAAGTGTCATCGCTTCAACTTGATCGTGCGTCACGTAAATGGTGGTGACTGCCAACTCATGACATAGGTTTTTAATTTGCGCTCTAGTAGATACGCGTAGCTTTGCATCAAGATTAGACAACGGTTCATCCATTAAAAACGCATTAGGCTCGCGCACCACCGCACGGGCAAGTGCTACCCGCTGGCGCTGACCACCAGAAAGCTCAGCAGGTTTACGATGAAGGAACTCGTCTAACTCAACCATGCCTGAGGCGCGCTTGACTCGTTCATCATGGGTGTCAGGATCTATCTTGCGCACTTTTAGTGGGAAACGAATGTTTTCGTAGACATTCATATTGGGATAGAGCGCGTAGGACTGAAATACCATCGCTACATCTCGGTCCTTGGGCTCCAGATCGTTGATCAACTTGCCGTCAACCCGTATTTCACCAGCGCTAACATCCTCTAAACCCGCGATCATACGCATGGTGGTGGTTTTGCCACAACCCGATGGGCCCAATAGCACAAGAAATTCACGATCTGCGATGGTCAGGTTGACGTTATCAACCCCGACAAAGTCACCCCATCGTTTACACAGATTGCGAAGTTCGATTTCGGCCATTACTTGGTCCGTTTCCCATTAGCTAGAATGTGGTAATGCATA
>JALZWO010000098.1 GCA_023300375.1 Granulosicoccus sp. | reverse complement strand
GAAGCTTTATAGAAACGCGAGCACAACACCGACTGGAAAATTCATCGGGAAAACCAATCGATATCGTACCGTTCGGTGAAAATGTACAGAACAACAACACGATTGCGTGGCCACCAGACGGCGATGTGGTAATGAATGTTATGGGATTTCAGGAAGCTTGCGACAACGCACAATCAGTAATCGTTAGAGAAGCCCCCCCTACCTTGCATGCCCAGTGGTAACACCAGAAGGTTTCGCCATTCTCAAGCTAATCTCTTGGCTAGATCGACCTGAACCGATACGACGAAAAGATTCCTCTGATATTGGTTATCTGTTCTCCGTATTTCAGCGACTAGACGCATTTATCGAAACCCTGTACTACGACAACAATGTAGCCGACTTGGAAAGGTATGACTGGGACACCGACTTGGCAGCTTTTTTTTACTCGGTAAAAACTGTGGGGCTATAGCTTCCGCTCAAACAACAAAAGAGATTCTGAGTCTAAGGCACAACAATGGAAACAAAAGCATGCCACGACTTGCCATGGAGATTGGCTCTGGAAACGTCGAGCTCTACTTGAATTACCTGAAGGCATTCATGGAAGGATTGGACTCTTAAACAATAAACGCGGCTCACGATCCGTGACTGATCCATCGGCCATTGAGGTGAAAATTTCAACACTATTGAAAAACTTAAACTAGGAAATTATTACTATCAAAAGTTGCCTCCCTAGCATTGCCGCCAGAAAATTAACAAGCAAGAACAATGGACTGCTGAGACTGCAGCAGCGATGTATGATTCGCTTTGTGACCAACTTATCCTCCCCACCGAGCACCCCATCATACTTCCAGACAATTCAGAATTTTCCTACCCAAATCCCAGCGCTTTCCGATACCCATCGTTAACAAGAAATTGCACACTAGCTCTGCGGTCAAGGAAGACCGCGGCAGTCACTACAATGGATTGTAAGTATCAACAGGATGTTGATGTAACCATAGACAGTCGGCAATGGATGCCCGTGTTATTGCATTATCACCAAGATGGGTGAATTGGTTTTTTGAAGCAGACCAATCGAGCATGGATGCTTTAGTGCAGCCAATAACACAACCGCCATGGATGGCACCCCAGCCCCCGGTATTTTATCGGGGGCTTTTTTTTGACCCATATTGCGTCAAATAGCTTGATTCGCTCGTGATTTAAAGCGATCACTTGATGATGAAGCGCAGCAATCCGAGCTGAAAACACAACAATTGCAATTTGATATTTGATTTGACACCACATTGAGAAAACCTTGTTTTAAGGATTTCTCAATTTGCGGAATCCTCAAATTCAGTTAAGCGCTAGCATCTACTGCCGTTACAAACCAACGAGCTACGTCAGTTTCATACAGACATTAGCTATTATTGAAATCCAGCGTAAACACGACAACGCAACAAACAAACAAACACGCTCATGGCATCAATCATACCTTCACTGAATAGCTGCCTTCCGCGCATGACGTCAGGCGAGAAGCGTTTGGCTAGGCTGCTAGAATCAAAACTTGAAGATGATTACCTGTGCTGGTTTGAAACACCCGTTGGTATTCGCCAGCGCTACACGGATTTTATCGTGCTTCACCCAGGGCGCGGATTGCTATTGCTAGAAATCAAAGACTGGAAGCTCGACACCATCCAGCAGATCGATCGCCAGTACTTCACACTGCTTACCAACAATGGCCTCAAGCGCTGCACCAATCCCATAGAACAAGTACGCCAATGCAGTTACAAATTGGTACAGTCTCTGGAGTCTGATCCCGCACTGCGTGAATCAGAAGGCCCATACAGCGGCAAACTCGCCTGCCCTTATGCTTTCGGTGTGGTTCTTAGCAATATCACCAGAGCGCAGTTCGAACATCACGACTTCGGTCAGGTAATACCCTCACACCTGACTATCTGCAGTGATGAAATGGCCGCCAGTGTAGATGCGGAAAGCTTTCAAGAAAGTCTGTGGAACATGTTCTCGGTGCAATTCCCCAAACCACTATCACTTCCTCAAATTGACCGAGTCCGATGGCATCTATTTCCTGAAATTCGTCTCACCCCGCCGAAGCAACAAGATCTGTTAAAACCTACACCCACAGACGACACACCCGTCGATATTCAAGCCACCGACATCATGCACGTCATGGACGCAGCCCAAGAGCGCCTTGCTCGCGCACTAGGCAGTGGCCATCGCATCATTCATGGCGTGGCAGGTTCCGGCAAAACGTTGATTCTGGGCTATCACTGCCAGAAGCTTGCAACCACAGTGACCAAACCTATCCTGGTGCTGTGTTTTAACGTGTCACTAGCGGCAAGACTTCGCGAGTCAATTCAGCTCAGCGGCATTGCTGATAACGTGCAAGTAAGGCACTTCCACGATTGGTGTGGAGAGCAGCTAAAAACCTACCACGTTACTCGCCCTCCCACCGGCCCAGGCTACGTCAAGGCATTGGTAGAAACTGTGATCACAGCCGTGGCAAAAGGCCAGATACCCAACGCGCAATACGGCGCTGTCATGATAGATGAGGGCCATGACTTTGAACCTGAATGGCTAAAGCTGGTGGTGGGCATGGTCGACCCTGACAACAATAATTTGCTACTGCTCTACGATGATGCCCAAGCCCTGTACTCTGCGAAGAAAGAATTAAGTTTTACCTTATCCAGTGTTGGCATACAGGCTCGTGGACGCACAACCGTTCTTAAAGTCAATTATCGCAACACCGATGAAATTATCGATTTCGCCTACCGGTTTGCAAGCGACTGGCTGGTACCGGACAACGACGATGGCAAGAACGAGAAGATACCGTTGATCAAGCCGGAATACGCCGGGCGGCACGGGGCAAACCCTGTCATCAGAATGTTTGACTCTTTCGAAGACGAAGCTGGCTTCATCGCCAAATGTGTACAGTCAGCTCTCAAGCAAGGCACAGCACCTGCTGACATCTGTATTACTTACAGAAGCAAATGGATGGGCACCATGATCCAAGAGACCTTGAGGCACAGCGGCATACACGCTCACTGGTTAAAAAGCACGCCAGAAAAAAAGAAACTCTCACTACACGATGAACGCCCAAAGCTTATGACCATGCATTCCAGCAAAGGGCTGGAATTCCCCTACGTCATCGTTGCAGGAACAGGCGACATGCCCAGCAAAAGCTCTGAGAGAACGGTGGAAGCCAAGCTGCTTTATGTGGCGATGACGCGAGCTACAGAAAAGCTGTTGATTACGGCCCACAAGCGCTCTGAGTTCGTTAAACGTTTAGCCGCCTAGTTAGAACATCAGAGTTCATTGACGCTTAGCCGTCTAGTTTGAACATCAGAGCTCGTTGACGCTTAGCCGCCAGGTTTGAACATCAGAGTTCGTTGACACTTAGCGGCCTGGTTTGAACACCTGAAGCGAAATGGCCCGCTGTGCGTAACTTTCAGCTAGAACTATGGCCACACAAGCGCGCACTCGAAACGATGAATCTCGGCTTGTGCAAAAGCCCCCGATTAGCAGTTTGAATGATAGTCAACACCACCGCCGCCACCTCGCTAACCCTCTGTCATTCAATCTACAGTTGCAATTGATAATCAATCGCATTAGTATTACCACTGAACTTAACTAAAGGGTCTCTACCAATGCAACGTTTTTCAACCAAATCTTTAGTGGCGGCACTAAGCACATGTTTACTGCTCTCTGTGGGCTCAGCGTACGCTGATGGTTCCGTTAACGTTTACTCCTATCGTCAACCGTTCCTCATCAAACCTATCTTTGACGTGTTCACACGCGAAACGGGCATTGAGGTCAACACCGTTTTCGCCAAAACGGGGTTAGTAGAGCGGCTATCAAATGAAGGCGCTAACAGTCCGGCGGACCTAATATTCACCGTTGATATCGGTCGACTTGATGGCGCGGTGCAAGCAGGCGTTACTCAAACTGTCGAGAATGACGTGATCAATGCCAATATC
>JALZWO010000097.1 GCA_023300375.1 Granulosicoccus sp. | reverse complement strand
TCCCATGGCTATCCGGTACGTGATCGAGTGGCCCTGTAGCTGTTGTATCGTATTGCCCTCTTCATCGTCCAACGCCAATGTCAGATGATCGCTCTGTTCATCTGAAGGCCTACCGACCCTGGCTGGGCGCCCCCGACGCTCCAGATACCGGGCAACGCGTTCACTGATCGTGGCTACCAACGCGTTGAGCTCTTTGCTTGTGGGAGCATTGACCCGATGAAATCTCAGATTTCCGTTGTTCTTGGGCGAAAAGACGCCACCTGCGGATAATTAGCCAGCACAAAGCGTAGCGGATAAGGGAAACTCAGTACCCAGTGGCGAACAGGTCTGTGCGGTAGGACATGATCTACCAGAAGCGCGGCCGTCTACACCATACGTCTGGCACCACAACTGGTGCAAAAGCCACGTCGCTTGCAACTGAACGCTACTAGATGCTCATGGCTGCAGCTCTCGCAGCGCACACGCAGAAAACCGTTCTCAAGCCGACCACACGCCAGATAGTCCTCAAACTCGCGCGTTATGTGCCGTGGCAGAAAACGACCCGTTTCACTCAGCTGCATCTGAAATTCAGGCCAATACTGCTCTACCAGTTGATACAACAGTGTTTGTTCGGGCTTATGCCGCACATGGGCAGGCGCGACACCAGACATCCTGCCCGGTTGTGGGAGTGCCATCAAACGCATCCTTGCGTGATTTGATTAGCTTTAGTTTAACTATGCTTCAGGTGCACTCAAAGCGCAATTTCAATCTCAATTCTTAGATACTTGACATGGTTCTCTTGGGTAGGTGCCTGATACTATCAAAGTTAAATGTAAACTCGCCTTCATCATTGCATTCACGGTTGACACCAATAAGCCGGACTCCGCGTGGATATCGTCGCTGAGCGACGAGCGTATGGACTACCTGTGGACATGCAGGTGAAACAGTATCGGATACAGGCTTTTATACAGATGCATGCCCACAGGTACCCCACACTTACTTACTCACCGCCCGACCACACTACACCGGTCAGAACTCCCTGCGGAGAAGAGCTTTAAACAACAACAATTAAGTATTGAACAATGGGGCGCGCTCCGCCTAGCAGATCTCGCCCACTGATATCCGCGTGTTTTATTTCAGAAAAAACCCGTAACTTTTCCCCAAAATGCAAGTCAGCATGAAACAAGGCTCGATAAACGAAAAAGCTATCGTCTGCATCAGCGGGGGCGCCGAACGCAAAATTATCATAGGTCTCCGTACGTGCCCGCAAATGCCCACCAAAACTCACCCAATTTCTACCATCTTTGGACAAACTCTGGCCCTGAGCTGGGCTCAAGGATGTGAGATGAGACAGAATGGTATAGATCACGTCTTGACTGAGATAGACAGTAAGCAAGCCAGCCATGGGTTTTACGACTCGATGAGCCGTTAGGTGATAACTCAGTGTCTATTGGAGATCTAATTACATGTGCCAATGCCACCTATCCGCTAGTTATCCAGCGGGCATGATCCTCACGACCTATCTATCCATCAGTTATCCAGTGAGCATGCCCCTCAGGATCTATTGAAATGCTGAGATCGCATAGGCTGGGAATCGACACCAACACAGTCAAAAGCACGTACTGAGTCGAACACCAAGCCTGTCACCTGAATCTGAGGATTCCAGCTATGAGCGCTAGAGCGCGTATTCCAGCAACAATGTTTGATGGACAAAACCAAAAAACTACGACCAAAGCATCTCGTCTATCCATGACAAGATGCTTGGCAATTAACACCGAATGATAAGGATTAAGCCCCTATCAGGGATTGCTTAACGTAAATTCTACAACCGTGTCAGCATCTTGACTTGATAAGCGATTACTAAGACGAAGCCATACAAGCCCGTCGGTGTCTCGCTCAAACGTATCGCTGGTTGTCAGCAGGTTTCCAATCACAAAGTCCGATGCTACACGCTCCTCGTCGTCAGTTTGGCCAAATTCTTCAAATAAACTAAATTCATAGCCGAGAGTATCGTCCTCTACACTGCCAGTTGACGCATCTAACGTGTACTCACCGGCAACGAGGTTGACTTGAAACCAGAGTTCGTCAGTGCGCACGTTATTAGGCAGTAGCGTCACTGACTGAGTTGAATCTAAGGCCAATGCGTTTATGGGTAAGCAGCGGTTAAAACTGGGACTCGGGACTGTAGCGCCATTCTGGAAGATACCCATTGTGTAGTTGTGAATTATATCAATGCGTGCATCCAGTTTTAGTGTCAAGACCTGAGCAGCCTGAATCTCTAGATATTCGTAGACTCGTAAATCGTAACCAATCACGAAGTCACTGGCAATTATCTCATTATCGGAAGTAGTTTCACCTAGAGATTCGACAGTAATACCTATAGTATCTTCGTCTTCCGCAAGCACCGATACGTCAGCAACAAAATGATAATTGCCAGGATCAAGCGCTATCTGCCATACGTGAAAATTATCGGTAGTTGAATTAGGAACAAGCTGCCCGTTAACTGGCTCGCCTACGAAAAATACTGGAGGAGTATCTACCGTATTCGCAGCAGCAGTCGTTGCAGAAGGTACGGTTCCGCACTCGCCCGTAATGAACTGAGCAGGTCCGAATAGCGCAGTAGGATCGGGCGTAGGATCAGGGGTTGGATCTGGCGTGGGGTCTGGAGTTGGATCAGGCGTAGGGTCCGAGGCTGGATCACCACTAGAGTTTGGCTCCTCATCCGAATTATCACTTGAACTAGAACTGCAGGCGGAAAGAGAAACCAAAACAGCAATGGCAATAGCGGTTCGCGCGCAGGTTGATCGAAACATTGGCAATATCCTTTTGTAAGTTGAACAGGAAAGAGACAGTCACCCAATCAAATGATCAACAAACACAATTTGATCAAACGACGAGCTCCCACTGCGAGACAAACATATCATCGATATAGCACACCAGGATTCCCATACAACTCGGTGGATCCATCTACCTCGCGCTTGTATCTTAGAACATCGCGAGCAATTGGGGAAGACATTGACAAGATATTTCAATTCCGCACTTTGCAGGACAGATCATGCCTCCTAAGCGCTTGCTACTGCGGGGCATAAGAAGAATAAACTGCCTATTACCACCAAGCCAACACACCAAAATACCTACCATCAAGATACTTTAACAGTGAAACGGCTACCCATTTTCCGCCCAC
>JALZWO010000096.1 GCA_023300375.1 Granulosicoccus sp. | reverse complement strand
GAGACGTTAAGGCGCAAGGTGGCCGCTCAAACACGTGATCTACACAGACTTGCCTACTTCGATGCTTTGACAGGTCTGCCAAATCGGCATCACTTTAACGAGAAATTACGTAGCGGTCTTCAGCATATAGCCAAGTCAAACAATGGACTCGTCTTATTGCTGCTGGATCTTGATCATTTCAAGGAAGTTAATGATTCCTTAGGTCATGATATGGGCGACAAATTACTGTGCGAGACTGGAAAAAGATTGTCCAGCATACTTCCCGATGAAGCTTCTCTTGCACGCTTGGGTGGTGACGAATTCACGGTAATTGTTATTGCACAGGACTACGCAGCCGTTGCAGAGAAAATTGTCATTGATATCATTGAGTCCATTGGACAACCATACGATTTACACGGCAATGTGGCACATGTATCAGCAAGTGTCGGAGTTGCAAGTGCATCTAAGCTTAATACAGATCCTATTGAACTGCTAAAACACGCTGACCAGGCCATGTATGAAGTCAAGAAAACTGGCCGCAGTGGATTCATACACTTCTCAGAAGCCATACGACAAAAAAGTACCCTTCGATTAAATTTGTCGAATGACTTACGCCATGCGGCCCGTGCTGGCGAGCTGCAGTTGCTGTACCAACCCATTATCTCAACCGCATCAGGAAGCGTTGAAAAGGCCGAGGCCTTAATCCGATGGCATCACCCGGTACAAGGCACTATCTGCCCTACCGTGTTCATTCCGCTGGCAGAAGAAGTGGGGTTAATTCACGAACTGGGCGACTGGGTATTCAACGAAGCAAGTCGTCAAGTCAGTGAATGGCGTCAGTTGTATAACAATCGCTTTCAGATCAGCGTCAACGTATCGCCTATGCAATTCATGTCGGGCGGTCATGTCAAACGATGGATCACTAGTGCAAATGTTACTGATTTTGAAGCAGGCAGTATTCTTGTTGAAATTACTGAAGGCCTGCTACTGGACAACGAAAAAAACTGCATGCAGCTATTAACCTCGCTCAAGGAAGCGGGCATCCAGATAGCACTCGATGATTTTGGGACAGGTTATTCATCCTTGTCTTATTTGAAAATGTTAGATATCGATTACTTGAAAATTGACCGCTCTTTTGTGAAGAGTCTTACCGCGCAAAGCCAAGACTTTGTACTGTGTCAGGCGATTCTTTCTATTGCTAAAAGTATGGGTTTCTTCGTCGTTGCAGAGGGCGTCGAGACATCTGAACAAGAGAAGCTTCTATGCGACATAGGTTGTCATTACCTGCAGGGTTTCTTGTACGCAGAACCCTTAAGTGCCGGTGATTTCAAACATAGGTTTTTTAACATCCCATCCGGCAATTCGCTACTCGGCAAAGCCGCCTGAGCTAAGCCAACTTTAAGAAACACGAGCCCGCTCCGGTAAGATGCTCACGGCTATAACTAACTAAGCGCACGCACAGTTTGTAGCGGCTTGAGCATCTACGTCAAGCCCACCTACTTCTTATGCCAACCGTAGACTGTTGTTCAATTTATCCAGCTTTTGCGCACAGATAAAATCATTGATGGTCAAACCACCTGAATCGTGTGTAGTGAACGAGACAGTGCAATAGCCCCAGCCAAAGGCAATATCAGGGTGATGGCCTTCCTGATCAGCCAGAAAGGCCGTCAAATTAGACAAATAAACGGCTTTAGCAAAGCCATTTACCTTGTATTTTCGGGTGATCACCTTATGCTCTTCATCCAGCAACCAGTCAGTGTGCAGCAGAGCGATATTACCCTCTATTCCAGCTTGTGACAACGGCGGTATGCCACCAGTACAAGGTAGGCAAGCCTGTTCATCTAATCGTTTAATGTCAGTCATGAATTCCCGTTTATTTTAATCTCAGTTTAGCGTGCATCTGCTGCCGTGTTGACAGTATGTACAAACTTCTTGCACTTTGTAGATGCGAATATCCTGTATTCAGATTTCAGTTTACGGGAATAGCTTCGAGTATTAAATAGGTATCGCCACCCTTTATACGCATACAAAAAAAGCAATAAATACCATCTCCTTAGCCGAGCTTGAGCGGTGCTAGTTTTGTGTAGTAAATATTGAAATGCAATATGTCACGTGTATGCTTGACAATCTACTCTGTGCTTTTCTTAACATCCTTTTAACTGGAATGTATTCTGTGAATCAACCCGATTCTATCGTTCGTAAACCTTGGTTAGGAATACTGGCTGCAATAGCTGTTTCTCTGATATGGGCAACTTGGCTAGTGGCTAGCCGCGCTGGTGCAAAAACGTCGTTAACGCCGTTTGATCTTGCGGCATTTCGCTATGGAATATCCGCCGTATTTGCGCTGCCATTCGTGTTGTACTTCAAACCCTGGATGCAGATGAGCTTGAAGCGAATAGCAGTGGTGGCATTTCTGCTGAGTCCCGTTTATATCCTCTTTGTGTTTAACGCATTTATTCATGCACCAGCTGCACACGGTGGAATATTCATGAATGGTGCATTGCCAGCGTTAACTTTGTTCATCGGTTGGATTTGGCTGGCTGAAAGAATTAGTCGCTGGCAATTGCTAGGCGTTATATTAATACTGATAGGTGCTGTGTTTGCCGTTGCCGATTCAACCCAGCTAGGATTTATTGAAAGCTGGAAAGGTGATGTGATGTTTTTGATTGCCGGTGTATTTTTTTCTGGTTATCTGGTAGTCAGCCGCTTGTGGCAAGTAACGACGAGTCAGGTTTTACTGTGTAGCTCAATTGTTAATGCCACTTTCTATGTACCGATTTGGTATTTCATGTTGCCGTCTGGCATTGCGCAAGCCTCCGACTCTCAACTGCTGTTGCAAGTGCTGTATCAGGGCCTGATTCCGGGTCTTATTGGCTTGCTGCTTGTTGCTACTGCTGCACGGAACATAGGTTCGGCAGCTACCGCAGCTTTTATGGCTGCGGTTCCCGCACTGGGTACGGTGTTGAGTGTTATCTATCTAAAAGAATTTCCAGGCACACTGGGATGGATAAGTCTGGTAATTCTTACTCCCGGGATATTAATCGTTGCTTTGTCAAATCGCTGAGTTTAACAGCCAACACTAGCTTCAGACTATATGCCTTCGGGATACAGTAAATTCCCTTACAATTGCCTGATGTTAGATCCGGCCCTTCTAATACGTGTTTAGACTTCTAGCAGTTATTTTTTAAGAAACTCTGACCATATCGTTTTTAGAATACCTAAAAGAAACACTATTCCCAGCACTATGAATATCCACATCGCTATCTGACAAAACACCTCATGAGTGCATGGCATTCCTATCTGAATATCCATGCGAGTGTTTCCTCTAATTCGATGGGAGTGATAGCCAAGACAATAAATCGACGTTCAGACAACAGAAGCCTGCGAATGTGTGCGCTCTGCCAAGGCAAGAGACAGT
>JALZWO010000095.1 GCA_023300375.1 Granulosicoccus sp. | reverse complement strand
TTCGAGAGGCTGCCCAGAACCCAGCCGGCCGACTACGCTTCGCTCATGCCTTGGCAAATGCCGCTAGTGCCTGAGACCTGTAGTTAGGCCGACGCTTACAATTAATTTATCTCAGTTTATCTCCGAAAATTGCTACTTGCTACGCTACAACATTTTTCCAAAATGAAAAGTTGTTAACTCGAAGTGAGCGATAATGTTGTGCGCAAATCTGATGACGCTCATGACTAAACAAATTGTAAACCGCTGTGCGAAAGCCCAGAAAACGTTGCACTTGTTGAACAGATTTTAATCCACGCACACCTCACTCACTAACTTTTCAATACCCTGAAAAGCTGTAAAACTTTGCCAAATTCAGACATGAAAAAGCCGAAGCAATGCTTCGGCTTTTCTCGTTCTACATTCCAGTTAATACTAACTGCTTTGCGCTTAGTACTAGTTGTTTGGCGTCACGTTGCAAGCAACTTGTGCTTCAACTCGAGCGGTAAAACTTGTTACCGTGCAGGCGTACTCATCACGGCTTATGCGGGAATTTACAAACTCTGTACCCGAACTGTTGCAAGCACCGCCGGTTGCTGAATCTACAAAGAAGCCGCCGCCGTCACTGGCGCCGACATAATCAGGGCAACTGGCGACACAGGAATCACCTGCAGCCACGTCGAAACAACGAACGGAAAAATAACCTACATCATTAGCTACAGAAATAACAGTAGGTCTGTTGTCTACTCCCTCTGCGAAAAAAGCGCTATTTTCAGCAGTAAAGATGGCTGGACTAAAGTTGCCGTTGTCATCAAACGCTACAACCCGATAGGTGCCGACCTCAGTTACCGTGAAAATTCTCTCGCCTCGAATGGTCGTAAGATATTGACCTCCTAATCGGATGTTATACCCAGTAGCACCTTCGAGCGCATCCCAAGTGAGTTGATCGCCATCAAGAGTAACACCTTGAACCATGGGAAGTTCGGCCGCCTGAGCTTGGGTCAAGTTTACGCTTAGAAATACAATGACTGCTAGTGATTGTGCGAATCTGAAAATAGTTCGTTTCATGGGAATGTCTCAGGTTATAAAAACTCAAGTGTATGATAATGGGAAATTCAAGTTCTCGGTATTAATCCCATTATGTGGTACACAAAAAAATATATTGCGCCGCTCGTCACGTATTCAGAACCTTATGGACCAACAATGCGCTATTCATTACTCTGTGATGGCGACCGGCTCTTTGTAAAGGGTCGTGGTGTAGTGCTGAATATGACTAAAGTTGTTGTCGTGCAAGCCATGAATGTTTGCATCCGCATACCAAGTGCTTCCCGACGTCAGCTAATCTCTTTCAAACAAAACAAACTCGTTCCAGCCGAGCTTGGAGAGATGGTAGAAAATGGAACACCCCACCGCCAATAACAACTGCTTGTGCGTATTCACGCATATCAATTCCTGAAAGTTTGCATTTAAACGACTTAACCCGGACTATTCATGAATCGCCTAATTCTTTCTGGAAGGCCGGCCCCGACCGAACCCTTTTTCTGTAGCGGATATTGTGGACTGGGCGTCCCCGTGTATTCATGAACAATCCGGAGTAAGAGACATGGGAAAGTGCGAGAGCAACTCTGGGCCACTTTGAGTAATGAGGATTTGATTCTCAAGCTTGATACCCTCACCGCTCTGGATTATGCGTGAACTGGCTTCTTGCATCCATGGATTAGTCCGTGGACTGGATGCCAATATCTGAGTCTCGATCCATTCTCCGGCTCTACGGATATTACCGGCATGCAGCACAGACCAGACATCACGCTCTGACATGCCTGGTTGTAAAGCATCACGCATCTCAGCCATAGAGG
The DNA here is from genome assembly GCA_023300375.1 of Granulosicoccus sp. Classification (GTDB taxonomy): domain Bacteria; phylum Pseudomonadota; class Gammaproteobacteria; order Granulosicoccales; family Granulosicoccaceae; genus Granulosicoccus. Next base: position 7,400 of record JALZWO010000095.1, on the reverse strand, counting down.
CTTCACAGGCATGAACCGCACAGCGCATGGCACGTATTTCATCCGGCCCCTTGACCGCACGGGCAAGCTCCACCAACTCTTGTCCATTTCCAACTTCTATTCCAGCTTGCGCAAGCCGCTGGTAGCCTATTGCATGACATTGATCGACGGCTATTTTTTGCATTCGCTCCAGCGCGTGTAGTGATCACATCGATGATTTCATCGGCAAAACGATGAGCTGCCACAGCCCAACGCGGTCCGGCGAGACAATACGCTGAGCCTATTGCAGAGCGTATCTCGGTGATGGCAGGGTTGTGTGCATCGAGAAACTCGCACTCATTGAATTCCCACACAATGCACGAACCATCCATGCCGACCCAGCAGTAGCGAGCGGCGTTGTGCATCACCCACACTTGCATATTGGTGCAATCGGTAGCGTAGCAGATATTCAGTGGATCCATGAGCAGCACAACGTCATACTGCAGCTTCTTCATCTGACGCCGTACACAATCCAATCGGTAACGCCTCATCGCCGGCAGGTCTGGTAACTCCAGACCATCAGCTTGCCACTGGGCCACCAAGTCAGCACCAGGGCCAAGGTTTAGATGATGTAGATCGGTAGCTGCACGATGTACCTCACGCGAAGCGTCAGCAAGGCTTGCAGCGATTCGACAGGACTTGGGGGAGTTAACTTCATAGGCTATCGATGCTCGGCACAACTCGGGGTCGGCTAATGCTTAAGTTATAAAGCCTTTTGCGTGAAGTGGCAATAGATCTATCAATTGTGCAAGGGTTCTTTGTACCGTAGGGAAAACCAGACCCGAGTGCGCTGACAAGGGTCAGCAGCAGCGAACCTTTCGATACTCTACTGCTGCCCTTGGCGTATTACAGCCTGTGATCAACTGGATTGTCTGCTTGGTGTTGATAGAAAATATCCACACTTAGGATCATAGAACAACCGCAGTTTAGCAGTGTGTCATTGGGGGGCATACACACGCACATAATCAATTTCCAGAGCCGGGTTGGCGAACTGGTTGAGGTCGTTGTCGGTGGGCCAAAAATCGGCGAATTCCCGCCCCAACCCGCCTGCATTGGCTGGGAAGTTGGTCCAGTTACCACCCATAGCCAGATTTAGCAGAACATACAAATCTTCGTTATCGGCGTTAGCATTGCGTACTTCGTTGACCACTTCACCGTCAATCATCCAAGCGATGTATCCCGGTTCCCATTTGACAGCGTACACGTGGTAGTCCTCGCTATAGTCTACGCCCGAGTAAACTTGGCCAGATGGCTGTGGTTTCACTGAGGTAAGATCACCGTTATAGCTGACAGTGACATTGTCAAAGTAGTGAAACGAGTTGTAGATGTACCAAGGTGCGTGGCCAAGGTTCTCCATGATATCAATTTCTGTTTTTCGGGTGCCTTGTGCCGCGTTGTTCTGGTGATGTAACCAGAAGGCTGGAAACGTGCCTTCATGCGAAGGAATCTTGATGCGAGCTTCGAACATGCCGTAGCGACGTGAAAACTTGTCGTAGGTAGTTAGCGCGCCTGAGAGAAACTCTTGCTGGCTGACCATATCGGCCAAAGCGCCGTAGCTGGCTGTCTCGTTTGTGGTTTTGAGCGGGTTGCGAATGGCCCGAATAGCAAGCCTGGAACCGTCGAACTCGAAAGGATTGTATTCGTTGGCAACGGTGTTCAAATGCTCCTCGTCTTCACTGAGCGTGTTGACATAAAACTGGTCTTCGCCATTGATGACTCTGTATTCGTAACGTTCACCGTTGAATTCACCATCCCAGCGTAGCTGCGCATTCCAACGTGCAGGATTGAGGCTGTTGCCGTTGAATTCATCACTGAACACCAAATCATAACCAGGCTTGTCTATGGCCTCTGCCAGTGTCAATGATATCGGATCAATCAATCCCACATCATTGCCGGTAGCGACGGCTGCGAGTGAAATCGGTGAGTTGTCAGAAAACGCTTCACGACTTTCTGCGGGTTGCACATTCAGTTTCAGCGTGTTGGAAAAGTTAGAATAACTGCCGTCGACGCCAACGCTCTTGAGCATCAGGGAATGTTCCCCTAGCCATAGCGCATCGCTGACAAAAAAGAGGTTGCTGGTTTCGGCTACTCGGTTGCCATCGACATAAACATCATAATGGGTAGCATCGTCTGCAGCCTGCCATTCCCATTTAACGGTGGAATCCCCGATAGGGGTACCTTGTAAATTAATGGGAGGCTCCACAGCGTAAGCAGCTTGAGTGGTAAGTAAAGCTAAAGATAAGTAGGTAAGTTTAAAACGCATTGTTGAAGAAACTCTGTGGTTTGTTATTTGCGCGGAATGCACAAGCTTAAAAAATAAATCGTTACTTAGAATCTTGAGGTACGAATTTCACTGATGGACCTCCAGGCTTTGCGCGATCTTTCACCTGAGTTCTGTCCGTTGACCTCGGAGCGGAGGTTAACGTTGCTTGAAGCATTAAGAGCATTACAAATTGTTGACGTAAGGCGTTGCAGCTAGTTAAGTGTTGTTGGTTTTCTTCGCGATGTTGCTCGGTGTGATGGCGATGAGTTATCAGCGCGAATCACTGTCAGCTGTAAGGCTGCTAGACGGCGATTCCCTATTAAGTTCCCGCTAGCTCTATGAGGAGTTTGAAGGCTTGATGCCTTGTAATTATGGGCAATCTGTAAGAGTTGGATCTCTAACTTGGTGGGGTGCATGAGGGCTTGTTGCCCAAAGTCATGGAAGAAAAATATCTATTGCAACGTTTCTACCTGATGTCTCTTCGCTCTTTCAGCCAGCCACCTATCCAACTACAAAGCATCTGTAGCAACTTTACTATCTGATGTCTCTTTACCCCTAACCTAATGGAGCAACGGTAATAGCAGCAGTAGGCTCCAAGGTTGTCGTGAAGACAGCCGATGGATTTTTCTCACTGATATCATGACAATGAATCTTGTGCTCTACTGTTGGTGTTGAGAGCGAAAACGATAATGCCTATGAAAGGGTTAAAATCATGAGTGCAGAAAGTGAATATGAGGGCAGATGCTCTTGTCGGAAACTTCGTTTCAAAATGAAGAGCAGTCCAATGATCGTACATGCTTGTCATTGCAGACAATGTCAGCGGGTAACCGGTAGTGCTTTTGTCATGAACGCTCTGGTAGAGAAAACTCAGGTAGAGATTCTCAGTGGAGAGGTATCAACACATCGATTTCCTGATACGAGACATACCGCATTCTTTTGTCCTGAATGCGTCACCTATGTTTGGAGCGAATACGGTGGGCGTTTCAAAGATTGTTTGTTTGTGCGCGTCGGAACACTGGATGAGCCTGACCGGCTTCCGCCCAGCGTACATATTTTTACCCAGAGCAAACAACCGTGGGTTGTCATCCCAGAGGACGTGCCTAGCTTTGATCGCTTTTACCCGATCTATGATGTTTGGGATAAAAGCAGCATTGCTCGTATGGGCGCTGATTGGAATCCGGTAAATCCAAAATAGTAACAATACAGACTGTGATTAGCAGGCGGTCTATACTGGTATTGACATTGAGAGAGTGACTGATTGCGTCACAACCTTAGCTCAACGCGCTCTTTTTGGAGCCTTATCGACGCAATTCGAACCGAAAGTCGGTTGCCGGGCTTATGCTGCCAAAAGCAACATTAGCGCAAGCGAAACTCAGGGACGACATGCCTAGAGAACCGTTCTTGATACTAGAACGGATCCTGATACTATGTGAGCATCACGACAACCCCAGTACGAGGTGTACCTTGGAGGAAAAATTGAAAAGACTCAACAAGAAGCGGCCTGCATGTGCCAACCGGCAATCGAAAGTACTCTACGGGTTGGGACTTACCGCTCTGCTCATAACCCCAGCACAGCAAGCCGTTGCCGGGGGATTTCAATTATCTGATCACAGCATAACGTCGCTAGGTCGGAATCACGCGGGTTATGGCATTGTGGGCGATGACGCCTCTGCCATACAATTCAACCCGGCAGGTCTGACATTGCTGAAAGACAAGCAAATACAGTTTGGGTTCACACTCAATAATGTCAGTGCTGAAGTAGAAAACCAAGGCAGTAACGCATTCGGTGGCTCTATCTCCGGGCCCAATGAAGATGGTGCACCTGATTTGGCAGGCGCTCCTAATCTTTACTACGTACACCCCATTACTGACAGGCTTGTTGCCGGTATCGGCGTCGTATCTCCCTTTGGTACTGATACGGACTATTCTGACGATTTCTTTGGTCGCTTCAGCGGTACGGTAACCAATTTGGTAACGATCGATATAAACCCCTCTATCGCCTATAAAATTAATGATGTCGTCAGTATCGGCGCTGGTTTCAGTATCCAGACCGCCGATATCACCCTGGATTCGAGAATCCCGTTAGGGCCTGCTTCGGGCGATGGTGGTTTTGAGGCTGAAGGCGACAATGTTGGATTCGGCTTCAATCTAGGTATTACTGTCGATCTACCAGACAGTTCTCGCTTGGGCTTCAGTATAAGGTCAGGGATCGTCCATGACATTGAAGCTGATACGGTCTTCGACCTGCCTGCCAGCAATCCCTTGTCCGTTTTCGGCGGTGAGTTTGGAGCTGACGCCGAGTTCGAATCCCCGGCTACTGCCTATCTGGCCTACATGAAGCCGATTACTGAAAATTATTTTTTAACCGGTGGTATTCGTTGGACTCAATGGAATACCTTTGAAGAAATCAGGTTCCAATTTGATGATGCTGGTGGTCCCAATCCTTTGACTACCAACGATGCAGTGACCCCGGTTAACTGGGAAAATTCACTGACCGCAGCTGTTGGCATTGACGGTCGTATTAACGATCAGTGGGGCTGGAGAGCCGGTGTTTCCTTCACCGAAACACCCTCAGTTACCGAGACACGTTCGGTACGAACTATCGACTCCGACAGAACAGCCATCAGTTTTGGCGCCAGCTTTAAACCGTTACCGCAATTAACTCTGGATTTTGCTTACCGCTTTATCCAGTTTGCCGAAGCCTCCATAAATCAGCCCATTAATTCTCAAGGTAACCAGGTTGGTGCGACGATTGCCTCGGTTGAACCCGATGTGAATACGGTAGCCTTTCAGGCAAACTATAAATTTTGAGTTATCGAATCCTTATCCAACGCTCCCGGCCATAACTCAGCGGGTAAAAAGTAAACCTGTAAACAAATCAGGTTTTACAAGCAACTAAGGTACAAAATTATGAACAGTAAATTTATTCTGTCAAGTTTCGCGAGCTGCGCTTCGCTTCTTCTGTTGGCATCGTGCGGCAGCAGTAGTGGAGGAGGAACTCCGTCGGCTGGTGATGAGCTAGACCTCTCAACGTATGTGGCCATTGGTGATTCGCTGACAGCAGGATTTGCCGACAATACCGTGTATCTTGATGGGCAAATCAACTCCTATCCCAACATTATTGCGAACGCTTTCGCCGACGCGGGTGGTGGCGAATTTACGCAGCCTCTGGTTAACGATAATCTGGGTGGTTTGGTAGCTGGTGGCGCACCCATCGCCATGCCAGGTGGTTCAGAGGATGCATTCCTGGCGCGATTGGTACTGCTCAGTAGCTCCAATACGCCTGGCCCACAGCCTGGTACCCGAACAACAGATATTGCTCCCGGTGGCGCTGGGCTGGTGAACGGTGACGCACCTTTTAATAACCTCGGTGTGCCCGGGGCAAGAATCATTGAATTGGCAAGCCCCGAATTGGCTGGCAACCCTTTTTATGCACGCTTTGCGTCTAACCCTGGGACTTCTTCTGTGCTATCGGATGCTCTGGACGTCAATCGACTACCCACGTTTTTCTCGTTTTGGGCAGGTAACAATGATGCACTGGGCTTCGCTACTCGCGGCGGTGTAGGTGAGTTGGGCCCCGCCGATCCCGCTGGGCCGTTTGATACTCAGGATATAACCAACCCGGTTATCTTTGCCAGTGCGTTCAATAGCTTGATGGATGCACTGGCACCAGTGGAGAACACGGATATTCGCGGTGTCGTTGCAAATATACCCGCCATTCGTGATATTCCTTTTTTTACCACTGTGCCCTCCAATGCAATTGAACTTGATGCTGATACAGCTGCCGCAGTATCTGCCGGTTTTGCCGCTTATAACGGGGGCTTACAAGCGGCCCTTACCGCAAATGCTATTACCGAGCAAGAAGCCGCCAGTCGCACCATCAATTTTGTTGCTGGCAACAACGGCGTCTTGATTCTTGATAATGACCTTACTGATTTATCAAGTTCATCGTTGCCCAATTTGCGACAGGCAACCGCTAACGATGCAATCTTGTTAACGTCCCTGGGTTCTATTGGTACTCAGCTAGACGGAAACCCTCAGACAACGGTAGGTGTCAGTGTTCCTCTGGGCGTCAGCGATGATCCCGAAGCACCTTATGACCCTGCATCGTTGTTTAGTCCAGAGGTCAATCTTGCAGCTGATGCAGCGATATTGACTGCACCAGAACTGGAACTACTTGCTGAAAATATCACGGCATACAACGCAATTATTGAACAGAGAGTTGCCGGAGACAGCCGCCTGGCTCTGTATGACGTTGCTGCTGATCTTGTCGAATTGTCAGATGCTGATGGACTCAGTTTTGGCTCAGGCTCCATCAGTTCTGAATTTGTGTTTGGTGGTGGTTTCTCACTCGATGGCGTCCATCCTACGGCCACCGGTTATGCGGTCATCGCCAATGGTTTTATTGATGCTATCAATGCCCAGTTCAGTGCCAGCCTGCAACGTGTAGATCCAAACGAATTTACTCGTATATTCTTTGAATTCCCTGCCGACACCGATCTGTCGGTATCCTCGGCTCGTTGAAATCTACGGTTGGTTGTCAGTAGATTAAATGCTGTTTTTCTGCTCACTGGATTGTTGCCCGGCATCGGCGTCCCACTATTCCATCGGCCGATTGTCCCGGGCGGCTCCTGAAAGTTATCTGAATCAACACAACTGCTGTTTATAACCTCACGTTTGCGCCTCAAGCTGAATTGAGGGGCAAATCAAAATCCTACAGCGGCGCCCAACGCAGCCTATTGAATGGAACATACCGCATTGGCAATAGTTGTTTGAGCCTTCGCAAATAGGCCGGTTCGAATTTATCGCATACCCTCCGGTGCCAAGCGATATTTTTGGCGCGATAACTCCAAGCTGACACCACTACACCGATGACCAGCCTATCGCTGTGCGGGGAGCTAACTAAGAAGCCGCCACGCACAAAAAACACCACCAGGGTGTTTTATCAGTCACACGACTACTTAAATGTCTAGCTGAGAGGCTAACGCCGTAATGGTTGTATCGCTGATGACTTTAGGCTTTATGTCTTATGTCTTATGTCTTATGTCTTATGTCTTATGTCTTATGTCTTATGTCTTATGTCTTATGTCTTATGTCTTATGTCTTATGTCTTATGTCT
>JALZWO010000094.1 GCA_023300375.1 Granulosicoccus sp. | reverse complement strand
CGCTCAGACTTTATTTCCAGAATCGTTATCTTGTCTAACATCTCGCCTGGTGATATGGGGATTGTCAGCAGTTCTTGGCTCATTAGGGTTTCTCAAAGGGTCTTGTGCAGAAATGGGCGAAATTGAGTAGTGAAGCGCCGATTATCGAGTGGCGTACACCGGCCCCCATAATAATGTTTTTGGACTCAGGAGAAAGCATCATTTGATGCTAATACGCCGTGTTGCCTCGTCTATGCGTTCGGCAGACGAGTGTTCGGCGACAATTAACTTGTCCGGTCGAACAGTTCAAGAGAGTTAACAACTATTCTCGTTTTATCGGGTCTGTTGGCCTGCAAGATGGCATTGATACTCGGGCGTTCAGTATAACTTTGAGTGATTTGGTAAACGAAAGCAGGGCATTCAAAAAGTGTCAGATAGATTGCTCAAATCAACCATTGCATCATGTGATTTGCCAGCCCAAACCAAAAAAGGCCCAACCTAATAAAAGGTTGGGCCCTGCGCAGTTGGTGGAGCTGGGGGGAGTCGAACCCCCGTCCGAAAGCACTCTGCCATTGGTACTACATGCTTAGTTCCGTCATTAGCTTTAGCCACTACAGTGCAGGACGGGCACCATAAAGAGCAGCGAGCCCATTATTTTTTTAGCGATCCAGTGTAAGGACGACCCTTCACGCGATCCTGTGTCTGTTGCCCCCGCCCAAACCCACAGGCAGATCCGGAACGGGGTAGTACGTACAACTAAACCCTAAGGTTTAATTATGCGGCCATTGCGTAGTTGTCATCGTTAGCAACTATAAGTTTTCAGCTGGATTTACGAGGTAATCTGAAGCCTCGGCATGCACCTCAGGGTTTGCCACTCCCGTCGAAACCATGTCAGCCCCGTTGGTAGTTACTCACCACAGAGCAAGTATGCGGGCTTATGAGCGTAATTTCAATGTGTTTGCTCACAAAATAGCCGCGCATCGTGTGTGGCTCCAGTATCATGACCGGCTTGCCAAGGTCTTTATGGCCGCCAGTGTTGGAATAATCCGCCCCGATGATCAGTCTTACCGGCGCCGAGGCGCTGTCAGAATTTCGCCAGCAACGCCTGCTGTCTCTCGTCCAGAGCGCATCGCCAGATGTGTCTGCCATTGAAGCTCACTATTTCTACGTTGTGCAGCTCAAATCTCCCGCAGATGAAGCGCAGCACTCCACGCTGCTCTCTCTGTTGGGTGCGTCAGGCCCATTTGTTCCATCAAATGTCCATCTGAGCGTAAATGTGATGCCTCGTTTAGGTACTCGGTCTGCTTGGTCCTCCAAGGCGACCAATATTGCTCAGCGTTGTGGCCTTGATTACATTGCGCGAATAGAGCGGGGCATTTGCTACCAGTTGCATGGCGTTGATGCAGAGAATGTCAGCGCAGATAGCAAAGCCCAAATTGGCCTTTGTTTACATGATCGGATGACTGAAGCCTTAATCAATTTACCCGACCAGTTGGATCAGCTTTTTACCGATGCCGAACCAGCGCCGTTAATCACCATCAATCTATTAGAAGATGGCCTGGGGGCGTTAGAGCTTCACAACGCGCAAATGGGGTTGGCATTGTCAGATGACGAACTGCAATACCTTGACGACAACTTCAAACGGCTTCAGCGTAACCCCAGTGATGCAGAGCTGATGATGTTTGCTCAGGCAAACTCAGAGCATTGCAGGCACAAAATATTTAACGCGCAATGGAGGCTTGACGGTCAGACACAATCGCATTCCTTATTCGGCATGATTCGCCACACGCACAAGCACTCGCCAGAGGGCGTATTGTCTGCCTATCACGACAACGCAGCTGTAATCGAAGGCTATGAAGCAGCCCGTTGGATGATTGGCCCAGATGGGTGCTATGCCGCTTTTAATGAGCCCACACATATTCAAATTAAGGTGGAAACACATAACCACCCAACCGCTATCTCGCCTTTCCCCGGAGCTGCGACAGGTTCAGGTGGTGAGATTCGTGATGAAGGTGCAGTTGGCAATGGCTCGAAGCCCAAGGCTGGACTTTGCGGTTTTAGTGTGTCGAATCTGGCTATTGAGAATTGGACACACCCGTGGGAGAGCTTCACTGACAAACCTGATCGGCTCGCTTCGGCTTATCAGATTATGCAAGAAGGACCAATAGGTGCTGCAGCGTTTAATAATGAATTCGGGCGTCCCAATCTGGGCGGCTACTTCCGTACCTTTTGCCAGTCGGTGACGTTTGACGACGGTGTTGAGGAGGTACGTGGTTTTCATAAACCCATCATGATCGCGGGCGGCATGGGTAATATCCGTCCTGGCAATATCAACAAACTGGATGTGCCGGTGGGATCCGCTATTGTTGTGATTGGCGGACCTTCGATGCTGATCGGGCTTGGTGGTGGAGCTGCGTCTTCTGTTGCTAGCGGGGAGGGTGATAGTGAGCTGGATTTTGCTTCTGTGCAACGAGGTAATCCTGAGATGCAACGTCGTTGTCAGGAAGTGATTGATCGATGCATCGCGTTGGGATCAGATAGCCCGATATTATCTATCCATGATGTAGGGGCAGGTGGATTATCCAATGCCTTGCCTGAACTCATTAATGATGCAGGCCGTGGTGGAAGTTTTGAGCTTCGTAAAATTCTCATTGATGAGCCAGGCATGTCGCCCATGGCTGTCTGGAGCAATGAATCGCAAGAGCGCTACGTAATGGCTGTTGAGCATTCGAAACTTGCGCAGTTCGAAGCCCTGTGCAAACGCGAACGTTGCTTGTATGCCGTAGTAGGCACGGCAACAGAAGATCAAACGCTGGTAGTCAATGATGAGCATTTCGATAACCATCCAGTCAATATGCCGCTCAACGTTTTGTTAGGTAAGCCGCCCAAGCTATCTATTAGCGCAACGCATCGTGCATTTGCCAGTGATGCGTTTAGTACACGCGATATCACGCTTGAAGGCGCTATTGAGCGCGTCCTCGACTTGCCTTGTGTCGCTGCCAAGAATTTTCTTATCACCATTGGTGATCGCAGTATTACAGGTCAGGTGGCTCGCGATCAAATGGTGGGTCCTTGGCAAATGCCTGTAGCCGATGTGGCGGTAACACTTGCTGATCATGTGGGTTTTACTGGCGAAGCGATGGCCATGGGCGAGCGATCACCTGTCGCACTCCTTAACCCGGCTGCATCTGCGCGATTGGCTCTGGCAGAATCCTTAACTAATCTAGTTGCTGCCAACGTGGGTGATGTGTCCAACGTTAAGTTGTCGGCAAACTGGATGGCAGCTTGTGGTCACCCGGGAGAAGATGCTGCGTTGTTTGATGCGGTGCAGGCAGTAGGGCTTGAGTTAGCACCTCAACTCGGTATTGCCATACCGGTAGGCAAAGATTCTCTATCCATGAAAACCTTGTGGAATGATCAAGGCCAAGATCAACAAGTCACTTCACCGATGTCATTAGTGGTCACAGCGTTTGCAGCCGTTAAAGATGCCCGTAAAACGCTCACTCCTCAACTGCGTACCGACTGCGGGGAAACACAACTGCTGTTGTTAGATCTTGGTGCGGGCAAGAATCGTCTGGGAGGCTCAGCCCTTGCTCAAGTGCATGAATCGATAGCACAAACGCCGCCTGATGTTGATGATGCAGACATGCTCAAAGGCTTGTTCAACGTCATCCAGCACTTGATTGAGCACGGGCTGATTCTGGCGTGGCACGATCGCTCTGATGGAGGACTGTTTGCGACGCTGGTTGAAATGGCATTTGCCAGTAACACAGGTGTCACGGTCAATCTGAATAGTTTGCCACCCGATGAGATAGCAACCTTGTTCAACGAAGAATTGGGCGGTGTACTGCAAGTGCGGGACTCACAATTTGCACAAGTTATGGCCATTATGGACATGCAGGGTTTGGGCGACGTAGTCCATGTTCTGGGTAGCTTGAATGAGTCATCGAATGTAGAAATTTTTCAAGGCACAGACTTACTATTTGCGGCAAGTGTTGCGCAGTTACGCGCTAAGTGGTGGCAAACCAGCTACCAGATGCAGCGTCGGCGAGACAACCCTGTGTGTGCTGATCAAGAGCTTTTGCAGATAAGTAAGGCTGATGATCCCGGTATCTCTCCAGTCGTCACGTTTGATCCAAATACCTCGGTGCTAGACAGTGCGCCAGCATTGATGAGCACTCGCCCAAAGGTTGCCATATTGCGTGAGCAAGGCGTTAACGGTCATCTTGAAATGGCAGCGGCGTTTCATGCAGCTGGCTTCGATGCAATTGATGTGCATATGAGTGACTTGGCGCAAGGGCGCTTTGATCTGGATAGTTTTAAAGGCCTTGCTGCTTGTGGAGGATTTTCGTTTGGTGATGTGTTGGGAGCTGGTGGAGGATGGGCTAATTCCATTTTGTACAACGAGCAACTGGCCACCATGTTCCAACGTTATTTTGAGCGTGACGATGCGTTTACTTTAGGCGTGTGTAACGGTTGCCAAATGTTGTCGCAATTGTCTAGCCTGATTCCTGGCACAGACAATTGGCCGCAATTCGTTCGTAATAACTCAGAGCAATTTGAAGCGCGTGTAGCTACGGTTGAAATCTACGCAACACCTTCTTTGTTCTTCACGGATATGGTGGGCTCACGTTTGCCGGTGGCTGTGGCACACGGTGAGGGCATGGTAAAGTTCAGATCGCTCGAGCAAGCACAGTCTGCATCGGTGGCGCTTGGGTTTGTTGATAATCATGGGGCCATGACAGAAAGCTATCCACTGAATCCGAATGGTTCAACGTATGGCATTACTGGTTTGTGTAATACCGATGGTCGCGTCACGATCATGATGCCGCACCCAGAGCGTGTCATCCGCACAGTGAGCAATTCGTACACGCCACCTCAGTGGGGTGATAGAGGTCCTTGGTTAAGAATGTTTGAAAATGCACGGGTATGGGTAGCATGACTATTATGGAAGGAGCTGCGCCAAGTCGTAGCCAAGCTGTACAACGCTATGAAGAAGTACAAGGGCGATTACCGAAGGCCACTTTTCCCGCAAGTTCGATATTTAAAGCGCATCTGGGCGAATTGACTGATTACATCGATGCGTTTGTGCTCGATGGCTTTGGTGTTTTAAACATTGGTGACCAGACAGTACCTGGTGCTGTAGAAAGAGTGAACAACTTGCGTGCTGCAGGCAAGCAAGTCAGAGTACTAACTAACGGCGCAACCATGCCAGTGACGAATACGCTTAACAAATACCAACAATGGGGTTTGCATTTTGAGGCTAGCGAAGTGGTTTCTAGTCGTGATGCGCTTGCAAGGAAATTAGCTGAAAACCAAACTATGCGCTGGGGTTTTAGCGCACTGGAAGAATCCGCACTTAATATACTTGTACCAGATGCAGTACTTCTTGGCGATGATCCTGCCGTTTACGAGAGCTGCGATGGATTTGTATTGCTGGGAACTAGCACTTGGAACCTAGATCGTCAAGATTTACTACAGCAGGCGTTGTTCGCAAAACCTCGGCCAGTTCTGGTGGGAAATCCTGATCTTGTAGCACCATTGCCTGAAGGCTTATCTCGCGAACCCGGACTTTTTGCGCATGCGTTACAAGATGCCGAGGTTGCTGTGCCTGAATTCTTTGGCAAGCCGTTCGATAACGCGTTTGCTATCGTGCGCGAGAGTCTTGAAGGTGTCGATCCCACGCGTATCGCGATGGTGGGTGACACCTTGCACACAGATATACTCGGCGGCGCTCAGGCAGGCTGGAAGACAGTCTTGATCACGGGCCATGGATTGCTTCGCGGACTGGACGTTGAAGCTGCCATAACTCGCAGTGGGATACGTCCTGATTTCATCATTCCCACGACTTAGGCTCTTCATGAGCCGCAGCGAGCTGCGCCACCTTAGCTCTCTGTCATCAAGGCAACTGCAAATGCTCAACAATGGCATCAATGCCCAAGTTGTGCTCAGAAACCGTTGCGCAGGCTGAAGAAAGCCATGCCAGCGTGTTGTTAACTTGGTCAAGGGTGACTTCACCATCCGCTAGTTGTTGGCGGATTTGGTTCTGTGTGTCATCGACCTGTGTTTCGATGAGCACGTGGTCTATGTAGGGACCAGAAAAGCTAGAGAGTACAATCGCTGCGCTCTTATCCTCATAGCTTTTGATTGAGCCATACTGCTGGTTCCATGTTTTTAGTCGATCTGCAACGATGCTGGCGTGCGCTGACAGTGCAGATAAGCCATGGGTTTGCCAGCGTTTTCCAACTACGCTAAGTAAGCGCCGAGTTGCATCAGCGGCCTGTTGCAAAGATTCTAATTCCCGTGCAAAGTTATCTCGGAATGCCATCCAGTGGTTGATGATGTTGGATGCCATTTCTTCAGAACCTAACACCTCAGCAAGCTCTCGAGAATAATCGCTCGTTTGCATGAGGGTGGGCCAATCAGTGCGAAGCCCTTTATAGTCACGGCCCAATGCCGCACGGTATTCCACATTATTGACAAACAATTCTCTAAAACGCATCACTTTGGCTAGTTGAGAAAGGTTCCGTCTGTGCTCAACTGTCAGATTGTTCGGCTTTTCTTTGCTAAAAACCAGAAATTGGCGTCGAGCATTAAAGTAGCTAGCGCCAATCAGATCTGGATCATTGACGACTGGCATGCCGCCTAACTCTGTGATCAGGCTCAGCAGCTGCGATTTTGACGGTACTTTATCTAAATGAAAATACTCCTGCAATGCCGACAATTCCTCTTCAATCAGTTTTGCTTGATGTTGAGCACGACGTAGCAGTAATGTACTGCTTGCAAAGCACAAGTTACCGTGAGCACGACTCTCGATGTTGTCGGGTGCTTTATCAATCAGTTCGATTATTCCCGACAACTTAATTAATTCTCGCGCCGAGAGATCTGGCATAGACAAAGCAGACTGCAGAGTTTGCGATTTTGTCGCTAGCGTCATCTGATCGTTCCATTTTTGGATCAGAGTAGGTAGCCCCGGCAATTGCTTGAATTCAACGTGATCCAGACCCTCGGCCGCAAGCTTTGCAGCGTATCTGCGCAGCCAAGCTGCGGTGTTTGAGCCCTCTGTATGGCTTGTGTCGTTTTGTGTAGCGTCAGGTTCAACGCTGTATTTAAAATCGGGTATGAGTTGCAAAACTGCCGATAAATGCTCCAGCCGCTTGTTCCCCGTAATACCCATGGCTAAGTTAGTGTTAAAGCCCTCTGGAATTTCAGGAAGCTGAACTGTTTTTGATGTGTTGGGGTTACTGGCAACTGCCGCACTGCCCAGTGCCGTGGACATATCAAGTTCAAGTAACCCTGCTTCTTGCAATGATTCAGTAATTTGTGCAAAAAAAGCAGTCAGTGATGACTCGGAATCGAACTGCGGCAGGTGGAAGTCGAAACGTTGTTCAAGGTGCTGTTTCAACGCGCTATTGAATTCTGGAGTATCGCCTGTAAGCCTAATTTCGTAACGCTGCTCGTTGGTAATTCTTACAAGAATGGCGGGGAACAGTAGGATGGGTGCTCTTTGCCGTGCCTTTTTGTCAGTAGTTGTGGTCGAAGCTCCCACGGTTGGCCAACTGACAAACCCCGCCGCAAGATAAAGCTGCCGATCGCCTTTGCTTTTAATCAGCGCGTTTTCAACCAGTATGTTTTTGCATTGACGTAATAGGTCGGAATTTGAATGCTGTGTTAGTAGGCAGTCTGTGAGCTCCACCGTGCCAGCATTGGGCTGCGAATTCATAGCTTCGACGTTATCTGACGATAGCGTATCGTTAGGTATCAAACTTAGAGCGCCACCGTTGTTGGCAAGCACTTCCCCAAGCGTCAGTGGTGAGCGTGGTAGCAGATCAATATCAGAATGTTGGCTTGCCCAATCGAGGAGTCGGTTCTCGGCGAGCGCATACCGGTCTGAGTGCCGTCTGGATTGTTTGGAGCTGACTTGGTTACCGTGTAATACTTCCACGTGAAATAGCACCCACCTAGTAATTGATGAACGGGCCTCTGCCGGCCTCAAAGATTGAATGATTCAGGAATCGGGCCAAAGGCGCCTGTATTGCTGTAGACGAAAGTGAACGGATATTGCAAATTGGCATCAAACCTGATTATAGCTGGCTGAGAACAGGATGCTGATCTAGATTTACATAGATCGATCCGTCCGCGTCGGCAAACGTTGTTAACACATTTTTTGAACACAACCCAAGAGTATACGCATGAAAGAATGGATGAAGATTGCAGGTATCCGTAGTAGCGATATCACACCGCACGAGGTGTTCAAGCAGCGTAGACAACTGCTTCAAGCCTCAGTGGCGGCTGGACTCACCGGCGTGCTTGCGGCTCCTGCAACGGCCGTAGCTAAAGATCTTGAGGGGCCTATCATCAAAAGTGATTTCAGCACTGATGAGGAAATGAGTTCCTTTAAAACAGTGACGACCTATAATAATTTCTACGAACTAGGCACTGATAAAGGTGACCCCGAGCGTCATGCGAAGCGACTGAAGACTGAACCTTGGAGTGTGACAATCGATGGAGAGTGCGCAAAGCCAGGTGTCTACACATTAGAAGATGTTTTAAAGCCGCACGCTATAGAAGAGCGTATTTATCGAATGAGATGTGTAGAGGCCTGGTCCATGGTGATTCCGTGGAATGGGTTTTCATTGGCAGATCTGATAAAGCGAGTAGAGCCTAATTCAAAAGCTAAATACGTTTCTTTTGAGACTGTTGTTCAGGATGATTTGCCGGGTGTGCAACGCAATGTGTTGGATTGGCCTTACCGTGAAGGGCTTCGTATCGATGAAGCCATGCACCCGCTTACCATGCTTGCTACAGGTTTGTACGGCCAGCACATGCCTAACCAAAACGGCGCGCCGCTTCGTTTGGTTGTGCCTTGGAAATACGGCTACAAAAGCATTAAGTCTATCGTGCGAATAAGCTTTGTAGAGGAACAACCTGAAACTAGCTGGAATCTGTCAGCGCCTAGTGAATACGGTTTTTTTAGTAACGTGAATCCTGAACGTAGTCACCCTCGGTGGTCACAGTCCAGAGAGCGACGATTGTCTGGCGATACCGGTGGTTTCGCGTCATTGTTTTCTGGCAAAACTGACACGCAATTTATGAACGGTTATGGTGAAGAAGTCGCTAGTCTTTATGATGGGATGGATTTACAGAAATTTCACTAAGGCTCAGCTGGCTTAACATGAGAAAAACAATGTTATTGTCGAAATGCTAAGTGTCGAGGGCCACAATGTGTGGCCAAAATTTCTGAAAGTGCTCGTGTTCTTAGCAGCGTTAACACCCTTCGTGTCTTTGGTGCAATCGCTGTTGATGGGGCAGTTGGGACCCAATCCCATTGATCCTCTCACCGATCACACAGGAACTTTGGCCATACGTTTTTTATTGATCAGCCTTGCGCTAACGCCGCTGCGTTTTTTACTCAAAAAAACATGGCCGTTACGGTTTCGGCGCATGATGGGGTTGTTTGCCTTTTTTTACGCGTTCTTGCACGTGACTGTCTACACGGTGTTAGATCAGCAACTTAACCTGACTGATATTTGGAATGACTTGGCGGAGCGGCCTTACATCCTTGCTGGAACAACAGCATTTTTGTTGTTGTTGCCGTTAGCAATCACATCGACCAAGAAAATGGTACGACGTTTGGGGCAACGATGGCTGGTTCTTCACCGTGCTGTGTACATAGCAAGTCTGGCTGCAGTGGTTCACTATGTTTGGTTGGCGAAAGGCGACATCTTGGAACCTTTTGTGTACCTGGCAGTACTTATGATTCTGCTCAGCTTCCGGCTGGTTCGGCTGATTCGTTAAACAGCTTTTATTTCTGCGTCATTAAACAGACATTTCAGGTGTCCTGAAACAAGCTCCCATCACCATGGCAATGTGCAACAGTGAAGGGAGCCATCAAAGCTCAGGGTTACCCAATCTGGGCTAAGTATTTTTACAGTGCTAGTTTGGCAACAAGTGAGCAACCGTTTCACGTTCATCACGCAATTCGGTTTGGCTCGCCACCATCTTCTCTTTAATGATGTCGGATACATCAAGGTCGCTCACGATGGTGTAGTCGCCGTTTTTGCATTCAACTGGAAATGAGTAGATGAGCCCTTCATCAATTCCATAACTTCCATCGCTTGGCACAGCCATACTCACCCAGTCTCCAGCAGGCGTGCCTTGCACCCAGCTAGCCATGTGGTCAATAACACCGTTTGCAGCTGATGCGGCACTAGAGCTGCCACGTGCGTTAATTACAGCGGCTCCGCGCTTTGCCACAGTGGGAATGAATTCGTCGTGTGCCCAAGCAGTATCCACCTCATCTCCAGCAGCTTTGCCAGCGATCGATGCGTAGGAAATATCTGGGACTTGTGTTGTTGAGTGATTTCCCCAGATGACCATGCGCGTAATGTCTGCGACTTTGGAGCCTGTTTTGGCTGCTAGCTGTGACATTGCTCGGTTGTGATCTAGGCGGGTAAGGGCTGTGATGTTGCGAGGATCGATGTTGGGTGCGTTAGCTTTAAGTATGTAGGCGTTTGTGTTGGCTGGATTGCCCACTACGCAGACTTTGCAATCTTTTGAGCCGACCTCGTTGAGCACTTTACCCAAGGCACTGAAAATCTTGCCATTATCAGTGATCAAGTCGCTGCGTTCCATACCTGGACCGCGTGGCTTGGCACCGATGAACAATGCCGCATCGACATTATTCAGCGCAACTTTTGGGTCGTCAGTCACTATTACATCGCTTAACAGTGGAAATGCACAATCATCGAGCTCCATCTTTACCGCTTCTAACAAGCCAAGTGCGGGTGTAATTTCCAACAGGTGTAGGCTAACGGGTTGATCAGGGCCGTAAATGTCTCCCGCAGCAATTCTGAACAGCATGGAGTAGCAGATTTGTCCTGCAGCGCCGGTAATGGCTATGCGCTTTGGCTGAGTCATGTCGTGGATTCCTTGGTTGTTGTTCTATGGGATAGCCTGGGCCGTTACGGCAAGAGGTCCAGACTGGGCTGGTCGGAGGATATTAACATAGGCACATTGTGGTAACCTCCGGCGGATAACGTTGAGAGATGCCGCTAATGCGATGCCCATTTTGTGGGTCAGTTGATACTCGGGTAGTAGATTCTAGACTGGTTGGAGATTCCGATCAGGTTCGCCGTCGGCGTGAATGTACCGAGTGTGAGGAAAGGTTCACTACTTACGAATCTGCGGAACTGAACCTGCCACGAATCGTCAAGTCCAGAGGGAATAGAGAGCCATTCTCTGACGCAAAACTGCAAGCCGGATTTCAGAAATCACTGGAAAAACGACCTGTCAGCGTCGAGCTAATCGATGCCGCAGTAGCGCGTGTCAAACATTGCTGTCTGGTAGCGGGTGAACGAGAGATAGATGCTCGGCGAGTTGGCGAATGGGTCATGGAAGAGTTAAAACAGCTAGATGAGGTGGCCTATATCCGTTTTGCGTCGGTTTATCGTCAATTTGAGGATGCTGCTGCCTTTCGTGATGCCATCGAAACTCTAGAACGTTCAGTAGATCCCAAAAATTCCGCCAGTCAACTGTCATTATTGCCTCCGAACGATTCATTGAAAAAAGACTAAAGGAGTCTCAGCACTTGTCCACTATTGTTGTAGCACGTAAAGGTAAAACAGCCTGTATAGCGGCTGACACGCTGACAACCTTTGGCGATGTGAGGCTAGACAGCTCACTGGACATGAATCATTCCAAAATTCAGTCTTTTGGCCGAACGCATATGGGGATTGTTGGCAGTGCTGCGCATACCTTAGTGGCAGAGCGCGCGTTTAATGATGAACAAGTGAATGCCGATTTTTCAACGCGTGACGCAGCCTTCGACACCCTGATTCGCCTACATCCTGTGCTAAAAGAGAAATTCTTCCTCAATAGTAAAGACGCAGATGAAGATCCTTACGAAACCAGCCAGATTGATGCGGTTTTCGTCAATCCTAATGGCATATTTGCTCTGTTTTCGCTTAGAGAAGTTTATGAGTACAGTCGATACTGGGCAGTAGGCTCGGGCGCCTATTACGCTCTGGGCGCTATGCACGCTGTTTACGATAAGTTCTCCTCAGCCAAAGATATCGCTCGCGCAGGTGCTGAGGCGGGCGCAGCCTTCGATACGTCATCCCAATTACCACTGACTTTAAAAACTGTGAAGCTTAAGTAGCCACGCATCGCATCTGTACGGTCTTATCCGCTATAATGGGCGGTTGTTAAATTAGTATCTCAATCTCACATTTAGGAGCGCCGCATGGCCGTCGAACGTACTCTTTCTATAATTAAGCCCGATGCTGTTGCCAAGAACGTTATTGGTGAGATCTATACCACCTTCGAAAAAGCGGGTTTACGCGTTGTTGGCGCACGTATGATGCAACTGACAAAAGAGCAGGCTGGTGAATTCTACGAAGTACATAAAGAGCGACCTTTCTACAACGATCTGGTTAGCTTTATGACATCTGGACCTGTTATCGTGCAAGTGCTAGAGGGTGAAAACGCTGTGCTGGCTCACCGTGATGTCATGGGCGCAACAAACCCTGCAGAAGCTGCCGAAGGAACTATCCGCAAGCGCTTCGCAGCCTCCATTGATGAAAATGCTGTCCATGGTTCAGATGCGACAGACACTGCAGCTGTCGAAATCGCGTTTTTCTTTGGTGACGACGGTGTTTGCGCTCGAACTCGCTAGTGGCATCAGCTTCTAGTACAGTCATTAAGACTCATCGATAAATACCATCGATAAAAAAGGCAGCAGTACTTTTGATCAAAAAAAGTGCTGCTGCGTAAAAACACTATGACGTCTACCACACCTGTCAATTTGTTCGATATGGATCGCGATGCGCTAAGCCGCTTTATGGCGGAGCAGGGCGAGAAGCCATTTCGTGCCAAACAAATTCTCAAGTGGTTGTATCAGCACAATGTTCGCAACATCGACGCCATGACCGATGTGTCCAAAGCGACTCGTCAGAAGCTCAGCGACATAGCGACTACTGCCTTGCCAACGGTGGCTGAATCGCAACTCAGTAAAGACGGCACAGCCAAGTGGTTGTTTGAGTTGCACGATGGAAATTGCATAGAAACCGTTTTTATTCCCGAAGCCGAACGAGGAACGCTGTGCGTCTCCTCGCAAGTAGGTTGCGCTCTGGATTGCTCATTTTGTTCTACCGGCAGGCAGGGTTTCAACCGAAATCTTTCGGTGTCCGAAATAATTGGGCAAGTTTGGCTTGCCACTAATCTATTGGCCGCGGACCCCGCAACCCAGCACAACCGTATTACTAATGTGGTCATGATGGGTATGGGCGAGCCGTTGCTAAACTATAAAAAATTGGTTCCAGCACTCAATTTAATGATGGACGATCTGGGCTATGGTCTGAGCAAAAGGCGCGTCACGGTCAGTACATCGGGGGTTATTCCTTACATGGACCAACTCATTAGCGAAGTCGATGTGTCATTGGCTGTGAGTTTGCATGCTCCAAACAACGCACTGCGGGACGAATTGGTCCCGATAAATCGCAAATACCCTATTGCCCGGTTAATGGAGGCATGCTGGCGTTATGTTGAAGGCGAGGATGCCGCCTCACAACGTAAAAAGCATGTGCTATTTGAGTATGTCATGCTCTCCGGTGTTAACGATAAAGTTGAGCAAGCACACGAATTGGCAGAACTGTTGCGAGGGTTCCCCTGTAAAGTTAATTTGATCCCGTTCAATCCATTTGCACAATCTGGATATCAACGTTCATCGCGTAACGCGGTTGAGCGTTTTGCGCGTGTGTTATCAGATGCCGGAATATTGACGTTAAAGCGCACTACGCGTGGCGATGATATTGATGCTGCTTGTGGGCAGTTGGCGGGGGATATTGACGATCGAAGCAAGCGGCACGTGAAATTCATAGAGCCGCGTTTTGGGGAGCGATTAGGATGAATTTGTCAGTGGTTCGGCGGTTATATAAGGCTGCGGTTTGTTGTGTGTGTATTGGGGTTCTTCAGGCTTGCGCCTCATCAGGTGAGTTGTCAGAGAAGCAATCACAAGATGCAGCCCAATACAATGCGCAACTCGGCGTGCAATACTTACAGCGTGGTGAGCTGGACCAGGCTCGCGAGAAACTGCTTAAGGCTCTTGAGCAAAATGATGGCAATGCGCTGGCCCACGTCACTTACGCCAAACTGCAGGCCAGAGTGTCCGAGCCTGCAAGTGCGCAGGTGCATTTCCAGCGTGCATTGAAACTAGAGCCAGATGAGGCCGAGCATCGCAACAGCTACGGTATTTATTTGTGCCAACAAGATAAATTTGATGAAGCAAAAAAGCAGTTCCGAGAGGCGGCAGAAAACCCGTATTACAGGACTCCAGAATTTGCGCTTGATAATGCAGGTCTTTGTATGCTCGACGCTGAACTTTTAAGCGAAGCAGAAGAGTATCTGCGCGAGGCTCTGCGTGTTAATCCGCAATTCGGCAATGCTTACTTGCATATGGCTGACCTCATGCATCGTCGCAATCGGTTAACTGTTGCTGATGCTTACTACCAGCGGTTTGCCACCTATGGCCGTGAATCTGCTGAAAGCCTCCTATTAGGCCTCAAAATTAAACGTGATGCGGGCAACTTGAAAACCGCAGAGACGCTGGCTGGCCGATTGCTCAATCAATTTCCCGCCTCATTAGAGGCAGGTGAATACCTTACTCGACCTATCCAGTAAATTATTGTTGGTAAGCCTTAGCCGGTAAACTATGGCTGGTAAACCACAAGTGTTTTAACATCTTGCCCGAGCGGGCCGCTAGCGATCCTTTAATGAAAACCCAATTCACTCGCTTGCGAGGCATGCAAGATCAGGTTCTAGGCTCCGTTGCGCCTTGGCAGCAACTTGAGCGCTCGGTACAGCAAGCCATGCATGCTTATGGCTACGGAGAAATGCGCACCCCGCTGCTTGAACGTACCAGCTTATTCAAACGCTCCATTGGCGAATCTACCGATATTGTCGAAAAGGAAATGTATACCTTTGCTGACCGTAACGATGAGCTACTTACTTTGCGACCGGAGAATACTGCGGGCTGCGTGCGGGCTGCGATCGAAAACGGTTTATTGCAGCCCGGTAGTGTCAGTCGCGTTTGGTACTCGGGCCCAATGTTCCGCTACGAACGGCCTCAACTGGGCCGTCTACGACAGTTTCATCAGACGGGTGCTGAGGTTTATGGCCTTGCAGGTCCCGAAATCGAAGCCGAACTCATACTGCTCAGTGCCCGTTTGTGGCGAGAGCTAGGCATAGGTGACGCTGTGCAACTAGAAATTAATACGCTAGGAGACGCCGACGATCGCGCTGTTTACAGAGACAAGCTTGTTGCCTACTTCAGTGAGCATGCAGATGAGCTCGATGAGGACAGTCAGCGCAGACTAGAACGAAATCCATTGCGTATTCTCGACAGCAAGAATCCAGCTATGCAAGATTTGATTGCGTCGGCACCTGCACTTCGTGACAGTCTTAGCGAGGCATCGCTTGCACACTTCGATCAACTGAAAGCCTTATTGTTGGGTGCGGGCATTACACCCATAGAAAATTCACGTTTGGTTCGCGGTCTAGACTACTATTCACACACGGTATTTGAGTGGACCACTGACAAACTGGGTTCGCAGTCTGCAGTTTGTGCCGGAGGCCGATATGATGGCCTCATGGAGCAGATGGGCGCGAAGAATATGCCCGGTGTTGGTTGGGCATTTGGCATGGAGCGAGTCATCGCCTTGATGGAGGCTCTGGAAGTAACACATGAGCGTGCCACTCCAGATGTTTTTGTCATGGTTACCGACGAGGTATCCAGTGCGGATTCGCTAGCATTAGCCGAGTGGGTGAGAAAATTAGTGCCGGGGCATTCGGTACTGCACAATACGATAGCGGGCAGTCTCAAAAGTCAGTTCAGGAAAGCAGATAAAAGTGGCGCAACCGTTGCGCTGGTGGTAGGTAGTCAAGAGCAGGCTGACGGCACTGTTACCCTTAAGCCTTTGCTGGGCGGGGGAGAACAGGGGACCGTAGCCCGAAGCGATCTACTGACATATCTAGAACGCCTGCTTTTACCCTAGTTAAATTATTCAAAAACGTTCTTGAAGGCGTTATGCTCTGGCCAGAGCAGATGTGCCGACAGATGCACGGAGAAATATAGTGGAATACGAAACAGAAGAACAACAAGTTGAAGCCCTGAAGGATTGGTGGGCAGAGAACGGCAAAGCGGTAATTGCTGGTGTTTTTATTGGTGTTGCTGTAATCGGCGGCTGGTCTCTCTGGACCGGACACGTCGAAAAGAAGACGGTAGCAGCGAGTGACGCGTTCAGCGAGGCACTGGTGGCTGCCGACTCTGCAGATACCGACACTGCTCTAGCTTTAGCCAATGAAGTACAGGACGATAACCCTAGCCATTTGTATGCCTCGTACGCAGCAATGACAGCAGCTCGAGCTGCTGTAGAGAGCGGTGATCTTGCTGAGGCTGCCAAACGCCTTGAGTGGGTATCTGAGAATGCTCCTCAAGACGATGTCCGTCTGCTTGCGAAGGTCAGGTTGGCCAGAATTCAAGGCGCAGTGGGTGATGCGTCAGCCGGATTAGCTATTTTGCCCAACTCTTACCCCGATTCTTTCGCCGGTTTGGTGGAAGAGGCGCGTGGCGACTTGCTCGTTTTTTCTGGTGATGTGGATGCAGCCCGTGCAGCCTACCAAACGGCAGCAGATAGCGAATTTATTGCCAATCGTGAGGGTCTGACCATGAAGATGAATGAATTGGCGCAGCCATCTGATACCGCTGACGATTCCGAGGGCACAAGCTAACGTGCAATTCATGGCTAACATGAAAAAATCAAGTCTGTGGCTCATTGCAGCTGCAGCTTTAGCTATTTCTGCCTGTTCATCCGATCCCGCACCCATACCCCCAGCCGAACTGACTTCGTTCGACAGTGAGGTACGGCTATTGCGTATCTGGTCTGCGAAAGTAGGGGATGCGGGTAGAGGTGTGTTTGAGCCCTTGGTTGTCAATGATCAGGTTATAGCCGCCAACGCCAGGGGTGTTGTTTCTGCATTTGCAAAAGATTCTGGAGTCCGTGCCTGGAGACGTGAGCTGGGGACAAGGTTAGTGAGTGGTGTTGGCGGTTCTTCGGAGCAGGTTTTTGTTAGCGATGTTAACGCTAAAGTCCATGCCATTGACCCTTCGAACGGTCAAGAACAGTGGCAAGCTCAAGCCTCCTCTGAGGTATTGGTACCCGTTGTATCTGGATTTGGGGTAGCTGCTGTTCGTAGTGCTGACGGTCGAGTGGCCGTGCTTGACCCAGAAGATGGCAGTGAACGTTGGAGTGAATCCAACACGCCACCAGCGCTTACACTCAACGGTTACAGTCGCCCTTTATTGTTAGATGGCGGTATCCTCCTGGGCTTGGATGATGGACGCATGCTGGCGTTAAATATGGCAAACGGACAAACCATTTGGGAAACCGTACTCAGTGTTCCAAGCGGGCGCTCAGAGGTGGAACGTCTGGTCGATATAGACGCAGAATTCGCCATTGATGACGAAGGCATTTATGTGGCAAATTATCAGGGTAAAGCCGCTCGGCTTGAACCAGCACGTGGTCAGATTATTTGGTCAACACCTGTTTCGGCAGGCGCGGGCATTGCACTAGACGATTCCGGACTGATCGTTGTAGATGAAAATGACCACGTTATTAAATTTGATAAAGAGAGTGGCGACCAATTGTGGATCAATGACACTATGCCGCGTCGTGGCCTCTCGCCTCCCGCATTTACGCCTGAAGGCGATATATTGCTAGGTGATGTTGAAGGGTATCTGCATGTGCTTGACGCTGATACTGGTGTTGGAATAGGCCGTAATCGCCCTAGTAGTGCACCCATCAAGTCTCGCCCGTTGCTCGTCGAAGACACCATTTACATCCAAGCCAGCGATGGTATTGTTGCAGCCTTTAGAGTGACTCGTTAAATTATGAAACCCACCATTGCCTTGGTGGGCAGGCCAAACGTTGGAAAGTCTACGCTGTTCAACAAGCTTACCCGCACGCAAGACGCCCTAGTGGCTGATCTACCTGGTTTAACCCGTGATCGACAATACGGTGATGGAAAAGTGGGTGGTTGGCCCTATCTACTCGTTGATACTGGAGGTCTGAGTGGTGCGCCCGACAGTCTGGATGCTGCCATGGCCGATCAGACCCTTGCGGCAGTTATCGAAGCTGACTTGGTTGTCTTTTTAGTTGATGGTCGGTCAGGTTTACTGTCGGTTGATGAAGAGATTGCGATAATCCTGAGGCGTCATGCGCGACACGTAGTGCTGTGCGTAAACAAAATTGATGGTATTGGCGAGGATAAAGCGCAACTGGAATTCCACCAGCTTGGTTTTGAAATTATGGTGTCGGTTGCTGCCTCACACAATCGGGGCGTTTCATCATTAGTAGACACCTTAGGCGATTATTTTGAGATCCCTGAAGATCAACGTATTGAATCTTCTCGCAAACGTCGAAGCCGGAAAAAAAAGGTGTTGGACGAGTCGGGTGGGCCTGTGGAAGAATCTGGCTTCGTTCCAAAAGATGACAGAGGTGAGGTCCGTATTACCTTTGTTGGTCGACCTAATGTCGGTAAGTCCACGCTGATCAATCAGTTGTTGGGGGAGGATCGTGTCATTGCCTACGATCAACCGGGTACAACTCGTGATTCTGTGTCTGTACCGTTTGAACGTGCGGGTAAGGAGTACACGCTAGTAGATACTGCAGGTGTGAGGCGACGAGGTAAGGTGAGTGAAAAGGTTGAGATCTTTAGCATCATCAAGACCATGCAATCCATTGATAAAAGTAATGTGTGTGTCATGCTGCTTGATGGTGCGGATGGAATCACTGAACAAGACTTATCTTTACTTGGCTACATCATTAACAAAGGCCGTGCGTTAGTTGTCGCCGTAAATAAGTGGGATAGCCTCAATCCTCAGCAGCGTGAAGCGGTGCGAGAAGACCTCGAGCGTAGAGTGGATTTTTTGAAGTTCACTCGTATACATTTCATCAGTGCTCTACAAGGCTCGGGCGTTGATGATGTATTCAAGTCTGTTAACAAAGCATACACGTCGGCGTTCATCGATCTGGCTACACCTCAGCTCACCCGTATGCTTGAGGTGGTTACTACACAACACCAGCCACCGATGGTAAACGGAAGGCGCATAAAACTTCGCTATGCCCATCAAGGAGGGCAGAACCCGCCTATTATTATTATTCATGGGAAGCAAGCGCTTAAAGTGCCGCAAAGCTATCAGCGGTATCTGGTTAATCATTTTACCAAGGCGCTAAAATTATTCGGTACTCCATTGAGGATCGAATTTCGTCAGGACGATAATCCTTTTCAAGAAGATAAGCGCGTAAAGCCTATGCGGGTTAAGCCTGCTGAGCGTTTGCGGCAAAAGCGCAATCAGTCTAAGGGCGCCGAGAAAGTTGGCCGAGGTGCGGTGAAAAAGTGACCAATCTAGGCAGATAAAGACCGTGGTAACAATTTTCCCCTCTTAAAAAAGTCAACGGCACCTGGCAGGTAGACGGTCACGCTCAATCCTTTGTCTCCTGGTGCAGCGGTACCGATAATATCGCCGCCACGAGTCCTTAGCAGTTTTCGGACTGCGAGTAAGCCGAAGCCACTTTTTGCGCAACTTTTGGTATCGCTCTTGAAAAGTAGATGAAGTTTGAGCATGCCCAGACCATTATCAGCAACGGTAAAAGAAAAGAATCCAGAGCGTTCACTCTTGGCTGAAATGGCGATTTTAAGTTGATCTTCTGAATTTGAGCTGTTTCGAGGTTACTATCTCAATGCACAAGTTAGACGGTCATGCAGTTAATCCTCGTACCAGAGCCCTGCTGTTGATAGCGACAAAGCACTGGCTATGTTACATGGTCATCGCGCGCATTCTGAGTCAAGGATGTGTTGTGTTGCGCCGGCAAACGGTGTACTGGCGCACCTCCAAAGGTGGTGTTTGCGACGACTGATCGCCCATGAGACAGGGGTGCCCTCGGAAAAAAGTAAACATTGGTATCAATAAGATGTCATTCGGGGTGACTTTCCAAAGCTTTCTGCTAGCCTAATAGATCGAACATCGTTGCTTCAGCAATGCGCTCGCATTGTGTACGCCAGACCTAAATAATCATGTATATTTCAAAAAAACAACTCGCTCTTTCTAGCCGCCTTCCTGTACTTGTTCTCGTCACAGCGTGGACTCTGTCAAGCTGCTCAGGATTAAGTGATTCTGTTACTGTTGGCACCGAACCCTCAATAGATTTAACGCCCGCTACAGCTGTTGGAGCAATCGCCGGTAGTAATATAAATGAAGGTCAGAGTGCGGAAGATGTTTCTAAATTAGTATCTGGCGAAGCGCGTGATAGGGATGCTAATGAGTCGATACTAGTCAGAACTAGAGTGCTAAGTGTTGAATCACATTGGGGTGGCACAAATGTCTTTGCAAAGCAGATAGGTGATGAGCTTTGGACAGCTACTTCTGAATCATCTGCACAATCGGAAAGTTCTCTCTAGGTGACCTCTACTAGCCCTGACTAACGAGTCAGTTTTGCCTGAGAGTAGATAAGCGGTTTACTTGCTGCTGAGTGATTGCACCTTAGCAGACTAGGCTTTAATAAGAGTCATGTTAGGCATTTGAAGGTATTAATTAGAAGGCCGCGCAGTCAGTGCCCACAAGCCTGCGGCCGTTAACAACAACCCCCCCGTGAGATTAAATCTGCGTTGAGCAAGCTCTGAACTCAAAATGCGTCGAGCTGTGCCTGCAAATGTTGCATAGGCGGAAGCGTTAATAGTGGCGAGTACAACAAAAGTTATCGACAGTACCCACATTTGTGGGGCTAAGGGTTGCCCGTTCTGAATGAACTGCGGCAAAAATGCCACGAAAAAAATAATACCTTTTGGATTAAGGGCCGTCACCAGCCAGGTGTTGGCAAATAGCCGCCATCGTGATTCTAGTGCATCTGGCGTGTCGAGCTTGTTAGCACTAACGCCGGAGAGTAATAATTTTACCCCCATGTAGATAAGGTACAGCCCGCCAGCCCATTTGATCACCGTAAACCATGTAGCTGAGGTCTCCAGCAGAGCCCCTAGCCCGAGGATAGACAGTATCAACGCAGTTGAGTCGCCCAGTGCCACAGCAGCTATAAGGGGTAGTTTTGCTTTTTTTCCATGAGTTACTGAATAGCTAACCACTGTGAGAATGGTGGGGCCTGGAATGACTAACAAAATAAGGGTGGCCGCTGAAAAAGCCAGCCACAGTTCAAGGCTCATGGTTGCAATGCTGGTGGTTGATCGGTGCCAATGATGAGTAGTGGGTCAACCCATGTGGCATTAAGGCCTACCGACCAATGCAAGTGAGGTCCTGTAACTCGGCCCGTTGCGCCAACGGTACCGATGATTTGTCCTTGAGACACGCGTTCGCCAGCTGCCACGTCGATACGGCTCAAGTGAGCATAGAAGGTTTGTAAGCCCAATCCATGCTCAATGAAAACGCTGTTGCCGTTAAAGAAGTAGTCGCCAGCTTCAACCACTAGTCCATCGGCTGCAGCCATTATGGGCGTGCCGTTGGGCGCGGCTATATCGATACCACCATGCGGGCGTCGCGGCTGGTCATTGAAAAAGCGCTTCAAGCCAAACGGACTGGATACAGGGCCAGCCACTGGCCAGATAAAATCACTAGCCAGCATTTGATCTGCGCGAGTGCTTTTGACAACCTTTAGTCGTTTGTTTTCTTTGTTAATACGAACGATATCCACAGGGGCAGGGTTCACCTTGCGCTTGTTGGTAATGGTGAGCCGTTGTTCGGCATAGGCATGTTTGCGTACCTTGAACGCTACGCTGCGCTGTTCGCCGTTGTTGTCTGTGACCTGTACATTCTGGTCACCTGCGCCAACAGACAGTGGGATACCGATAACGGCGGTAGCTCGTTCATTCCTTTTAATCACGGCCACTGGGCGCGAATCCCAACTTGCATTGGGAAGCTCAGTGCCTGCGGGTCCTAAATCAACAATGACAATACCACCAGGGCGATCTGAAGATTCGATAAAATCTTGAGCCAATGTAGTGTGTGCAGCGAAGCTCAGTGCGATCGCGCACAAGCTGAGTATGAATCTGAATGCCATGAGGATGCTATGTGCCTTAGCTATTGGTGGCTCATAGTGTATCCAACTCTTGCGTCAGTGGGCTGGCGGGGGGGGGCGAGTAAGTCTGCAAAAGTGCCTGCTAAGAGAGCCGAAAGGCGGCTAATAAAAGGAGGGGCCTAGGCCAAGGATTCGTCGCGCAAGTAATCTACATAAAGTGCCGTCGCGCCGGCAACAGCGACAGGCATGATGAACAGATTCACTAGTGGAACGGTACTTAAAACTGCCACGCCAGAGCCAAAGCCGTAGGCCACCTTACGACGTTTGCGCATCGCGCCTCGAACATCACGGAACAACGCGCCGTTATTGCCCATCGGGTAATCCATATATTCCAGCGCGAACATCCATGCACCAAAAAGGAACAGTAAAAACGGTGCAATGAAGTTGATCAGCGGTATGAATTGCAGAATCAACAGTGGCACGATGCAAATCAACAAATAGGTGACCTTTGACAGCTCCGAAAGCATCAGCCGTGGAACACTCTTTACAAGAGTCAACCAAGGTGGCGAGGGAGCTGCGACTTCACCTGTTAAATGCGCCTCTACTCTTTCCGCAAGCAGGCCATTAAAAGGTGCGCCGATGAGATTAGCCAAAAGGGTAAATATGAATGCCAGAGAGAAAAACAGCACCAAGGAGGTGAAAAAATGCAGAACCCCAATGATGGCTCGCACAATCCACCAGTCTGTCCATTGGCTGAACAAGCCGATCGTATTAATCCACGAACTTGCCCATGAATTAATCCACCAGCCGAATAGGCCGAATACAGCCAGATTGATGAGTAGGGGCATCCACACAAAGCGACGTAATCCGGGTGTTCTGACCAACGTGAAGCCTCTGCTAATGTAGGCTACTGATTGCATGAATGTGGGGTTGTTCATAGTCGTGATAACCGATGTTAACGAGGCATAGCAATGAATTGGGTAACAGATTTTAGCGTTTGTTACCACGTTATATATATGCGAATTCCATCCTAAGATAGTGCAAGTCAGAATGGAAAACTGAAGTACAATAGGGCCTTCTCCGCTGCGGTACATGTGGATAGTTTCACAGTTTCGCTGGCTTTCCTTGCGGTTTCTCACATACGCTCTAACTCTATGCGTCTCAGCCGTATCAAGATAGCCGGATTCAAATCGTTCGTCGATCCCACTGATCTGAAGCTTCCGAGCTCATTGGTTGGCATCGTGGGCCCCAACGGTTGTGGAAAATCCAACACCATTGATGCTGTGCGCTGGGTCATGGGCGAGTCCTCTGCCAAGCACTTGCGCGGCGAATCCATGGACGACGTTATCTTTGTGGGATCAAGCACCCGCAAGCCCGTAGGTCAGGCGTCGGTCGAACTCGTATTTGATAATTCTGATGGCACTTTGGGCGGCGAGTACGCGGCCTTCACAGAAATTTCTATTCGTCGTGAAGTGACCCGGGATGGACAGTCCAAATACGCACTTAATAATGTGCGTTGCCGCCGTCGGGATATCCGCGATATCTTCCTCGGTACGGGTCTTGGACCCAGAAGCTACGCCATCATTGAGCAGGGCATGATTTCCCGCCTCATTGAGGCCAAGCCTGAAGACATGCGCGTGTATCTGGAAGAGGCTGCCGGTATTTCCAAATACAAAGAGCGCCGGAAAGAGACTGAAACCCGCATCCGCCATACGCGTGACAACCTCGACAGGCTCGACGACTTACGCGAGGAAGTGGACAAGCAGTTGGCGCACCTCAAACGACAGGCGAATACGGCGGAAAAATATCAAGCCTTCAAAGCTGAAGAACGCCAGAAACGTGGGGAATTACTGGTGCTACGGCGTGGTGAGTTCGCCGCAGAAAGAGACCAACAAGCGCTCAAGATTGCGGAACTTGAGGCCGAGCTTGAGGGTACTGTTGCAGAGTTGCGGTCGGCGGAAAGTGCCATTGAATTAGCTCGTGGCCAGCAAACAGAGGCCACCGATAGTTTCAGCGAAATTCAGGCCGAGTTTTACCGCATCGGCGGCGAAGTGGCGCGCATCGAGCAAACGATTGAACACACGCGTGAAACCCGCCATCAGCGCAGTCAGGAGCTTGCCGAGGTTGATAAAAATCTGGCCGAAGCTCTGATTCACTTGCGTGATGACACTGCTCGCATTGCACAAATTGTCAACTCAATAGAAACAGATCAGCCGGCTTTCGACACGCTGAAAGAATCGCAGAAACTCTCGGCTGAGCTTTTGACTAGAGCCGAGACTGAGCTACAACAATGGCAGCAGAATAATGATGCTTTCAACCAGCGTTTGTCGGAATGCTCGCAAGTAGCACAGGTAGAACGATCGCGCATTGAACAACTTGAACGCGGTATCGGTAACGCCGATACGCGCCTAACGCGCCTGCGCGAAGAGCGCGATTCCCTAGACCTTGAGCCCTTGCGTGCGCAGATTGAGGAGCAGGTGGCTTACGAACTTGAAACGGCAGATGATGAGGAGCGACTCAAGCAATCACTGAGTCATGCTAGCGAAAAACAGCAGGAACAAAAAGAGGCTATCCGCGAGTGCAGCCAAGAACTTGATCAGCTGCGTTCTCGTGCCCAATCTGGCCTAGGCCGACTTGCCTCTTTGGAAGCGTTGCAACAAGCTGCTCTGGAACCTGACAGTCGCGCGGTTGATGGTTGGCTGGGTGCTAACCAGTTAACAAATGCACCGCGTCTAGCGCAAAGCATGACCGCTGCAGCCGGATGGGAGACTGCCGTTGAATTAGTGCTGGGGCCGCATTTGGAAGCCGTTTGTGTTGATAACGATGCACTACTGGATCAATGCCTGCAGGATATGCCTGAAGCGCAGCTCACGCTCGTTAGATCCAGTGCGCAACAGTCGCAACCAACTAACGATAGCTTGGCCAGTAAAGTATCAGGCAACCTTCCTTTGCAAGAATTACTCGCAGGAATTCGTATAGCCAACAGTCTGCCTGAGGCCATGGCCATCAGATTGCAGCTGGCAGACCACGAGTCAGTCGTCACTCGTGACGGCTTATGGATGGGCAAGTCGTGGTTGCGGGTAGCACGTGGAGACTCTCAAGATAGCGTGCTACTTCGAGAAACAGAGATTACCGAATTAAAAAGCGACATGGCGGTGCTCGATGAGCGTTCGCAAAGCTTGCAGTCAAAACTCGAGGAACTTGAACAGCAGCAAAATGAGCTGGAAACCCAAAGAGAAACTCACCTGCATGCCTTTAACGATGCGGTGAGAAACCACTCTCAGATCATGGCAACCATTGCTGGTGAACGCCAAGAGCTTGACCAGAAAGAACGCCGTATCCGCAGTTTGGCTGAAGAAATCACGGAGATCGAACAGCAGCGAGAACAGGAACAACTGCAACTGGAAGATGCCAGTGGTCGTAAGCTTGAAGCTGTTGAGCAACTAGAAGCGTTCGAGGAGGAGAAATTCCGACTTCAGGAAGAGCAGGAAATGTTGCGCGATAACTTAACCCGTGCTCGTGAGCAGGCCAACGCCGATCGCGATGCAGGGCAGGAGTTGGCGATCAGGGTAGAGTCCATGCGTAGCACGCGTGCGGCTACAGAGCAAAATCTGGCTCGAATGCAGGTAAGGATGGAGCAACTGAGTGAGCGGCAAAGCTCCTTGAATGCCATGCTATCCAGTGATGATGAAGACCCATTGGAAGCTTTACAATCAGGACTAAAGCAACATCTGGAAGATAAACTGACTAGCGACAATGCGCTGCGCGCGGCTCGCGAGCAACTGGAAGGCATTGAGACTCGGTTGCGAGAGCACGAACAGGCAAGACAACGTCATGATGCACGTGCAAACAACATGCGAGAAAAAGTACAAACTGAACGCATGAGTGCACAGGAGGCGGTGGTTCGACTCAAAACGCTTGACGAGCAACTCGCCGAGCACAACTACGACATCGATGAAGTAACGCAGGCTTTGTCAGATGAAGCCAATGTTGTAGATTGGGCAGAGCAGCTTGAAAAGGTAGAACGTCAGATTCAACGTCTGGGACCAATCAATCTTGCTGCTATCGATGAGTTGGCTGAGCAAGTGAAACGCAAGGATTATCTAGACGAGCAGCATTTGGATGTCACTGAAGCGCTTGAGACTCTGGAGCGTGCAATCGCAAAAATAGACAGAGAAACCCGCGCTCGGTTTAAAGAAACTTTCGACAAGGTCAACACCAAGGTTCAGGAGTTTTTCCCGAGGCTCTTCGGGGGAGGCCACGGTTCGTTGCAGCTAACTGGCGATGATTTGTTAAGTACAGGAGTTGTAGTGGTGGCACAACCACCAGGCAAACGTGTTAATAACATTCAGTTATTGTCGGGTGGAGAGAAAGCACTCACTGCGGTGGCATTGGTGTTCGCTTTCTTTGAATTGAACCCATCGCCATTTTGTATGCTAGACGAAGTAGACGCTCCGTTGGATGATGCCAACGTGGGGCGCTTCTGTGCACTGGTAAAAGAAATGTCGCAACGTGTACAATTTATTTTTATAACGCACAACAAAGTCACCATGGAATTGGCTGAACAACTGATGGGCGTTACAATGAACGAGCCAGGCGTGTCGCGTCTGGTCGCAGTGGACGTCCACGAAGCCGTGGAGCTGGCGGGTGTCTGATCAACAAAACGTGTTTGATACACCGCACAAAAGGTAGCATGTATGGAAAATCTACGATGGATTCTTATCCTGGCAGGTATTGCCATTCTGGCCGTCCTCTTTGTCTCCGGGAGGCGAGGAAATTCCTCGGGTGGCTCCCTTGGAGGCACAAACAGTGACGCTGACCGGCGTGGACGAGCTACTGGCAATGATCCTTACGATCCGTTAACTGATGACAGCACGCTAACCGATCCCTTAGCTGATTTTAATGATGTCAATCTCGATGACTTTGCGCGACCAGGTCTCAACTCGAGGCCCAACAATGGCTTTGCAGATGGTCACGGTTCGGGAGAGTACGAACTAGACGATGATCTTGGACAGAGCCTAGATTCATCAACGGGTTTGACCAGTTTCACTCAAAAAATAGAGGCTTTCAGTGATCGTCTCACGCCTAAAAGAAGGCAGAGAGTGGCAGAGGCCACGCCCGTAATGGAAGACGAATCTGCCTCAGAATCTGAAGTTGCGAACAAAATCGTCACTTTACACGTGGTAGCCCCAAGCAATACCTTGATCAATGGTGAGCAACTGCTCGATATTTTTGATCGCCGGGGATATCACTACGGTGATATGAATATTTTCCATTCCATGCATAAGGGCGATACGGTTTTTTCTCTGGCCAAAATGATTAAGCCGGGCTATTTCGACATCGACGATATTGAGACCTTCGTGACTCCTGGTATCAGTCTGATACTTCAATTGCCGGGACCCGTGCCAGCCGATGTGTCGTTTGAGGTTCTCGTTAGTGAAGCATTCGAGATTGCCAATGAGCTGAACGCTAACGTGCTCGATGGCGATCGAAACACCTTAAGCAAGCAGACGTTGCAGCACATGCGTGAAGGTATTTACGAGTACATGCATCGTCAAAAATATTTTAGTAGTGTCTCCTCCTAACTTAACCTGACTTGCATTTGCCTTATGGAGCGGGATATTAGCGCTCGTGTCGCTCAGCTGCACACGCTCTTGAGCGATCATGCCCATCGTTACTATGTGCTCGATCAGCCATCTGTGAGTGATGCTGAGTACGACATTTTGTTCCGTGAGCTGCAACAGATTGAGGAAGCTCATCCTGAAGCGAGAACTCCAGATTCGCCCACACAGCGAGTGGGGGCGGCGCCACTGCAGGGGTTTGTGCAGGTAGAACATGCGGTGCCGATGCTCTCTCTAGGAAACGCTTTCACGCGTGAAGAGCTAGTTGAGTTTGATCGACGAGTGCGTGAAAGGCTAGAACGAGATGTTAGTGATGTCCAGTATGTGGCTGAGCCCAAGCTCGACGGCCTAGCAATCAGTTTGCGCTATGAGAATGGAATCTTTGTGCAAGGTGCGACGCGTGGAGATGGCAGGTCTGGGGAAAACGTCACAGCTAACCTGCGCACTATCGATATGATTCCGCTTCGACTACGCACTGATAATCCGCCTGCTGTTTTGGAGGCTCGGGGTGAGGTGTATATGTCACACGCCTCGTTCAACGCCTTAAATGCCAGCATGCAAGTGCAGGGCAAGCCTGCGTTTGTAAATCCCAGAAACGCCGCTGCGGGTAGCTTGCGACAACTCGATTCACGCAAGAGTGCCGAGCGAAAATTGTCGATTTATCTCTATGGCTTGGGCGAACTTCAAGGTATGGATGTTCCAGAGTCGCAAATGCAGGCGCTAGAAATCTTGGGCGAACTGGGTTTTCCAATCAATTCCGAGACAGCGATTTGCAGCGGTATTGATGCTTGCTACGATTACTACGAGCGGCTGAATCGCGACCGCCCTCAACTTGCTTACGACATAGACGGTGTGGTTTTTAAAGTAGATGCGCTGAGTGAACAACGCGAGTTAGGTTTTGTTTCTCGCGCTCCGCGTTGGGCAATTGCTCAGAAATTCCCCGCCGAGGAGGCCATTACTCTTTTAGAATCGGTGGAATTTCAGGTGGGTAGAACAGGTGCATTAACCCCCGTCGCACGTTTGAAACCTGTTTTTGTGGGAGGTGTGACGGTAAGTAATGCCACATTGCACAACATGGATGAAATCGAGCGCAAAGACATTCGTAGCGGCGACACAGTGGTCGTGCGGCGTGCTGGTGACGTCATACCCGAAGTGGCAAGGGTGGTGCTTGAAGAGCGCAAAAATGACCCCAAAAAAATTGAACTCCCCAAACAATGTCCAGTCTGTGATTCAGCCGTTGTCATTACCGAAGGCGAGGTCAAAGCGCGTTGTTCTGGAGGCTTGCAATGTGCCGCCCAACAACGCGAGGCCATAAAGCATTTTGCCTCGCGAAATGCCATGCACATTGATGGTCTGGGTGACAAACTGGTTGAGCAGCTGGCTGATGAAAAGCTGATCGCTAACGTAGCCGACCTGTACAGCTTAAGCATGGAACAATTACTGAGCTTGCCGCGTATGGGTGAAAAATCAGCTGTCAAGTTGATCAATGCCATTAATGCGTCCCGCCAAACTACATTGCAGCGGTTTATTTTTGGATTAGGTATCCGGGATGTTGGGGAGAATGGTTCCGGTCTTTTGGCCAGCCGCTTTGGAACACTTGATGCGCTCATGAGTGCCGACGAAAACGCTTTGACCAACATCGATGACATCGGGCCTATTGTTGCGAGCAGTATCCAGCAGTTCTTTGCCAATCCCCATAGCCGTGAGCTGATAGATTCTTTGTTGTCACAAGGGGTCGAATTTCCGGAAAACCAGGTCGAACAGGTTGAAGAAACCCTCACTGGAAACATTTATGTATTGACTGGCACCATGAGCGACATGAGCCGAGATCAGGCTAAGACTCAGTTGCAGCTTCGAGGTGCAAAAGTCACGGGAAGCGTTTCTAAGAAAACCACGGCAGTATTCGCTGGAGACGACCCCGGTTCCAAGGTGACCAAGGCTGAGAGTCTGGGTGTACCGGTGCTCGATGAGGCTGCTTTACTGAAATTGCTCGAACCTAATGCACTGTGACATTCCAACGTGTTTGCACGCCTTGACGGTCACAGTACGCTTGCATCTACGAGATCCAGACTATGAAAATTAGCGTGAACGGCGCTGCTGGCCGCATGGGCCGGCAGCTGCT
>JALZWO010000093.1 GCA_023300375.1 Granulosicoccus sp. | reverse complement strand
ACACTGAAGTCTGTAAGTGTTTCAGGTTCCACCACACCGTTTACCGTTATGATGATACTCGCTGTATCAGTCGCCCCGTCGGTGTCTATAGCGGTATAGGTAAAAACCACAACTTCTGAATCACCCAGTGGTAAATCTGCAAAAAGTGATGTGGGATCGAAAGTAAACGTATCAACGCTTTGCGACAAAGTATTGCTAGCTTCCACCGTAAAGTTAAGCTGATCACCGTCTGCATCAGTAACCACATTTTCAAGGTCGGCAATTGTAAATTGAACAGGTCTGTCAGCAGTTGTCTGCAGAGAAAGATTACTCGCCACAGGTGCACTATTAGGCTCTGGATCTGGGTTGACAGAGTCTCGCGTTACGCTTAAAAACGAAATAGTGTCGTTAAACCCAATTGTGCGAAGGTCTATGACTGAGCTGGTAAATGTTTCGCACCGCCCGCTTCCGCCTGAACGTGAATGCTCACAGGCACGTACCGCATACCCATCAGAGATTTGAATTGACGATATGACATCGTTGCCAACTGTCGAATTTCGAAGATCCTGAATAGTGATAACACCTTCTTGTTCAATAGCCAGTGAATTTCCATAGAAGTTCACATGCTGAAAAACGGTAACGGGGGACTGGTCTGCTATTTTGCTGATACGTAGCGATGAAATCACATCGTTAAAGGAGATAGTTCGAAGATCAGAGGCATTGCTGGTGAAGACATCACATCGTCCTCTCAAGCGGCTGTGTTGACACGCCAGCACGCTATAGCCGGGTTCGATGGCAATAGACGAAATTGTGTCATTGCCAACGGAGCTTCTTAGCTCTTGGATCGTGACTTCGCCTTCTCCTACACTCAGAAGCCGTCCATTGAAATTCACATGCTGATGAACGGTAACAGGAGACGAACTATCTGCTGCCTGCACGGTCGCACTATTAAATGCAGCGATTAGTGTGATCGCTATTACGCTGACACCTAATTTACAACGTCGGCGTAGCTGGAAATATTGTTCCATTATTCACGTCCTTGATGGTTCATTAATTTAAGCGGGACTGATTGCAGCTGAAGCCGCAACCATCAACACTCCCTTCGTTTGTGAACTTAGTTCAAAATTACTTCAATTCTGTAACATTAGTTCACAAACTACTAAACCATATTTTTAAAGCCCGTGCTGCACAAATTGTTAAATCTCCATCAAAAAAACTACGGAGTTACAAAAAATTAATACGGCCTCCTTGGTATGACAATCATGTGATATTTGCGCAAAGTATCCAGTTATTCCCAACGCAATGCTCACTGAACACCACCCTGCAATCCAGGTCATCGATTTCCTTACAAGCTCGAGATAAGCTATTGAGCGTAGGCGTCCGATGTAGCCGCGTTGATCAGTCGAGCAAGGCTATAGTCAAGTGACTACAACCTTTTTCCAGCGTGACATTTTGTGGGAGATTATCGTGAGGTGCGGTGCGCACGTACGTTTCGTTGTTTATTCTAACGGCTGCAACATCTCCACCGGCACCCACTACGGCACCAATGTCTCTCTCCATAAGGGCAAGATGCATCTGCGATTAATGCGCCTCTATTCCATGCTAATTCGCAACGAATGCCAGCCTGATTGGTCCACCATATCCCTTGTGCGTTATCCACAAGAGTGACTCGATGCCAATTGTTCGTTATGGGGAAGCGGGTAAAGTTGCCAGCAACGTTTAGTTGGGAGCGCAAGGTGACCTCAATGTGCGAGGTAGCATTATTCAATGGGCGTTCAAGCTGCGGAATGGACTCTGAGTACGTCTCACAAATACCTCTGCCTCCACTGTGCTCACAGAGCTTCACTAAATGGCCTTCAGCAATTTCAACTGACGTTATAGCTTCGTTGCCCACAAGTGAATCGCTTACAACACCAAAGCTAAACGTCCCTAGACCCACTCCCCACGCTAGGTCGCTGTAGTTGCTTCCCGTAGAAAACTTGACCGTTTGATTAGTGAAATTGGCGTGTGACAATCTTTCTGTAACGCTGGGGGAGGCACCGTAAAAAGCGTTTGTTTACCGCCTCGGCATAGTAATCTGCCTCACGACCTGGTTGGCGGCGGAAGTCTTGTGGCCAATTTGCACTATTAAACCATTGATGTGATGTACGCTCCAACCCGAATTCAGGGAATTCGCCCATGAAAAGGTGATGGAAATATTTATGTTGCAACCATTGGGGGAGATACATACGACGTTCCACCTCTGACATATCCCCTGTTGGAGATATGTTGAGCGCAAGGTGTGTACCTAGGCAAGACTGAAGAGAGGCAACGCTTTGCACCTGCAACAGGGGAAGCATTTCTCGCAGGTATGGTTAAGCAGCTACGCACACACTATTCATCAGGAAGGTGCTAAGGGCTGCCTTTGTATTTTTGATGGCGTGTGGCAATACTATTTTCTAACGCCTTCCAGCAAAGCACCCACATCATAACGTTCATTGTCTATTGCAAATCTCTTTTCATCTTCACCAGGGACAGCACCATGCGACAGTAGCAAATTGACCATTTTGATAGAACTGTTTGTAACGGCTCTTAAGAGCGGTAAACTTCCAGTTGTATCGCGAAATGGCCCAGG
The DNA here is from genome assembly GCA_023300375.1 of Granulosicoccus sp. Lineage (GTDB taxonomy): Bacteria > Pseudomonadota > Gammaproteobacteria > Granulosicoccales > Granulosicoccaceae > Granulosicoccus. The sequence goes on along the minus strand of JALZWO010000093.1, from coordinate 4,342 downwards.
TGCATTGACATCCGCACCAGCGGATAGTGCCGCTTGCGCACGATTCAGATCGTTAAACGCTGTGGCTTGCAGGAGCAGTTCTGTTGGTGTTAAACCAGAAAACAATGACTCCTCTGAAAATGAAATATGCGGCAAAGAGTCAACATCTGAAACGCCAAGAACCAAGGTGTCATCAGAAATGTAGTGATGTGGGGGTATAACCACGTGTGGATAAAGCTCTATCTCTGGCACTATCGGTTCACCAGTGGGCTCTTCACCAGGTTTCGCCGTACGCTTTACATAATAAGATCCGCGTGTATCTCGTCCTGCCAGATCATAGGCAATAGCTGTGCACGGATCAAAAAACTTGGCATCACTCGACTGCCATTGATTGACAGGTGTATCCATCTGCAACTCACATCCATATTTCCCAAGAGATCGCATCACAAGGTATTCTTTTCGTTTTGAGCGATAGGCGTTTTTCTCTAATTCAGGCTGGTCAAGCAATTGATATCGCGCTCTCGTTAGACCGGTCGTTGAGTTAACTCTACTTTCTATTTCCTGAATTAATGCATCCACAATTTCAGGTGTATCACCTGAATAATTATCAGCGATAAATTTGAGCTCTTCCGCGGTTCGTCGGTAGATCAAATAGGTGGATACTTCAAGCTTTTCACCGGGCTTTAGGTCGCCAATGTACACGGCCGTTGTCGTTGCTACGGCATTACTTTGCCAGAAGGGTATGTCTACCTTGTAGTCGTCAGCAACTGCTAAGGTTGCCACTGCAGACATTAATGAAAATAGATAAATCTTAGAAAATTTATTCACAGAATTTTTTATAAACGAAAAAATTGGTCAGGTTCAGCTTTGTAGCATCTTAAAACTACAGATTTGTTGTACTAAATCACAGACTTCAGCCACAACGGTCACAGATGTTTAATCCATCGAACAGTCGTCATAAAATACGGCTAAAACTGACGCAAGCTTCAAATAGAAGACATGACGGCTTAGACAATTCTAACTATGCCCTACTCGCGCGGCGCACAGATGATGAATTTGCACAGGAAGCTTGCCGCTAAAAAGACCTAGCAATAACGTAGTTTGAACTGAGGTGTCCGTCATATGAACATCATCACGTCGAATAACCTAGCACCAGCAGCAGTACCTGCGCAGCAGGCTTACTCCAATTCATTGGCACTTCCAAGTACCGGTGAGGCTGGACCTTCTTCCCGAGCTCCACCACTTGAAGGGCTCAGAAATACATTTTCTGACAACGCCAGAGATTCACTGTTTGCCAAAACCAAAGACATGAAAGACTCTGGTGCCAGTGATAATGATATTAAGTCGTTTGTTGAAATCGAGCTTGCCAACAACAGCCGTGATAGTTCCGACGACGCTCAACGTAGCGGACGCCTCATTGACATACTGGTGTAGAGGGGCGCGTGGCAGAGCAAGGAACAAGTTACACCTTTAGTGGGCAAGTACATGCATCTGCCGTAACTTGCCTTTGCGGCGCGATCTGACTCCAAAGTACTCATTGGATTCAGGTCGCGGCGCAACTGTGGGGCTCACAGGCTCGGTAGCTAATAATCTTTGGTGGAGAACATATACTTTTTATGGCCACCGAACTTCATGTTCATTTTTAAAGTAGGCACACCTCAACCTCTAGTCGATTATTAAGAGACTAATTATCCCTAACAGCCCAGGCTCTTCCGATTTCTAGCTTTTGATCGATATGACTGCCTGTGTTCGGTCCTGGTAAGAAATCAATTTCCCATGCTAGGCCGATATCATTTGGGCTCGGGGTTGATCCGAAGGAGGTGGAAGACCAAAAATCATTTCGTACAATGTCTAAATTTGTCACTGGAACATTTAGAATTGCTACGCCCAATGGACCGTAGTTGTAAAGTGATTGAAGCTCCACAACATTAGCGAGTCTCCAGTCTCCTACTGCACTGCCATCGTGAAGAGTGTTACAACTGCCAGTGGCATCACCTGACAATTGGTTTGCGTAATTCAATGCGCCAACCCAGTCTCGCAATGGAATACACTCACTATCGGCTATCCATACAAGTTGCGTTAGTGTGTCACTGAGAGTGCCATCGCCATTGACAACGTACCGTTGTGCTGCTTCCACCTGTGCCCCGACCTGTCTGTCGCCATCGTCACCTGGGAAGAAACTTTGTTCCTGTCCGGTAGCTAAAAGTTGTGGTGTAACGATGGTGGTTTCGATCGTTTCTGTGGTGCCAGTATCGTCGGTGGTATCCAGATAGGGAACGATATCTCCATCTGTCACATTAGAATACTCCACGAGCGGAGCTTCACCGATACTGGATGTTGTAACTCGCACAGCAACAACCGTGTAGTAACCAAAGGGTGCGTTAATTGTGTCAAGGGACCTTGAAGTGCCGCTAGTAAGAGTGACGTAATTGCCTACAACCGTGTTAGAAGGTACCGGACCCTCAAAATAATAGAGGTGGTATTCATTGGCCTCGGGAACTTCGTTCCATCTGAGCTCAGCACCTTCTAATCGAATATTACTAGGTGATTCAAGTGCAAGCGCGTTGCTTGTAAAAAATGTGAAGAGCAGTGATGACAATACAAACATAGACATTGTTAATTTGTACGACCAAGCTTTTCGGGGCTTGTTGGATATATCACATGACATAGTTGGAATTCCCTTTTTTATTCTTAGATTTCATTACATTGTCTTTGTGTCCAGAAGCTCATTAAAACGTAAGTTAATTCAAAATTGATCAACAATTTTTTGTATTATCTTACTCTAGGTTTAAGCACACTGAAATGTCTTTATTTTTAGCTTCAAAAAAGCAGTTGATGAGTACGGCTAACGCTGTGTTAAGTCAGTTTCAAAACTGCAATAGTCGAACCACAATACGCACATGGTCTTTGTTTCACTACAGCTTCATCACAAGCAGTACAACACATGATAACCAATTGAATATGTTTTCGACTGGCATTAATACCGGGCTATCACAAGCAATCATACCTAGGGGGCTCAAGCATGAATGAAGCTGTTTCAATAGCACTGTTACCTCTCTGCGCTCTTAATAATAGACATACAGCCATTTAGCGCTTATATCCAGAGCACAAACACAGCTTTTAACGCAGTTAGAACGTTCGAATTCGTGATGGCGATCTAGTTATTTGTATAAATTTCATACCCAGATCTGTAGTTTTGTTTCTGGACAACTCTGGTCTGTTCAAGTATTGCATTGATCGCACAATGTCTGGCCTGTTTTCAGCCTTGGAGCTGACTGCAGATATTTGCAGCAGGTTAATAATCCATCTAGAATTTGACGGTACCAGTTCGGCCTAAAGCGGCCATTGATACGTTTCGAATTTCGATTTCATCTAGTTGGAAATGAACAGCCTATGTACCACTCCTCAGAGTGGTATTAATACAGACACAATTGTTTGAATCATGCCCTATCAGATATCTAGAGCCCTAGTATGCTAGTGACACTGCCTGTCTGTTGTTAAGTTCTTCCTTAGCTCGTGATTTGCCACTGGACACTCTATGAATTCTTTTATTTCAACGCCTATTCGCTGTTCATTCTTGCTGCTGATCAGCGCGCTGCTTGTGTCCGGCTGCTCCAGTTCCAGTGAGTCTACTTCGGGTGACTCTCAATCGTCTGCTGACATCAATGCTACCGATGCAGGAAACGAGAATGCAGGAAATGAAAGCGCAGATGATGGCAATACTGCTGGTACGAACGACATGGAAGACGGTACTACAGGCACTACAGGTGATACAGGTGATACAGGTGAAACAACAGCAGAACCACTAGGGCCAGAACAGTCAAGTACAACGCGCGTCAACTTCGACATCACCGTACCTGTCTATGTTTCTAACGCCTTGCAAGTTCGTGTGGCTTGGGGGGAAGTTGATACTACTGCCCTATGGAACCGTGATGAGCTGTGGACAGCGTCAGTTGATTTTCCAGCCAATACAGAAAATCAACTCCTTGTTACTTTTAGCGATGGCAATGGTGCGATAACGTTAGGCAGTGTTGAGAGATCTTTTACAACGGGTGCTAGCCCGTCTGAAACCTTGCAAATCGTAGCGGATGAGTTCGATACTGATCGGTGGGATACTGATGGCGACGGTGTGAGCAATTTAAGTGAATCAATTGCCGGAACAAATCCGTTGGGCAGTGATGCGTTGGAGCCGGTACCAGCCAGCTTAGAACTTGTGCAAGACAAAGCTTTCCGAATCAGTTGGCAGCCGTCAGAAGGTGCCGAGTTTTATCGCGTATTCGAGAACCCTGACGGTCTTACAGGATTCACAGATATCAGTGGTGAGCTGGATTCCACGATCACTGATTTTGATCACCGTGTAGCC